>CACYPY010000091.1 GCA_902776415.1 uncultured Ruminobacter sp.
TTTGTTACATTCAATACTACCACATTTTTGAAAAATGAACCCATTAAAAAGGAGAATATTACCTGGGTCGCCGATCTCGATCACAAAAAACGAGTTTGCACTGTATCCTCAAAACTCTTTTTACCCATTTTTGTATCAGGAATTAGTATACGGACACAATACGGATCAAAATGGCTGAATTTTGAGCAGTTGCATCAGTTAAGTTATTTTATAACTGACGTTTTTTGATGAATACTTTGACACATGTAACAATTACATATACTTACAATTGCGGAATTTATGTCGTTATAGTATCCGAAAAAAATAACAAACCTCCCCGGCCTGATGCCTGTCATGCAAGTCTTTCCCGTTCTTTTCCGGAAACTTCTGACAGTTTGGATTCCGGAGCGGGAAAACACTGAATTGCCGGTGTTATTCGGGATACCCGGGAAGGGAGTTTTTAAGGTATCGAATGACAGGTTCCGACTGAAGCCCCGATAATTGTAGGCGATGATTATCCCGATCCTGAGGACAATTCTTGAAAATCCTTCAAAAGTTCGGAACTGATCACCGATTGCCGGTTTAAAGGTTTTTCGCTGAATCCAGGAACGCAAAAGATTCTTCCATTCCTAAAGCTGTCAGAACAGGCTGTACAAGGACTAGCACTTTGACATTCTTAAGGCCTGTAAAACCCCTAAAAACCTTCCTCCGGAAGAGTTTCACAACCATGTCTCCTGCAGTGTTACCGCATTAAGAGTGTACGTTTATACGGATCAGGAGTCATGCGCCTTAAATCGGCACTGCTGAACAATATCTCACCAAGCCTTATAAAACAGGATTTTGTGAGATGTCGCAGGACATAATCTCGAAAGTCATGCGGGACTGTAAATCCCGGCCGGGCTTTAGTCTGTTATCATGATTGGGGCTATAATGCATCTATCAATCACTTTCAGACTATCAGGATACGACAATGCGGAAAACTCTCACGGTGGCTGCGGCCAGCATCAACACGGTTCCTCTGGCGGTTAAGGATAATACGGCGCTTATTATTGAGGCCTATCGGGAGGCTGCGGCCCGGGGAGCGGATCTGGTGCTCATGCCGGAGCTCTGCATCACGGGCTATGGACTTGAGGACATGTTCTACGTTTCCTCGTCTATGGAAAAGATCCCCGAAACAGTAAAGGCGCTGTCCCGGGAGGTGCTTCCGGATACCTATCTTGCGGTGGGGTTTCCGTTTCTGATTCCCGGTGGTCAGCTCTATAACGCCGTGGCGCTGCTGACCCATGATCGGGTGCTGGGCATTGTCCTTAAGCAGCATCTGGCCCGTACCGGCATTCATTACGAGCCCCGCTGGTTCACCCCCTGGCAGCACGGCGCAGTGGTCAGCATGGATTTTGCGGGAGAGCAGGTCAGCGTCGGGGACCTGGTTTTTGTGATTGACGGGGTGCGTATCGGCTTCGAAATCTGCGAGGACTCCTGGGTGGCCAACCGGCCGGGGAGATCTCTCTCCCGCCGTCTCTGCGACGTGATTCTCAATCCCTCGGCATCCCATTTTGCAATCGGGAAGCGGCAGGAGAGGGTTACCTTCGTTACTGACGGATCCCGGGCCTTCGGAGCGGTTTATGTCTATGCCAATCTTCTGGGCTGCGAGTCCGGGCGGGCGGTTTATGACGGTGACCTTATTGTGGCTTCGGGAGGGCGGCTTTCGGGGCTGAGCGAGCGTCTGAGCTTCGCCCCGTGGCGCCTGCTCACGGCCAACTGCGATCTCCGGGTGAACCGGCAGATAAGAGAGCAGTCCAGCATGCTTCTCAGTGTTCAGGATTCCTGCGGTGACGGGGTTCTGTTCACCGGTCTTAAATTCCGTCCGGAGGATTCTTCCCGGGAGATCTCCCCGGAAGTTCCCCTGGTTCCGGAAAACGATCTGGAAACCTCCGCCCGGGTGGTGGCCCTGGGACTCTGGGACTGGATGCGCAAAACCCGTACCGGCGGCTTTGCCCTCAGTCTCTCCGGCGGGGCGGATTCCGCTCTCTGCGCCGCCATGGTGTATTTCGGGATGGTGCAGGCCCTGGCCACTCTGGGTGAACCGGAATTTCTGAGAATTCTGGCCTCCTGCGGCGTCCGGCCGGATCCCCGGGCTCCGGGAGAGACTCCTCTGGAATATATCAGAAACGCCATCATGCCCAAGGTGCTTCTGACCCTGTATCAGGGCTCCGACTATTCCGGGGATGTTACCTTCAATGCGGCAAAGGGGCTGGCCTCTGAAATCGGCTCCTGGCATCACAGCTGGTCCATTTCCGCGCTGGTGAAGGAGTATATCCGGCTTGCGGATTCCCTCACTCCGGAAAGTCCTCTCTCCTGGGAGAAGGATGATCTGGCACTTCAGAACATTCAGGCCCGGGTGCGTTCCCCGGGAATCTGGCTTCTGGCCAACCGCTACAACCGTCTCCTTATTGCCACCTCGAACCTTTCGGAGGCTTCGGTGGGCTACTGCACCATGGACGGCGACACCTCCGGGGTGATTTCACCCATCGGCGGCATCGGGAAATCCCGGATCCTGAAAATCAACCGCTATCTTCTGGAGGAGGGACTTCCGATTCAGGACTGCGGCGCCTTCGGGCAGGATCGGCTCAGGATTGCGGCCATGGCCGCCATTGTGGCCCAGGCTCCCACTGCGGAGCTTCGTCCGGTGGAACAGACAGACGAGAAGGATCTGATGCCTTATCCGCTTCTGGACGAAATCCGGAGACTGTTCCAGGTTACCCACTTCACTCCGGCAGAGGTCTTTACCGAGCTTCTCAGATCCGAATTCGCAAAGACCATGACCCCGCAGACGATTCTGGACGCGGTCAGGCGCTACTGCCGGCTCTATACCCGTAACCAGTGGAAACGGGAGCGCCTCGCCACCGGCTTCCATGTGGAGGGGGACAGCGCCGATTCCCGGACTTACCGGCGTTTCCCGGTACTGTCGTCGGCCCTGGCGGAGGAACTTCAGGAGCTTAATGACATGGCTGCCGGCATGGGGCTTTCATAATGGCGGGAAGATTAAACCGCATCCGGAAGGCGCTTCTTTTTCTTGCGGTGCTGGCCGGAGCCGTTCAGCTTTCCGGCTGCGGTCTTGCCGCCGCAGCCCTGATTGCCCGGGATACCCCGCTCAGCGAAAAGAGAGCTCTCCGGGCGCAGGTTCTGGGCTATCAGGCCTTTATGGAGGTTCATTACGGAGATTCGGAAACTTCGGAGGTTCCCTGCGGCCGGATCTCCGAATTCGGAACCGGAAACTGTCTTCAGGTTTATGATCTTAATGTGGTGCACACTCCGGAGTTTTCGATAGCGGAGATTCGGACCGGTCTTAATCTTGACCGCTATTCCGGTGAAAAGTCCGGAAAGCTGTCCGGCAATCTGTCTACGGATCTTAAGGCAGACCCGCTTCCCGAATCCGGAACGGTGATCCGGATTTTTGTCTTTCCCGGACAGGATATCTATGCCTTCCAGGGGCGGACTCTGGACTCCCGGGGGCGGAAGACAGCGGAGCAGGGCTTTTCCGCAAAGGATTCCGGGGTGCTTTTCGGAGGACTGGGAGATGCTCTGGGGCAGCCATGGCCCGGGATTTTTGACTACCTTGCGGGAGTACGGGCTAGCGAATGCTCTCCTGTTTCCTTCCGGGAGGAGCAGGACTTCCGGCTTCTTGCGGAGTGCGGCTTTCGGGCGGCGGGACATTCCGGAAAATATCTTTACCGCGCAGCGGAATGGACCTCGTTTGACCGGGGACTCTTTTTTCCGAAGGAGTTTCTGGTGACTTCGGATTCCGGTGAGCGGGTTACTGTCAGGGTAAGAGGGGCCCGGGAGCTTTTCCGGGAACAGCGGGAACGCGGTATTGCCGCTCTGGATGAGGTGGCCCGGGAGATTTCGGAACGGGTTTCCCGGGGAGAACTCCCGCAGGCCGGCAGCACCGCGGAGGTCCGGGCTCTGGTCCGGGATCTCTGAGAGCGCCGGGAGCGGCATTCCGGAAGAACCCTAATCGTCAGCCAGAAGCTCGCCCTGATCAAACCAGGCCCAGCGCATGTTGAGGCAGTTACAGGTTTTTACGAATTCCTCAAAGGTGGTTCCCACCACCAGGGGATTCGTTTCGAGTTCGTAAAAGGTGCCGATTCGGGGAGGAACCCGCGGACTCTCGGGGATATCCTTCCGGAACATCACCACATGAGCGCGTCTGCCGTACTTTTTCAGGATCAGGTCAAAGTCCTTTTCCGCGGCGATAATCCATTCCCCGCCGAGATTGCTCCCGTTGATTTTGGAGAGGAGCTTTGCGGTCTCGTCATTAAGCCGCTCCCAGTTTTCGGGAAGTGCTTCCCGATCCCCCCAGTAAAGAACATTGCCGTCAATTTCGTTATTGTCATCATTGCCGAAAGCCATAAATCACCTTAGAAACTGAAAAGAATTGAAAAGAATGGAATGAAATCTCGGAACCGAAGCTTTGGCCCGGAAGAAGGGGACCTGGTTAAAGCCTCGCGGCGGGTGTTGTATGCTTTTAATAATAATGAAATGTACGTATAATGTCAATGATAAACAAAAATAAAAATAACCCGTATTGCCAATAATTTGAATTATGCCACATAAATCAGTCTCCGCTTATAAAGGATGCTGATGCCGGGTGGCAGATTCCGGATTCGGAGAAGCGGGAATCCTTGTCTCAGTTCTTACTTAGAGAAGGTGCCCGCCATGCAGCCCATCAGCAAGCCGTCAGTATTTTTCGGAAGCGATCCGTTCCCAGCATCAGCAGTCAATTACGTGGGGACTCTGTTGTCAAGTTCTATAACGTATCCCTGAAAGCAGAACAGCAGTGTCCTTTGCCGATGTCAGAACCATTTCCGGTTCGTATTCGCCATGTTCAGCCTTGCACAGCCCCCCAGTATCAAATCTCTGTATCAGGAATGGTACTTCAAGGTTAGAGGATCTTCCACTATTGCAGGATTCCTGATGCCTGACCTTTTTGCGGCATTTCCGAACAGTACTTCGCGATCTGT
The DNA here is from genome assembly GCA_902776415.1 of uncultured Ruminobacter sp. Taxonomy (GTDB): domain Bacteria; phylum Pseudomonadota; class Gammaproteobacteria; order Enterobacterales; family Succinivibrionaceae; genus Succinimonas. Next base: position 5,001 of record CACYPY010000091.1, read on the forward strand.
ATCACTTGCTTTTGAAATTGTAATCATACAGGCATCGCCTCACAGATGTTTTTGATTTCCCTGTAAATCCATCCTGAAGCAGTCCTCGTTTCTTTTGGCTCAAAGGAAATTCCTGTAGGAATGATTCATTTTTGAGCATGTCCATGACGAGAAGCGTCCATAATCTTGAGGAAGAAATACTCGTCATCAGGTTGCGAACGTCACTATTCCATCAATGTGATGGCTCAAAGGAAATTCCTGTAGGAATGTTTCATTTTTGAGCATGCCATGACGGGAAGCGTCCATAATCTTCAGGAAGAAATACTCCACATCATAGTACCTCGGATATGGCTTTAATCCTTTTGGAGGTTCCAACCCCTCATACTATTTCTGCACGGGGCAGTATAAGGGGTGAAGGGGAGAATCCCCTTCAATTATTAACAGGAAGTCGCCTGAGGCGGCTTCCCTCCTTAATCAATAACTTTCGATTCTTCAAACTTATCCAAACCTCTGCTTGATACCGGATACGTCGCACTGGTTAAATTACAACCACCTGCAGAAATTTCCGAAGAACCATTTTTTTGGCGTTTTGCCACCTCCCTGAGCGCGCTCAGGGAGGTAGCGAGGGGCCGATCATGAATTTGAGGAACAGACTGCCGAGATTGTCCGGAGAGGGGCGGTATGAAATTGCGGTGGGGCTCTGGTCACCCAGGGGTGTAATTTCCACATGTGAGTGTAGTCCAGCTCTAATTTCCACTCTATGCGGTAATCAATCTGCCGTGGCTGTTTCAGTGGTTGCAGAAGGCCTTATTTGTTCGAAACTTCAATCATTAACCGGGACTTTCCGGGACCATTATTTCTTTTCAGTAACTAATCGCACATAAGGGATGGGAGTGGAATTTCCGCAAGGGGATTGTCCTGATCGATTATCGCTTTCACCCTGAGAGAATCTCTCCCTTATCGTTTTTCCTTTCCGGAAGTATGTCCGTCCTGGTTTCGGGCAGGCCGCTTAATGTTTCCTGATTCGTTCCGGATACGATCCTGACTAAGTCTCTTTGTTGAAAAGAAAGGCTTTTGTCGGATGCTGTTTTATGAATAAAAAATTTTTTTATGAAAACGTTTTTTGCGTTTTTTGCACTACAATGATCATTTTTTGAGTAAAGAGAGATCGTTTTCGGGGATATTTTGCACAGTTACGGAACTTTATTTCATATATGTTGAACAATCATTAAAATTAATTATTATTTTTTTAAGAAAAACTTGATCTCTGTCCGGCTTTTGGTAGAATGACTGCGTTCGGTTTAGCAGAGACTAACAATTATCACGATCCTCCGGCAGAGGAGGCACTGCTGATTCGCAACCTTGATTATTATGAAGAATTATTACTGAAGGATGATGAATATGTTTAAGAAAGTTCTTGCTGTTGCCGTAATGCTGGCCTGCGGTTCTGCCAGCGCCGCCACTGTTTATAACAAGGACGGCACCTCTCTGGCTGTGGGCGGCCGGGTGCAGGCTAATTACAATTCCGTATTTTCCGATGCCGAAGATGATTCCTACGGCAATCGCTGCCACAGACACGCCACCGATGCCGACGGCGACGATTACTATGCCGACTGCAAGGCCGGTCTCAGCGGTGTGGCCCGTCTTAATGTGAATGCCCGCACTCCTCTCGGAGCCGGTTTCTATGCCAAGGCCTTCGGCGAGTGGCAGGTAGCCGCCGAAACCAGCAACGGCAAGTTTGACACCCGCTACGCCTATGTGGGCTTTGATTCCGACAACTACGGTTCCCTGGTTTTCGGCCAGCTGGAATCAGCCATGTACAATGTTCTCAGCGTAACCGACGTTTTTGAGGAATACGGCTTTGCCGCCTACAATCTCGGTGCCGGAGATGCCGACAGCGAGCGCCAGGAAGGTCAGGTAGTGTATAACCTGGACACCAACGGCTTTATGTTCAATCTGTCCTATCAGACCGCAGGTCTCAGGGGGGTTGAGGGCGGCGTTGCCGTTTCCGCAGGCTATACCTACGGCGAGACTCTTCCGGTGTCGCTCCGTCTCGGCTATGACTACTACAATCTTACCGGCACGGATCCCGATGACTATCAGAGCTTCGGCCTCGGACTTTCCGTGGGCAATGCCGGTGACGGCTTCTATGGTGCGTTCGGTTATCAGATGACCGATGTTGACAAGATCTCCTCTCATTTGAATTCCTACGAGGTGGCTCTGGGATACGGCCTTGACAACGGCCTCGCCTTTATGGCCGGCTATCAGGCAGATACCTTCGATTCCAAGCTTAACGCAGTTTCGCAGCTGGTTCTGGAAAGCACCTATGACTTCAATGATCAGTTCAAGGTCATTGCCAGCTCCAAGTTCGGCGTGGGCCGTATCAATAACGACTATCTGGACAGGACCCACGGCATCGTGGCTTCCAGAGGCCGGGATCATGATGCCTTCTCCGTCGGTCTGCAGTATAACTTCTGACAGCTGACCGGAGGCGCCTGAGCTCATAATGCGGGCTGCGGATCCTTCGGGATCCGCGGCCTTTCTTTTTTTTTCTTCCCCAAAAAAATGCCTTCCGGAGGAATTTATTCCGGAAGGCGTGCTGAGGTCGCTGTGAGGTGATGTTCGGGGGGGGGGCGGGTCGGGGTGAACTCGGGTCGGGGATGCGCCGGAACTCTTTGGTCAGGTTTCTCCTTCCGGCAGGAATTCCAGGATTTCGTCATCGTCTCCGGAGTCACCGGAGCTTTCGTTTTCTTTGGTGACCTCCATTGCGGCTTTCACGGTCTTTTCAAAAAGGGCGGCCATTTCGGGATGCTGCCGGACCACGGTATTTTCGTCTCCCTGATCCGCGGCCTTTTCCAGGGCGGCGGCCCGGACTGACAGATCCGCGGCGCCGATCATTTTCGAGGAGCTCTTTACGGAATGCACCTGGATCGCGTAGTTCTGCCAGTCCCGGTTTTTCAGGAAGGTCTCCAGGTTTTTCTGCTTTTCCGGAGCTCCCCTGACATATTCTTTCAGCATGGTCAGGTACAGATCCCGATCGTTCTGGCAGTACTGGAGAGCCTCTCCGGGGTGCAGTCCGGCATTCCGGAGCGGGGTGAAGATCTCATCTCCGGCCACCCCGGCATTTTCCGATGCGGCGGGATTTTCCGGGGAGGATTCCTTCTTCCAGACCCGTTTCACCTTTTCGGGAGGCAGATACCGGAGCAGCATGACCTCCAGGGAGTTGCCGTCCACGGGCTTGGTGAGATAGTCCGTGAATCCGCTGGCGAGGTAGTGCTCCCGGGCTCCGATGACAGCATCGGCCGTGAGGCAGATGACCGGGGTGTCCCAGTTCTGTCCGGCCGGCTGCTCCCGGATGCGCTTCAGGGCCTCGATGCCGTCCATGCGGGGCATGCGCTGATCCATGAGAATGAGGTCATAGAAAACCCGGTCCGTGAGAGCCAGAGCTTCGGCGCCTCCCGAGGCAGTGTCTATCTGTACCTTGGTGTCCTTGAGAAGCCCCGCGGCCACTGTCAGATTCATGGCGGTGTCGTCCACAATGAGAATGCGGGCATCGGGGGCGCGGAAGCTCTTGTGCCGGCGTTCGGTTTCCTGATCACTGTGCTGCAAAATGGCACTGACATCTCCCAGCGGTTCCGGGGAGGCCACCTTCTGCGGCAGGCATACCGTGAACTCGCTGCCATGACCGTATTCGCTGTTGACTTCGATATGCCCGCGCATCATGGCTACCAGACTGCCGGTGATGGCCAGTCCCAGACCGGTGCCTTCCACGGTGCTGTTCCGTTCCAGATCCAGCCTCTGAAATTTTTTGAAAAGATCCTTCCTTTCGTTTTCCCGGATCCCGGTGCCCGAATCCTGTACCGCGGCCTTCAGGATCATGGTCTGTCCGACGCTGTTTCCGGAGGGGAATTCTCCCCGCACCACCAGGCGGATATAGCCGTGATCGGTATATTTGACGGAATTGTTCAGGAGATTTGTGAGGACCTGCCGCACTCTGACCACGTCGCCGCACAGGACGGCGGGGAGAGTTTCATCAGCCGAGACGGAAAAATCCAGGTTCTTTTCCCGGGCCCGGAAGCAGACCATGTTGTTCAGATCCCTCAGGAGGATGCCGAGCCGGTATTCTCCCGTTGAAAGCTCCATCTTTCCGGCCTCGATTTTGGAGAAGTCCAGAATATTGTTGATAATGGCCAGAAGGTTGTTTCCGGCGGTTTCCACGTTCCGGGCATAGCCGATGATGTCATTGCAGGTCTCCCGGCAGGGATTTCCGGAATCCCGGAGCTTCACGGTTTCCCGGAGAATCATTTCGTTCATTCCCAGCACCGCATTAATAGGGGTACGGATTTCATGGGACATGTCGGCCAGGAAGCCGCTTTTGGCCTGATTGGCCCGATCCGCCGACTCCTTTTCCAGCTTGAGAGCCCGGGCCTCGTATTCCTTCTCCTTCTCCTGGGCCTGCATCTCCTCGATGCTGCGGGAGTAGTTCTGTTCGTTTCGGTAGCCCAGAGTGTAGAAGAGCATGATAAGGAAGAAGATCACGGCGCAGATACCGCAGTTGATCAGAAGCTGGGTCCAGACGTCGGAATAAAGCTCGCTGTTGCTTACCACGATAACGATGAACCACTGCCCTGTGAGCTCGTGCACGAATACCGTGCTGGTGCCCTCCCTGGTGCTGATTTCGAAATTTCCGTTCCGGATTTCCCGGGCCCGTGTCATTACCTGCACGGCTTCGCTCCCGGGAGTGTTCTTAAGGTACCGGCCGCGGAGCATGGGATCGGGATGGGCGAGGATGAGACCGTCCTGGGACACAATGTAGCCATAGCCCTTGCCCTTGATCCGGAGATCATCGATGCTGTCCTGAATGTGGCTCATGGTCACGTCCATGGACAGGACGTCATCACCTCCGGGAAGCATCCTGGATATGGAAAATATCACCTTGTTGGTTTTGGTATCCAGATAGGGCGCTGCTATGGCGGCATCGCCTCCGGCGATCAGTGCGGACTGATACCAGGGCCGGGAGCGGGGATCGAAATCCTTCGGGGGAACCCAGCCCGAGCCGTCCAGATACTCGCCCATGACGTAGCCGTAGATTCCGGTGTAGTTTTTGTCGAAATACATCTGCTGGTTCCGGGACTCTTCCATGAGATAGTCCAGAATGCTGTCCGAGGGGTAGCCCTGTCTGGTCATGAAATCCACGGTATCCGCCGTAACCCAGATGGTGTTTTTGGAGACATCAATATAGTTTTCCAGCATGGCCGCCACGCTGGAAATGCGATCCCGGCCCACTTCCTTGATGTTGGCCACGGCTTCCTCATGGATTATCCTGGATGTGAAGCCCACCATCAGAATCATCAGAAGAAAAATGATGATTACCGGAATCAGGAGGTTCCGGCTCCGGCTTTTTCGGGGTGGCCGTGTTTTCGAAAGAATTTCTTCGGAGTTCTCCGGAACGGGATCACTGTTCATGAAGCTTGTACTCCCGGTCCTCGTCGATGATTTCCAGCATGATGTCTGCGAACACGGGATCAAACTGGGAGCCGCGTCCCTTCACAATTTCCTCCCGGACCTTGCTCTGGGGAAGCAGGGGGCGGTAGCTGCGGTTGCTGGTCATGGCGTCATAGGCATCCGCCACGGCGATGATCCGGGCCTCCTCCACGATGTCGTGTCCCGAGACGCCGTCCGGATAGCCGCGGCCGTCAAAGCGTTCGTGATGCCAGCGGGCTCCCGCTGACAGCCGGGGCATTTCCGCAATCTGACTGAGGATTCGGTATCCCTGGTCCGGATGCTTCTTAATCAGCGCGAATTCCTCGTCGGTGAGCCGGCCGGGCTTGTTGATTACGGCGTCCGGCACCCCGATTTTGCCCACGTCATGCAAAAGCCCCATCATGTAAATCTCGTCCTGAGCCTCCTGCGAGTAGCCGTACCGCCGGGCGATTTCCCGGGCATACTTCGCCACCCTTTCGGAATGGCCGTTGGTATAGGTGTCCTTGGCGTCAATGGCGGCTGCCAGGGTCTTAACCACGTGGAGCGAGAGATTTTTGATTTCCCGGGACTGCCGGTCCACCTCCGCCGCCAGATTCCGCTTGAGGCGCACCAGGTCGATGATGTGCCGTGCCCGGAGTGTCAGCACTTCGGGAACAAAGGGCTTCCTGATAAAATCCATGGCGCCCAGGGCCAGTCCCCGGGTTTCGGCCTCCCTGCTGTCATCGGCGGTCAGAAAGATCACCGGAATCGGCTCCGTTCCCTGTGTCCGGGCCTATTCCATGAGACGCTCCATGGTGGCAAATCCGTCCATTCCGGGCATTTTGATGTCCAGGAGAATCAGATCCGGCCGGTTCTCGCGGAGGTACTCCAAAAGGGCTGTGCCGGATTTCAGGGCGGTAACCCGCATGCCGTTCCCGCTGAGAATTTTTCCGGCCATTTTGAGATTCATCACGTCGTCATCGACCACCGCGATCCAGTCCATAGAGACACTCCGTTTCAGGCATGACATGCCGTCGCAATTAATGAAGGGCTGCCGGAGTTTCGGGGAAGCTCCGGAGGGGGCGGCAGAAGAAACCGCTTTCTGAATTCTAGCAGAGCTTCCGGCAGGATTTTTACGGAAGGATCAAAGAGTTGCAACATGGTCGAAAAAATGCGACGGAATCCATGCTTTGTGCAGCATACAGACAGGAATTCATGTAACGGATGGCGTTTTTTAAGGCTCCGGTATTTACATGTGACGGATGTTGCCAAATTACGGGATCTCTGTAACAGAACAGGCGGGCATGTGATAAGATTGATACAGTCTGATGCTTTTATAATAACTATCCGAGGCCTCCGAACGGCTGGCTTCAGACGAACTGCGAGTCCTGTTTTACAGCTCCTTCGGGAAACACTGATTTCCGTTTTCCTTTAGCGCGGTTTTTCTTCCGCCCGGTTTTCGGGGGGCGTGATGCCGCTTTTTGTTATCAGGGGGCTTTATGGCCGGCAAATATAAAATTTCCCGCGGGCACAGCAGGATTCTCGGCTCCACGGTGGAAAAGGACGGCGTGAACTTCGCCATCTGGTGTCCCGATGCCAGTGAGATGGAGCTTCTTCTTTTCAGCGATATCGATGATATTCATCCGGAATCCATTATTCTCAAATCCGCGGAGTACAAGAGCCATTATTACTGGCATGTGCTGGTTCACGGTATCCGGGATCGGCAGCTCTACGGGTGGCGGGTGAAGAATCTGGTGTCCCGGAAGCCCGGAACGGTTTTTGATCCTCATAAGGTGCTTCTGGATCCCTACGCCAGGCGTATTGTTTTTCCGGAAAACTACAACCGGACCTTCAGCCGCTACGTGGGCTCCAACATGCATTTCTGCGCCAAGAGCGTGGTCATTGACATGAGCCTTTATCACTGGGGGCGCGAGGAAAAGCGGCCGCTCCATGCCATGAGCTCCAGCATCATTTACGAGATGCATGTGGCCGGCTTCACCAGGAATCCCAATTCCGGGCTGCCTCCCGGGATCCGGGGTACCTATGCCGGTATTATCGAAAAGATCGACTACCTGAAATCCCTGGGGATTACCGCGGTGGAGCTCCTGCCGGTGTTTCAGTTCGACCGTCTGGATGCCCAGCCCGGCAAATGCAACTACTGGGGCTACTCCCCCATGAGCTTCTTTGCGGTTCACGGGGACTATTCCTCCAGAAATGACATCTACGGCCCCCTGGACGAATTCCGGGACATGGTGAAGGCTCTGCACCGGGCCGGGATCGAGGTGTTTCTGGATGTGGTCTACAATCATACCTCGGAGGGCGACGCTTCGGGCCCCATCTACTCCTACAAGGGACTGGACAATGCCTCCTACTACATTCTGGATCCTGAAAAGGAGGGCGTCTACCGGAACTACACCGGGTGCGGCAACACCGTGAATGCCAGTAACCCCATGGTAAAGCAGCTTATCAAGGACAGTCTTCATTTCTGGACCGAGGAAATGCATGTGGACGGCTTCCGGTTCGATCTGGCCTGCGTGCTTTCCCGGGATTCCTCGGGGCAGCCCCTGAACGATCCTCCCACCACGCTGGCCATTGACTGCGACAACCGTCTTTCCGACGTTAAGCTTATCGCCGAGCCCTGGGATGCCGGCGGCCTTTACCAGGTGGGGGCCATGGCCGGCAGCCGCTGGAGAGAATGGAACGGGCAGTTCCGGGACGACCTTCGCTGTTTCCTTAAGGGGGACAACGGCATGATTTCCCGCTTCGTGAACCGGATTCTGGGAAGCCCGGACATCTACAGGGGAAAGAATGTGGATCCCCAGAAGAGCGTGAATTTTGTTACCTGCCATGACGGCTTCACCCTGTGGGACCTGGTGTCCTACAACAACAAGCACAACGAGGCCAACGGCGAGGACAACCGGGACGGCAATGACTTCAATTTCAGCTTTAACTACGGGGAGGAGGGCGAAACCCGGGATCCCCGGATTCGGGCGGTGCGGCTCCGGCAGGCAAAGAATTTCATGCTGCTGAACCTGATGTCCATGGGCACTCCCATGATACTTATGGGGGACGAGGTACTCCGGACCCAGCATGGCAACAACAACGCCTACTGCCAGGACACGGAGATGAGCTATCTTAACTGGGAGCCCGGCAAAGAGGCCGAAGAGATGCTCCGGTTTACCAGAATTCTTCTCTCATACCGGTCCCGGCGCGGCATGAAACATTTCCGGGGGCGGGATTTCGAGTCCCTGCAGGAGGCCATTGCCAATAACTCCATTACCTGGCATGGCGTGGAACCGTTCCGGCCGGACTGGAGCTATTCCTCCCACAGCATAGGCCTTACGGTATATTCCGACACCCGGGGGATCTGGTACTACGTGTTCATCAATGCCTACTGGGAAGGCCTGCACATTAAAATCCCCTCCGTGCCTCACGGGGAGAAGCAGAAATGGTTCCGGGTGATTGATACCTATCTGGCGCCGCCTGATGATATTTACTCCGAGCAGGACGAGTACTTTCCCATCGGACACAACTACTATCTGGGCAGCCGTTCCATTTTGGTGCTGGTGGCTCCGGGCCTGGCGGAATAGCGCGACTTTCCGTTCCGGGGGAGCGGAATTTCCGGTAAGAACAGATGCCGGAAATCCGGAACCGGGATGAATGCGGGACTTACGGCCGGTCGGAAAGGCGGAAGGTCAGGAGAAGGTCCGGGCGGAAGGGGAAGATGAGATAACCGGGACGGCGGTAATGTTAATCTGCCGGAAATTTTTAGATGAAAGCGCCGGATTTTGTAACTGCTTTTTGCATATCCGGTTTAGAATTTCAGGGTGACTGCGGTTTTTGGTTTTGCAGCCTGAGATGCTCTGTCAGAGGAACAGATAAAATGCTTGGTTATGACGATAATTCACCGCTGCTGCTGGAAGACAGAATCAGAATGCTTACCCGTGAACTCAGCGGGGCACGGGAGGAGATTGACAAGCTGCAGAAGTTCAATCATGACATGGATCGGGAGCTGGCGGACACCGGTGCGGAGCTGGCGGCCACCATCGTCAAGCTTAACGAAGTGACCCGCCGGCTGGAAAACAGCGAGGATGAAAGAAAGAGTCTCATCATGGAGCTGGACAGTCTGAACAATCAGCTCGACAAGCACGAGCAGTTCATGAAGGGGCTTCTGAGGCTTCTCAAGAGCAGCAACAACATTTCGTGAAGGTGCGGTGCTCCGTGCGGGGCCAGGCTCTCAGGGTTCTTCTTATCGTTATCATGACCGTTCGGCGGTTATTCCGCCGGTGCTTTCTTTCAAAAGGAACGGGGTCGTAAATCCGGCACTGCTGTCCTGCGGCGGTTCCCCGGGGCTTATTAATGGGGATTCCGGTGCCTGTAATTCCGGGCACTGTTTTCTTGCAGTTAGCAGGAAAGAGCTCTGTCACGCCGGCAACGGATCTTTCCGGCGCAGGATGGCGGCGGGGTGGCTGAGCTCATTATCAAAAGGAATTACGGTCTTGCGGACACGGGGAACCTCCGGCTTTTCGCAGTCAGGGAAGACCGGGCGAAGAAACCGGAAAATGACGGGGAATTATCACCGGAAGAAGCTGATTCCGAGGCCGGGATCTAGCAAGGGGAGCCGTCCAGCAGATAAATTGCGAACTTTGCGGAGATCTCGTCCAGGATCTCCTGTTCGGTGAGATCGGGGAGTCTCTGAGTCAGCAGGCACATCAGAGAACGGGGGATCTCCGGGGTGGAAAATCTGGTCGACCCCGGACAGGATCCGTCCAGCCAGCAGTTCTCCTCCGGATTCCAGTAGCCCAGGGCGTTAAATCCTTCATCGTTAATGGGATCGCCATCAAGAAGGATGTCAATTCCGAAGTCGCGGGATATAATCTTGCCGAAATCTGCGGGGTTGTCCGTGGTGTACGGCTCGCATTCCGGAGCCGAGAAATCATTGCAGAAGAACAGGGGGTCGCGGATGGAGATCCTGGCCAGAGCCTTCTCCTTTCTGGTCTGAAACTTAGTTACGGGAGCCGGATCGAAATGAAAGGAGGTCATCCTCGGAAAGTCCGGATGCTCTCTCCGCCAGATTACTTCGCTCTGTTCAGGAGGACATCAAGCTGCGCGGTTTTGTCTATGTAAGCCACACCTTTGTTTCGCAGCTCCTCAAAATCTTCGATACCGGGCTGAAA
>CACYPY010000092.1 GCA_902776415.1 uncultured Ruminobacter sp.
TAAAGACATAGTCTTCATTGATAATATCCGGCAGTATTGTCTGGGATGTGGGAAGTGCCTTTAGCATTGATTGCTCCTGTTTTCTTCAGAGTACAGGACCGATTTTCTCACAAAGTCCGCCAAAAATCAGGATTCCCCGTAACAATTACGCAACTTTGCTCCGGGGATTCAGGCTCCCGGAGAGCACCATTCCAATCCGTTCTTCTTTCGGACGTTACAGAAAAGGGATCAGCCCCGGAAAGCTTTTCAGTGTTATGGCACCTTTCTTTCCAATGCTCCTCATTATCTTCGGGGCACTTATTCGATGAAGAACTCCCGCAGGCATACATGACGACATATTTGTGAAGAGCGGGTAGTTGGCCGGTTTTTCGTCGGCGTGCAGAAATTAAGCCGCTACACGGCTCTTTGAAAGAGAATCATTATCGGCAGAGATGCGCTCGTCCGGAGCACCTCATATGACTCATGAAATATCGGAGTCGATTTTTTCGAACCAGCCGATATGGCGAAACAGAAATTGAATATTGCTTCCCGGGAGAACGTGCCATGAATCCCGTCAGCATTCGGTGTGATTTTCAGTTCTGATTGCCCGCTTCCTCGCATACAAGACTCCCAAAGGCATAGACAATCAGGTATTTACGGAGATTGGGAGTTTCTTTCAGAGTGTCATCGGTCAGGTATCTCAGGATCTGTTCTTTCGCGGCTTTCTTTGCTTTGGTGATATTACGGCGTTTTGTTGTGTCCCGGTGTTCCGCCTTTTCCCGCAGGTATTTGAATTCAATCAGGAATGACGGCTTTTCCGCACGGTTGTTCAGAATAACCAGATCCGCTCTCTCATCTGTCCGTTTTCCGTTATGGAAAATTTCATATTCTGTTATTATCCGGCAGTGTTCCAGACTGCTCAGTATCAGAGTGCCTGCGATTGATACCAGGGATCTTTCAGTTACGTCCTTTTCGTTATCCGGAATGATTCCGGAAATAACTGTCCCGAGGGCTTTGACGAATCCGGTCATGTTTCCGTTTTCTTCCATGTCGGAGATGCCGCCAAAACTGTCAACCGGAGTTCTCTTTCTGAAAAACAGCGATACATAATATTTCAGAAACATTTTTAAATACCCCAGGTTCGGCACGACAAATATTGTTTTGCCGATGTCATTAACTCCGTAGGTCAGATACCCCAGATAAAACAGCATGGACACTCCCTGTCTGAAGGTGAATTCCGAGCCGGTGTTAATATTGAGATTCTTTTCAAGAGTGCAGACAATGTCTTCTTCACTGTCATCGGCATGTGCAACAATTCTCGAAAGTCTTTCCCGGTCATCAGGCTGGATCAGATTCATAAGACCGGAAAACTTTGCGATGTCCATGTTTACATATTCATCTTCATAATCTCCCGTTAGCTGTCCCAGTGATTTAACCCTGCTGAGATAATTAATGCACATTGCCGAATTGAACATATGGTTTTTGAAGATCGGGGAAAACGCATATCCGTCAAAATACAATTTCAGGCGGCTCATCAGTTCGTTTTCGGTAAAAAGGCCTTTACAGGAGTCCATGTCCATGGTCTGCCGGATTAGATCCCTGAGTTCGTTTTCTGTAAAGCCGATCATTTCATTATATTCCGGAAGCTGGGAGATATTGTCCGAGTCGAATCCGGAGGTTATGGAATTGATCATTATGGACGATACGCCGGTAATAAAAAACCTGCCGACAGCCGCATCGGATTCCTTGGCGGCGAATTTAAGCCTGGCGTAAAAGCTTTTGACAAAACCGTCAGCCCCTGTCATCTCTCTGAACTGATCGTTATTTACAGCGAGAACATCATTTGCAAAATTGTCATATTCATCAATGATGACAAATATCCTGTCAGTATTTTGAGGCCGGGATTTTTTAAAGGATGTGAAAAATAAAATCATTAATGAAGCCGCATCCCGGGTCTCTTCGTTTATCCGGATGTCCAGAGAAGGATATCTGGAGCAGAAATCCATCAGTGACGCTTTTACAGTAATATAGAAGTTCTCTTTGAGATTGTCAGAATTAACCCCGGAGAAATCAAATTTCAGAATATAAAATGAATTTCTTTTCGGGGTTGGATGTTCTCCTATATAGGTGTTGCCGAACAGCGGTTTAAAATCAGAAATGCCGTTAATGTCATAATACTGGGCCAGAATATCGGTAAACAGCGATTTTCCGAATCTTCGGGGACGCAGAAACAGTGGTACCTTCAGTCGCTGAGACTCAATGGTTTCTATAAATCTGGTTTTATCAATGAAGGCGAAGTTCCCGGTAATAATCTCCCTGAAATTACTTATCAGTTTAGGAAGAAATTTTAATTCCATAATAAATCCTTTGAATATCTGTTTGCATTATCCGAACTGATTTTGTTGTTTCAGAAATATCATGGTACATAAAAACCGAGTTCCAATCCGGGGCTTTGGTTACACCGGCATGGCTGTTTGTCATGTCCCCGGCTGAGCCATCTCCGGACCTGCACGGGACAGTCCGGTTTTGCTGTCAGAAATTTTGCTGTCAGAAAAGTTCAGATGATCTGAGTCCTGATTTTTAATGAGTTCTCCGTTATGAATATATCACATGCAAAGCTTCAGCGGCGTTTTTGGATGAATTTTTTGTTATGCCCCTGGTACTTGCCAGTGCAAATGTTTCTGCCGCGCGTATCAGGAAGGGGAAATATCCAAATATCTGATCATCCAAATTGCTAAGCCACTTCTGACATGCTTCTCACAGGAGATAGACGTTGCGGCAGGAGTATTTTGCCACAGGGCATTGTCAGCATTTTTCATTAATTCAGACCTTTGACGTGCCGGAGGTTACACCATGCCAGAAACCGGTTCCGGTATTTTAAACAAGCTTAAAAGCACTGTCCTGAACAGCTCTGGGGCCGAGCCAGACATTACCGGGAGGTTTATTGGGTCAATATGTCACCCGGATGACTGATAATCCTTCCGGGGGAATGCAGGGCGGATATCAGACCGTGTACCGGAACTTGCAGCAATGCATGCGCATTCGCTCAGGTACTGCATGCAGGCGGGAAAATCCCATAAAGCCGGACATTATCGAAATGCTTCGGAGCGTTCGAAATCCCGGTGTGGCTCTGCTATGGCATGCCGACACTTTCTGAAGCCCCTGCCGCGGGACCGGGATTTCGCCAGGAATGATGGTATCAAACAGCCGGTTCCCTGGTATCAGCGGGGCAAGAGCTGACTCCGTAATGAAACAGTCGGTTTAATGTCTTTAAGGATGAAGATTTGCCGGAGGGAATGCCGGTATCGTTCCTGTATACCTTTGTAGCATTTATTACAGCAAAATAATTGTGAATTGATAAAAAATCAGGATTTTTGTTTTATTATCTCCATTGCTTTATTAATAAGTTCACTTTTCTCCTTTTCTGAAAGCTTGCTGTCAGTAAGAGAAGATTTGATTGAATCGATTAGAAGAGAAACCTTTTCATTAATTTCTTTTTCACGGGTAATTTTCCTGGTTTTGTGTTTTAAATGTGAACTGTACCGTAGATAATTTGTGTGAGGTGCAAAAATCAGCACTTGAGGCCTTCGTATAATTCGTGCCTGTCTTTTACGACGAATCGCGAATGTTTAGTTCCGCCGATTCCTGACGAACTGTTCGCAAATTCCTGATTGCTGTTCCGATGAATTCTGAACACCGACCAGGGCTGTGTGGTATGACTTGATACCCGGACCGACGAATGCTGGTTTTTGTATGCTGTGAAAACGAAATGGCCATCAATCCGAGTCGATTCGCGGAATACGAAGGAGATTTATCTCATTGAACGGGTTTTACAACACTTCATGTTGATATATGCCGCGCATTCGCCATTCCTGTTCCGGAAGATTGTTTGAGTTCCTGCCAAATAGCAGCCATTGAGAAAACTGTGCCAGGGAGAACCCGGCACACCCGTTTCCGGAAAACTTCCGAATATTCGCCCATGATTTCAGGGGCTGCGATGCTTCTTTTAATTTTTTTATCCTGAATATACCTGTTTATAAGCTGATTCTGTTTGATTCTTTATGCATTATTAATATTTGCAAATGCTGTTGTGAGATGAAGGTCTTGTTTTTCGGAGATGTCGTCCCTGAGGAGACCATGACGTGACTCCGGTTCATATACTTAAATTAAAGTCTCCCGTTTATCCTCTGAAAATGCAGCGGAGCATGCAATTGCGAAGCCGCAGCCGGATTCCCGGGAGATGACCAGAATACATAAGCCGGCCCGGATGATGGTATCGGTCTTATAAAATATCGGTTATAAGTTTGCGATATACTGATATTCATACTGATATTTTTTGCCGGCGGCATATTTTGCAGTGTAACGGAGGCACTATGGACAATAACGGTGCAGAAGGTCAGAACAGAGAAAACGATCCCGGGCGTATGGATAATTCCGAAAACCCGCATGCCGGGAATACAGAATCCGAAAACGCAAATAACGGTTCCGGGCACGGGATTAATCTTAAGAAGGCGGATGACTCGCCAGGCGGCGAATCCGTAACCGGCTTCGGTCCCGAATCGGCTGCCGCTCCGGACTCCGGTAATCCCTGCGACCGGGAATTGTTCTTTGAAAAGCGCATTTCGCTTTTCCATCTCATTATCTTCTCTCCGCTTATAGTCACCGGGATTTATATTGTCTACACGATACTTGTCTGGATTATCTGCCTGACAGGTCTCGGAGTTAACGGTCAGGGATTTGTGGCATTCATGAATGTCACCTTCATTCTTGTGGTGATGACAGTGATCCACATCCTTATCGCCTGGCTTATCGGAAGAGATGTGAAGCGGAGCGGAAGCCCGCTTAAAAAATCCTTCTATGCGAGGCCGGTGTTCAGATACTTTTTTTCTCTGCCGCTGATATGGCTTCTGTCATGGTTTTACATCATGGCCTACGGAATCAGCAAAATCGGAAGAACAGGTCCTCAGCGTTTTCACAGATTAACGATAACAAAGGCGATTCCTGTAATCATTACGGCAGTGTCCTACATGCTGCTGTTTGCAGTTGATGTTGTGGAGATCCCGGAAGGCGGCAGAGTCGCGAGGGGAACGAAATGTCACAGCGCCGAAGAATGTCTCCGGATGGCAAACAACGCCACAGAAAATCTTGGAAACTGCAGTGTCTCGCTTCATCTTTATCAGCAGGCCTGCAATCTTTACAGCAGCGGCAAGGGCTGCTTTGATGCCGGAATGTGCCTTATGCTGGACGAGAGAGACAAAAACGGAGCCAGGGAATATTTCAAAAAGGCCTGCCGGCAGGGGATTTCCTTCTCCTGCGAATGAATGAGCCGCGGGGTGCCGGAATGAAAATGGCCTCTACCGTACGGGGTGGGGGTTCAGGATTGCTGAGGACCTTCCGGGTAGATATCCTCAGTAATTCGCCGTAACTTCCGGGTTACCGCAATGGCAGTCTGAAATTTAATGACGGAAACAACGGCTGAACCTTCAGCCTTCAACGAGGAAAAAACCATGAGATACGTTCTGATGTTATGTCTTCTTGTTTTATCTGCTCCTTCTTATGCCTTTCTGGGGTTCGGCGTTGACTGTAACAGCGCCAGTGACTGTCAGAGAAAGGGTGACAGGCTCTTTGAGATGTCCGCCGGAGGGAGCTGCAAGAAAGCACTTGAGTATTATGAGGAAGCCTGCGACGAATACGACAGCGGCAAGGGTTGCTATGATGCCGCCACCTGTTATGCCTTTGAACTGGGGAGCAAGTCAAAGGCCACCAAGTATTATGTTAAGGCCTGCAAGAACGGCTATTCCCCGGCCTGTGTTTTTTCTCAGATGAGATAGCTCCTGCCCGTGCGGAAGTGGGGCGACCCGGAGACGGGAAGTCCGGGTATTGTCCTCTGACGGCTCAATAATGTTCGTTTTGCTCCCGGAATGTCTGCGGTGTTCGGGAGTACTGTCTCCGGTCAGTGTCAGTAACCATTGTCATCTTTTTGCCTTCTGTTTTTTCTCTCATTCAGTCGCAGGCTATCCTGTCTGAGGATTATGGAAAACGTCTTCCCTGAAGACTCAGCAGGGGATTTGTGTTGCCGGAAATGTCCCGGGAGTACAGGTGCACGTCGGTCGGATTTTGTGTCAAGCGAATCGGTTCACATTTTCTGTCACTTTCGGAGTCCTCTGATCATTTTGAGATAATGCCAGAAATTTTGGAGAAAATACTCTCTTTTTACTCTGTTGTCGCTTTTAAGGCGACCATCACCATCCACCCCCTTTATATACTTGAAAACGTCCTGCAATGCGGATTGGCAGGACCCGAAGCTGCAGTGCTGCTCCGGAGTACCGGACACCGGGGATGTTCCGAGATGACACGATTTTATTCCGGAGAACCTGATTATGGGTAAAGTAAATGACAAATTCATTACTTCCGTGCATGACGAAGAAGATGAGGATGAACGGGCCAGAGCGTCTGATTATCTTGCCGCGTCCAGAGGACTCGATTCTGCCGAGGGTTTTCTGAATGACGTAGACAACTGGAAACCGTATGACAAGATTCCCGGCCCTGACGAAACCATACGGATGAGATACGGAAACCAGTACAGCCAGAATGCTGCCAAGGACCGGGCTTTTGAAAGCGGCCGCAGGGTAAGAGATTCCCATACGGGCGAAGAGCTTTGCAGAACTGTGAATGAAGCACAGAGCAGATACGGCGCAGCCTGGGCGGATCATGTGGCGGAGTCGGATCATGTGGTTCCGGTAAAACATATTTACGAGAAGCACAAAAACGACACGTGGCTCACGCAGGAAGATATCAGGGAAGTGGTCAATGACCGTAAGAACTTTCAGCAGCTTTCCAAGAAAAACAATACCACCAAGGGTAGCAGAACCGAAAGGGAATATCTCGAAGACCGTAATAACGGTCTCCGGATTTCCAAAAAGAAGCGCGAGCGAATCATCAGGGAGGCGGAACGGACAGAGGCGGACCTTGAATGGGATCTGACGGGCAGAAAGGCCGGCAACATCGCGAGAGCCTTTCACGAAAGCGGCTGGAGTTCAGTTAGAAACTCGATATGCGAAACCGGTCTTCTGAGCATTCTGACCAACCTCGGGGAGGTCATGGACAACCGGAAAACTTTCTCCGAGGCAATGGGGGATGCCGCAGCCGGCATCGGTTCGGGCGCTGCCAGAAGCTACACGATAAGCGGCGGAGTCACCGTGGCGCAGCGCACCCTTCAGAATTCCGAGTACGAGATCCTTAAATGGATGGGGCAGTGCAATTTTCCGGCGAAGGTCGTGACTGCCGTGCAGGTGTGCTTTACGCCGGTTAAGCAGTATCTGAACGGTGAAATCCCAATGGGAGAATGCGCCAAACAAATTACCAAAGCATCGGCAGAACTGGCGATTACCGGGGAAGCCGCGGCTATCGGTCAGCTTTTGATTCCCATCCCCGTGGTTGGGGCTGTGGCCGGTACTCTGGTAGGGATGAGTTTCAGCAAATGCCTGTTTTCTGCTTTTGACTCCATGGCAGCCAGCAGGCGCACTGCTGCCGAAATGCGGGTTCTTCAGGACAGATACCGTCAGCTGACGGAGCAGTACCATGAATGCAGGATGGAACTGGAACAAAAGCTGGCCCGGTATTTTGCAGGGGAAAGAAAATTCTATTCCGGATGTCTGGACCTTCTGGATGAAGGAATTCTCTCTGATAATCACAGCAAGGTATCAGAGGCGGCACGAAGCATAACGCATCATCTGGGAGGTACCGATGATATCGAAACCGTTGATGACCTATGCGCATTGTTTGATGATTAAACTTACCTACAGGAGCGAGTATTATGCCAATTCCCTTTATTATCGGCGCTGCGGTTCTGTTTACCGGAGTAGCGGCTTTGGGCGGTCATCTGTCTGCCAAGGAGAAGAATGAAAAGGCCAAATCAATCTCCGATTCCGCCAAATACGACTACGACAATCAGCTCCAGGAGACCCGAAGCCACTATGATGATTTTGCCGACACCGTCTCTTTGGTAGGCCAGTCCAGGGAATATCTCATCAATAATCCGGTGTCCCGGTTTAAACAGTCGCTGGATATGATTAAGCATCTTGATATTTTTGATGTAAGCGCCGGCAGTTCAGAGTTAGCCCGGACTTTTGATGAGGGGGAATTTGATTCCATGATGGCGTACGGCGCCAGCCTGAGGAAGGCCGCATCGCAGGGAGCTGATGACGCTGATGCAAAGAGTGCGCTGTTCGGCGCTTTGGGACCGGCAGCAGTCGGGGCTTACGGAACCATCAGCGCGCTGGCCGGCGGCGCCGGGATTCTTGGCGGTCTCGGAGCGGGGCTGGGAGTCATGCTGACGTCTCCTCTGGCCATTGTTGCGGCTCCGGTTTTCCTGATATCCGCCTTCAAGGCTGACGAGGAAGCCGATGCCAATCTGGAAAAGGCCAAAGCATATGAGGCGCAGTGTCAGGCCGAATGCGAAAAACTCAGGATTCAGAGTGACAGATTTCAGGCCATGAATATGCAGTTTCTGATTTATCTGGGGCTTCTCGACAGGATAGGGACGGTATTCGAATGCTATGAAGGCAGAGTGTCGGATATTGTCGGAGCGCATCGTGCAGTTCTGGCAGCGCAGAAGGTCAGAAGAACCAGGGAGATTTTCAGCAGTGACGAGCTTGAGACCATCAAGACCTCCATGAATCTTTTCAATACCGTTAAAACGCTGTGCATGATGAATCTGGTGGTGGAGAAGAATGGCGAGGCCGAGATGAACTCGGAGTTCAGCGATGAATTTATAGAACGCATTGAGGCTGTGGCCGACAGCTACGAGTAAACTTCGTGCGGCCCCGGGACTGACAGGCGTTCCCCGATCCGGGCGAAAAAGATCGGGTAACGTTGCGATTCTGCCGGTCAAACGGTGTTTGCTGTTACGGGGGCTTTGTTATGCGGCAGGGCATAAACCGGTCAAATATAAGTTCTCCGTATCAGGAACCGAAGGACGTAAATCTCCGGGCTTTTCGCCGCGAGAATTTCCTTGCGATAAATGCGGATTCTGCTGTCAGCATCTTCGGGATTCCGGAGACCTTTATCGGAATCTGGATGGCGGCACAGGAGGCTACAAATATCATGACCGGGAAACGGGCTTTTCCGCATCTCGGTGTATTGGCTTATGAAATACCGGGTTCACGAGTGATACTCCGCATGTTTCAGTTTGTCAGGCAGCAGCGAATCTCTCGCAAAAACACTGCCGGGCTCAGGTATTCAAAGGAGAAGCTGTTCTCATGAACAGAACAGGGTTTAGGTTCAGCGAGGCTGACATTGCTCCGGATCTCCCTCCGGATATCGCTCCGCATCTCCTGAAAACCTTCCTGATCGGCGAAGAAAAACGAGCTTCCGCTGTGCTGGGACTGGGGATTACGGATCTTTGCAATCTCAAATGTCCTTTTTGCTATTACCGGCAGGACGGCGCTTCCGGAAAACATACGGTAATGACTCCGGATTTTCTGAAGCGTATTCTCAAAGGCGTGGGGCGAGTCGGAACCATCATGATCGGACTCGAGGGGGAGCCGCTTTGCCATCCCGATTTCAGAACCATGGCGGAGCTTTGCTCGTGTCATGCCGACAATGTCGTTCTTGTTACCAACGGTCTTCTGGTGACATCTGATACGGTCGGAGTTCTTAATGAATGCGGGGTTAAGGCGGTATTTCTGAGCTGCGATGCCGTTACCCCTGAAACCTACGGAAGGCTGCGGTGCGGCGGAAGTCTTGAGGTCTTTTCCAGAAACGCGAGGCTTCTGGCAGCATCCTTCGGGGGCGGAGTGTGCCTTCACAGCGTGGTTACGGAGGTTAACTGGCGTGAATTGGTATTGCTGCCGGAATTTGCGCGGGATCTCGGGATTACGCGCCTCAGTCTGACCCAGCTCAGAAATAATGAATGGTCGGAGCTTAACGGAATCCGCCGTGCCACGGCTGAGGAGATCAGGGAATTTGCCGTGGCAGTATGCCGGACAGCCGAAAGGTGCGGGGTATCGATAGTGTTTGATTATCTTTTTGGAGACCGGGATCTCGGAGAATGGCTGCGCGGGGAACTGAAGGCTTTCAGTTGTGCCCGGGCGGATTTGGCATCGTCATGCCTTTCCCCATGGACAGCGGCATCGGTGCTTGCGGACGGGAGAGTGTTTCCGTGCTGCGGAGACATTGCGCCGGTGCGGCCGGAAGCCCTGAACTTTGACGGGATTTTTAACTGCCGGGCGCTACTGAGACTCAGGTATGCGCTTTCGGGGCCTGATCTTCCCGAGGTGTGCCGGAAATGCCGGGAAGGGGAATATCGGTGAAACCGGAACCGGAGTCATCATTCCGGCAGCAGTAAATCGTAACAACTGAACAAATTTAACCGTAATTCCCGCTACCTAATTCTAACCACATTGCTTCTTTAGGTTGAGCAAAGCTTTGAAAATATTGGTTTTGTGGTCAGAAAATTGTTGTAGATCTCTTGGTGTTTTGTTATAATGTGGATAGAATAATTCTAACCACGGCAAAAGCTCATGTTTATAGTTTACCAAGAGAAAAATGGAATTGAGTATGCAACGCTGACGAAATCTATTCGGAAGGGTGCAACCGTTTCAAAAGAAT
>CACYPY010000093.1 GCA_902776415.1 uncultured Ruminobacter sp.
TAAATCCCGTCATTACGGCGAAACCGTCCAGAATCTCAGGCTTATCCGGGCGGCTATGGTGATATCCCCGGAAGACCGGAATCTGGCCGATTTCAAGGTACTGGAGGAGTATACGGACAGAATCTGACGGTGGCAGGCGTTCCTCGTAATGCTCTTTATTTGCTTTGCTCCGGCTTTCCAGGCGGCGTTTTCAGTCGGGGCGTTTATCACGTTCTGATACAGGAGTCAGAGAAAGCTGTCAAATACCGGCAAAGCAGGATCTGCAATCAGGAACTTCAATCAGGAAAAGTGTCGAAAGAAGAATGCCGATTTTAAAGAGCGGTACCCTTTAGCCGTTTCTGACATAATCGGAACCTGTTTGGAATAAGGATGCCGGAACGCATGGAAAAATAAGCTGAGTGCTCGAAAAAGAATTACTGAATTGCGGGGGGAGCAGGGGAGGGCGGCAAATGGCTGAATATTATCCTTTTGCAGGGGATGGAAAGAAGGAGCTTTCGGAAAGTCGGACTGCTGCTCTGGAAACAGCCCGGAAAGCGGAATTTTAACGGATGCCGCCTCTGTTTGAATAAATGTTGTACAAAAACCCGATTTCAAATCACGAAAATATGAGCGAGGTAGAAAAATTCGCTTTTTTTGTTGTGTAGTGGATCTTGATATCGTCTATCATTCATAAGTGTTAGGCTAGCTGTTTTGTTGTTTGACAGCGATGCCGTCTCATCTGGTAAATATATAAAAGGATAGACTAATGAAAAAGAGTGTTTTAGCAACTGTAGTTGGTTTGGCTGCATTTGGCTTATCTCAGTTTGCTGTTGCCGGCATCGAAGAAGGTCAGCTCACCATCTGGGTTAACGGTGATAAGGCTTATGACGGCATTGCCAAGGTAGGCAAGAAGTTCGAGCAGGCTACTGGTGTTAAGGTTACTGTTCAGCATCCTGACGGGGTTGAAAACAAGTTCCAGCAGACCGCTGCTACCGGTAACGGCCCTGATATCTTCATGTGGGCTCACGACCGTTTCGGCGAATGGGCTAAGCAGGCTCTTCTTACCCCGATTGAACCTACTGCCGAGGAAAAGGCTCGTTTTGCTGACTTTGCATGGGAAGCTATGAAGGTAGACGGCAAGTACTACGGCTATCCTGTATCCATCGAAGCAATCGGCCTCATCTGCAACAAGGCAATCGTAAAAGATGCTCCTAAGGCATTTGAAGACTTCATCGCTCTTGATGACAAGTTAAAGGCTGACGGTAAGCGCGCCATTATGTGGGATTACAACAATGGCTACTTCACCTATCCTCTGATTTCCGCAAACGGCGGTTATGCATTCAAGAAGACTGCAACCGGCTATGACGTTAAGGATTCAGGCGTTAACAATGACGGTGCCAAGAAGGGTGTTAACTTCCTCGTTGAACTCATCAAGGGCGGCCACATGGAAAAGGGTGTTGACTACGGTGTAATGGATTCCTCCTTCGTTAACGGCAAGGTTGCATGTATCATCAACGGACCCTGGTCATGGGGCAACTATGACACCAAGAAGATTGACATCTCCGTTAATGCCATTCCTTCCCTTGGCGGCCAGACTGCTCATCCTTTCGTAGGTGTTCAGGGCATGACCATCAATGCCGCTTCTCCTAACAAGGACCTCGCAAAGGAATTCCTTGAGAAGTACCTGCTTACCGATGAAGGTCTCCAGGCTATGAATGATGACAAGCAGCTCGGTGTGGCAGCTCTCAATTCCTTCGAAAAGAAGCTTGAGGCTGATCCTAAGATCGGTTCCCGTATCGCTGCAACCAGAGTTAACGCCGAAGTTGGTCATCCGATGCCTAACGTAGCTGAAATGAACCGTTTCTGGTCTTCATTCCAGACTGCTCTGACCAACTCCACCAAGGGTCGTCAGACTGTTGACGAGGCATTGAGCACTGCTGAGCGTCGTATTGAGCAGTAATAGTTGCTAAGCTGTTTTAGAGGCTTCGGAAGAAAACTTCCGGAGCTTTTTAAAGAGTTTTTAGAAGTAAAAACTTTAATAAGAAATTATTAAAGTTTTTATTTGTAATAAAGCTCGCGGTTTATTACAGAACAGAAAGCTAGGTTTGTTTGTTTTTAAGGTTTGTTAGCATGGAATCTATTAAGAATAGAGGAAAAGCTTCAGGAGGAGGAGCCTCAAAAGGCGATTCCGGAGCTTTACGAAAAATCCTTATCATGGCGCCAATTGCGTTGTTTGGACTGTGGTGGGTTTGCTCAATGCTTGCGGATGGACAGTATGCATTTGCAGCTTTGTTCTCCGTGGTAATCGGCGGCGGTTTGGCAGCGTTCTGGTTCAAGCGCTTCTACCCGCATCGCTATATATACCCGGGCATTGCCAGTATGATAATCTTTATTATCTTCCCGCTGGTATATACGGTGTATATTGCTTTTACCAACTATTCGGATAATAACCTGTTCACTCTTGAAAGAGCTGAAGAATTTCATCTCCAGAAGAAGTACCGTGTCGAGGGCGGCGAATACAAGTTCAGCATTGTTGAAAGCAGCAATAAGGGACTGTACTCTCTGGTTCTCACCACCGGCGGACAAACGACTGCTGACGGTTCTGTAACTCCTGTTGAAGTCTACAAGTCATCGGAAATCCGTTTCTATGACAAGGATGACATGGCCAAGGAGACCACCAGACTGAGCGTTGAGAAGAACACCATTCCGGTGGAAAAGGTGGACAGCAACTATCAGCCTACTCCCTGCGGCATCAAGTGCACCATGAAGTTCCGCGACTTCCTTAAGACCGTTAAGGTAAGTCTTGATTCCAACGAACTTTCCATGATCGACCTGCATACCTTCGGTGCCATGAGAAAGAAGTTCACCAAGCTGGCTGACGGCAAGGTTCTCGGCAACGGCCGTATGTTCAAGAACCCGCATCTGCTTCTCGATAACCAGACCCAGAAGCTTTTCATGCCAGACATGGAAAGAGGGTATTTCCGTTATATCGATGACAAGACCGGTGATTTCGAGGGTGAGAACTACACCCCGGGTTTCCGTGTTGGCGTTGGCTTCTCCCACTTCAAGAGAATTTTCACCGATAACAATATCAGAGAGCCGTTCATCAAGATCTTCATCTGGACCGTGGTCTTTGCGCTGGGTACCGTTGGCATTACTCTCGCTATCGGCATGGTGCTGGCCTGCTTCGTACAGTGGGAATTCCTGAAGGGACGTGCCATTTACCGGGTAATTCTGATTCTCCCCTATGCGGTTCCGTCATTCATTTCCATCCTGGTGTTCAAGGGACTGTTTAACGAGAACTTCGGTGAAATTAACAGAATCATCGATTTCGTATTCGGCTTTAAGCCTGAGTGGACCACCTCTCCCAATCTGGCACGTATGATGCTCCTGATTGTTAATGCGTGGCTGGGCTATCCGTACATGATGATTCTCTGCATGGGCCTTCTCAAGTCTATTCCTGATGACCTCTATGAAGCATCGGCAATGGACGGCGCCGGTCCTTTCCAGAATTTCTTCAACATTACCGTACCGCTTCTCTGGAAGCCTTTGTTCCCGCTCCTGATTGCTTCTTTCGCATTCAACTTCAACAACTTCGTTCTTATCATGTTGTTGACCAACGGCGGTCCTGACTATCTGCCCGAGCCTGGCAGCACCACTGCAACCATGGCCGGTGCCACCGACTTGCTCGTGTCCTATACCTATCGTCTGGCATTTGAAGGCGGAGCCGGCGGTCATGACTACGGTCTGGCATCTGCAATTGCTACCATGATCTTCGTTCTTGTAGGCACTCTTGCAGTAGTACAGCTCAAGTTAACCAAGAAAGACGCAGGGAGATAATAAATGGCAATAGTACAACCAAAGTCGATTAAATATCGCATCTGGGCAACTCATGCGCTGGTTTGCCTGTTCCTTTTGGCGATTTTGTTCCCGCTCTTCATGGTGGTAATGATTTCGTTCCGTGAAGGTAACTTTGCAACCAACGTGTCCGACAGTATTTTTGGTCTTTTCTTTCCGGGATTTGACTCCCTGACGCTGGATCACTGGAGACTGGCTCTGGGAATGTCCTATATCGATCCTAACGGAAAGGAAGTTCTTCCGCCGTTCCCGGTACTGCGCTGGCTCTGGAATTCAATTTACATTTCAGTTGTGACGGCAGCATTTATCGTGGTGCTTTCAACAACCAGTGCCTATGCGTTTGCGAGACTTAACTTCTCCGGCAAGAGCCTGATTCTTGACTGCATGCTCGTGTTTCAGATGTTCCCTGCCGTGCTGGCTCTCGTTGCCATCTATGCTCTGTTCGACAACATCGGTTCCTACATACCGGCTCTGGGTCTTAATTCCCACGGCGGTCTGATATTGTCATACATGGGCGGCATTGCACTGCACATCTGGACCATCAAGGGCTACTTTGAGACCATTGACGCCTCTCTGGAAGAAGCTGCCGCAATTGACGGCGCCACCCCGTGGCAGGCATTCAGACTGGTTCTTCTGCCCCTGTCGGTACCTATTCTTGCCGTAGTGTTCATTCTGGCATTCATCGGTACCATCACTGAAGTTCCTGTGGCCAGCATCCTGCTTACTGATAACGTGAACGACTATACTCTGGCAGTAGGTTCGCAGCAGTACATGGCTTCTCAGGACAAGAAGTGGGGCGACTTTGCTGCAGCTGCGGTTATGTCGGGTCTTCCTATCACCGTGGTGTTCCTCCTGGCACAGCACTGGCTGGTCGGCGGCCTCACTGCAGGCGGTGTAAAGGGCTAAAGGGTATTTTTGGCGGCATGGACAGTTTGATGCCGCCTTTCAGAGATTTTTTAATTCGGAGCTGTATAAATGGCTGAAGTTACTTTAACAAATGTTTTGAAAAACTATAAGCTTGGTGTTCTCAAGGATACCCTTCGCAACATCAATCTTGACATCAAGGATGGCGAGTTCATCGTTTTCGTAGGACCTTCCGGCTGCGGCAAGTCCACTCTTCTCCGTATGGTTGCCGGCCTTGAGGACATCACCGGCGGTGAACTTAAGATCGACGGCGTTTACATGAACGACATTCCTCCGGTAGAGCGCGGTGTGGGTATGGTGTTCCAGTCCTACGCTCTGTATCCTCACATGGATGTTCGTGAAAACATGGCCTTTGGTCTTAAGCTGAAGAAGTTCGACAAGGACACCATTGAGAAGCGTGTGGCTCATGCTTCCAAGATCCTGGGTCTTGAAGCCCTGATGGACAGAAAGCCCAAGGCTCTGTCAGGCGGTCAGCGTCAGCGTGTGGCCATCGGCCGTTCCATCGTGCAGCAGCCTAACGTGTTCCTCTTCGACGAGCCCCTGTCAAACCTCGACGCCGCTCTCCGCGTAAAGATGCGTATCGAAATTGCCAAGCTCCATAAGGAACTCAACGCCACCATCATTTACGTAACCCACGACCAGGTGGAAGCTATGACCCTGGCTGACCGCATTGCGGTTCTGAGCCCTCTCAAGGATTCCGCCGAGACCAATCTTGAGCAGTTCGGTTCTCCTCTGGAGCTGTATCACAATCCTTGCAACAAGTTTGTAGCAGGCTTTATCGGTTCCCCGAAGATGAACTTCCTCAAGGGCCAGCTTATCGAGATCGGCGAAGAGCGCTGCCGCGTCAAGCTCAATACCGGCGATGTTGTTACCGCCTGTGTTGATGCCCGTCGAGCCAACGTGGGCGACAAGGTTGAACTTGGCATTCGTCCGGAACACCTGGTTCCGGTTGATCATCCGGATGCTGAAAACCGTCTCTCCGGCGTGGTTCAGGTGGCTGAGCACCTGGGTGCCGAATCCTTCGTTTACATGGACGTTGACGGCGAGGACTTCACTGTTAAGGCTGCTTCCGAAATTCCGGTAGATACCGGCGATTCCCTGGAAGTTGGCATTCCTGCCAAGGCATGCTACCTCTTTGATCATGAAGAGAAGGCCTTCAGAAGAACCTCCAAGTACAATCGTTCTTAACTGAATCAATCCTAGCTAAAGACAAGGCGGTGTGTGAACATCGCCTTTTTATTTTTGGTGCTGCGGAGGTTCCTGTTTTTTGTTTTGAGAAGTTCCGTTCCAGAATTTTTGTTACCGCGCTATCCGGGGCTGTAATCGCGGTTCTTCAGGGGTGAAGGGGAGTATCCCCTTCAGTTATTAACGGAAGCGCCGGAGGCGTCTTCCCTTCTTAATCATTAGTTTTCGGAAGGTGGTGAGGGGAAAATTAACCGAAAAAAAACCAGCCCCCGTAAGAAGGCTGGCGTTATTAAACAATAACTATGAATACAAAGTGACTAATGAACGATTGACCAAAGAAGTCATATCGCGGCCATTATCACAAAACGTGTGATACATGTCAAGTTTTTCAAAAAATTTCTTTTACCAGATTTTTCCATTGTTTAGCCGTTTCGGTGGCTTCACGGTTATCCTCAAGGACCGTGTCCTGTTTTCGGATCTGTATTCCGCTCTCGCCGGCTCCCGGTTATCACTCGCGTCATCGATATTTCCGTCAGGTTACCTCAGGGAAACCGCACTGACATGACGGAGCTTACGGTGTTCCTGAGATAATGGTTGCAAAAAATCCCGCCACTTCTTAATATTGACCTCAATTTTTTGAGATCCGTTTTGAACATGCTTCTTTCTGTTAATTATGCTGCGACAAGATTTTAATTTTGAGCTCCCTCCGGAGCTTATTGCCAGATACCCGGCAAAGGAACGTACCCACAGTCGGCTTCTCCGGCTGGACGGTGTTTCCGGAGAGCTTTCCGAAGGCCATTTTTATGACGTTCTGGATTTGATTAATCCCGGAGATCTGCTTGTTTTCAACAATACCAGGGTCATTCCGGCCCGGCTTTTCGGGAAAAAGGAATCCGGAGGCGCCTTTGAACTTCTTATCGAAAGGGTAACCGGAGAACACACTGCCCTGGCCCATATCAGGTCCTCCCGTTCCCCGAAGCCCGGTGCGAGACTGCTTTTTGACAATGGCTATGCCGCCACCATGGTTTCCCGGGAGGGGGATCTCTTTGAACTTGAATTTGACGGTGCTTCCGGAGTTCTCGCCATCCTTGACGATATTGGCCATATTCCGCTTCCTCCCTATATTGACAGGCCGGATACCGGCGAGGATCGGGAGCGTTATCAGACGGTTTATGCCCGGAATCCCGGTGCTGTGGCCGCTCCGACAGCCGGTCTCCATTTTGATGAAGCGCTTCTGGAAAAGCTTCAGAATAAGGGGGTTTCCTTTGCCTGGGTGACCCTGCATGTGGGGGCCGGAACCTTTCAGCCGGTGAAGGAGGATGACATTCTCAGGCATCATATGCATTCGGAATATGCCGTGGTTCCTCCGGAGACTGTTGCTAAAATCCGGGAGACCAAAAAGACCGGCGGCCGCGTCATTGCGGTTGGAACCACCTCGGTACGTTCCCTGGAAAGCGCTGCCCTGGCATCCGAAAAGAACGGCGGGGATCTGGCTCCCTTTGCTTCCGACACGTCGATTTTTATCTATCCTGGCTACCGTTATCGGGTTATTGACGCCCTGATCACCAATTTTCATCTTCCGGAGTCAACCCTGATCATGCTGGTGGCGGCCTTTGCCGGTTATCGTCATACCATGGCGGCCTATCGTTATGCGGTGGAGAATCGCTTCCGGTTTTTCAGCTACGGAGATGCCATGTTTATTACCCGTAACCCCGAACCGGAATCCCGGGAAGAAATTGAACAGATGTGCGAGCACAAGGAATCACTTTAATGGAATTCAGACTTAAAGCAAAATGCGGCAAGGCCCGGCTGGGGGAAATGATTTTTCCGCGGGGCGTCGTGCGGACTCCCGCTTTTATGCCGGTGGGAACTTACGGCACGGTGAAGGGGCTCTCCCCGGAAGAGGTGCGGGATATTGATGCCGACATTATTCTGGGGAACACCTTCCATCTCTGGCTCCGTCCCGGAATGGAGGTGGTGCGCCTTCATGGCGGGCTTCATGAATTCATGAACTGGAAACGGCCGATTCTGACCGATTCCGGGGGGTTTCAGGTGTTTTCTCTGGGAAAACTCCGGAAACTCAAGGAGGAGGGGTGCTATTT
This sequence comes from uncultured Ruminobacter sp., assembly GCA_902776415.1. Taxonomy (GTDB): domain Bacteria; phylum Pseudomonadota; class Gammaproteobacteria; order Enterobacterales; family Succinivibrionaceae; genus Succinimonas. Next base: position 8,049 of record CACYPY010000093.1, read on the forward strand.
CAGAAGTCCGGTAAACGGTGACAGAGTTTTTCTGTCTCCTGAAATCTCCATGCAGATCCAGACGGATCTCGATTCCGACATCGTAATGTGCCTTGACGAATGCACTCCCTATCCGGCTGCCCACGATGCCGCGGAATGGTCCATGAACCTGAGTCTCCGCTGGGCCCGGCGCTCCCGGGATGAGTTTGACCGGCTTCAGAATCCCAATTCGCTTTTCGGGATCATTCAGGGCAGTGTTTACGAGGATCTTCGGGATCGCTCCCTGGAAGGCCTTCTCGAAATCGGTTTTGACGGTTATGCCATCGGCGGTCTTGCAGTGGGTGAGGAAAAATCCGAAATGCATCGGATTCTGGACCACATTGCAGGAAAAATGCCCGAGGATCGCCCCCGCTATCTTATGGGCGTGGGAAAGCCCCAGGACATTGTTTCCGGGGTGCTCAGAGGTGTGGACATGTTTGATTGTGTGATGCCCACCAGAAATGCCAGAAATGCTCATCTGTTCACGTCCGCCGGGGTGGTGAAGCTGAGAAACGCCAAATACCGGAATGATCTCGGTCCCCTGGATCCGGAATGCGACTGCTACACCTGCCGTAACTATTCCCGGAGTTATCTCCATCATCTGGACAAGTGCGGCGAGATGCTGGGAGCCCGGCTCAACACCATTCACAATCTCAGATTCTACGAGCGTCTTATGGAGAGGCTGCGTCAGGAAATTGCCCGGGGAACCCTGGAACAGTTTGCCGGGGAATTCTTTAAGATCTATCCTGAAAACGGCTGACCGTGCCTCATGACATAAATGCCGGCCCTGACTGATTGCGGAAGGGGAGGAGCGGTGCCGGATCCCAGGTTTGGAAAAAATTGTTGAATCCGGCTGAGTTTTTTGGCTGCCTCTTTTTGATACCCTGCGGGAATTCTGTAAAATTACAGTTGTTATTTTGCAGGTTTGGCAGGAGCGGCGGATTATGTTCAGAATAACCGACAACGGCATTGCGGAAATCAGTGGCTACATTCCCGACGGCTTCCTTACCGGTTACGGCCTTTATGAAACCATGAGAATCCTTTACGAAAAGGATCGCAACATTATCCGGGCCGAAAATCTGGCCGAGCACTACCGGAGACTCTCTGCCGGCAAGGAGACTCTGGGACTCAAGGGGGATTTTTCCCTCCGGAGACTGGAGAATGCCCTCAGCGCCCTTATAGGCACCAGAAACATCCGTTCCGGCTCTGTTTCAGTGTATATCGTGGCGGACCATTATCCCAACGCGGAATTTCTGATTGCTCATGATTCCCGGACAATTCCCGACGAGGACTACCGCCGGGGCTACCGTGTCAGGATTGCCAGAACCCGGATCCCGGCCACCGGGCTGACATCCCGGTATCTGACCCTTTCCCGGGTGGACAGCGGTCTTATGCTGAACACGGCCCGGAGAGAGGGAGCCGATGAGTTGATTTTTCTGAACACTGACAACTATGTGGCCCAGTGCTGCGAGGCCAATATTTTCTGGCAGATGAAGCGCATTATCTACACTCCCAGCATTTCTGCCGGAATTGTGGCCGGTGTTGCGAGACAGAAGACCATTGACCGCTATCAGGCCCGCGGGTACATCATCAAGGAAGGTCTTTTCGAGCTTAACGATCTCTATCTTGCGGATCGCATTTTTCTGGTAAGTGCTGTGCTTAACGAGATGCCGGCCCAGATAGTTCGCTGAATGCCGGCTTTGCCCGATCCCGGAGCAGGGGGCCGCAGCAATGTTTCCTGTAACACAATTCTTTTTTTGTTTTCAAATCCGTTTCTGCGGTTTCTCAGCGTTATTCCCGTTTGTGGAGGCATTCTTCAATCTTTTGTAATCACAGGATAAAGGTACCGCCTTCCGCATGTTATTCACAACCCGGTTTAGTCCGAAAAGCCCCGGGTATTTGGATTTTCCCGGAACACTCATCCTGAGTGGTAATCGGATACCATCCTCGTTTCTTCCATTACTCCCCAAATTTGAGTCCGGTGTGTTTTAAGCTGACCATTTATCGACAGGAACGTGAACAGAACGGGAGATTGTCAAAGGTTCTTGAGTTGAGTTGTTGGAAAAAACTTGTTATTCTCCTCCGAATTCCGCCACCGAATCCTGTCGTATCTGTTATTCCCGTGAATAATCCCCGTTCCTGTCATAAATTCCTCTCCTGAATACCCCGGGAAAGCTTTCGTGTGATATATTGAAGCTTACGGATGATGAACTGAGGCCCGGGCCGGAGCTGTTTAACAAAAAGGAGTTTAATCATGACTGTTACCAGCACAGATTTTCCGATAG
>CACYPY010000094.1 GCA_902776415.1 uncultured Ruminobacter sp.
CGTTACCGGCACCATTGCTCTGCCGGAAGGCACCGAGATGGTAATGCCTGGCGATAACGTAACCATGAATGTAACTCTGATTCACCCGGTAGCCATGTCTAAGGGTCTCCGCTTCGCTATTCGTGAAGGCGGTCATACCGTTGGTGCCGGCGTTGTAGCTGAGGTTGAGGCTTAATTGTTCTTGTCTGATTAATTCTGACATGGATTTTCTGAAAAAGGGGGAAGTTTCCCCCTTTTTTATTGGATCGTCTGATGTATAAAGTTTTTGTTTGGAAATTCAAATTATTGTCTTCATAGTTGTCGTTCTCGGCGTTCTTGTTACAATCCTGAGGAACTCTCTTGAATCCTCTCGGTCTTTCTCGTATTTCATTACGGGTTAATTCTGAATTCCTGTTCCGTCTTGCCTCACCTCAGGCATCTTTTGCATATTGTTAAATCATCACGTCTTTTTCCTTTGTTACTGTACAAAAATAAACAACGGTAAACTGAAAAATGTGCTGGACGCGGAAACGTTTTTTCAATAAGGGAGTCTTCTTATGGTTGTAGTTAAAATCAATGACCAGGACTGGTATTTCCGGGGTACGGAAAATCATGATGATGTGGAAAGATCTCAGGATGGCGTTAACTGGGAGTCTCTTGATCTTCAGCACAGTCTTATTGGTATCCAGGTTGACGGAAACAGAAATGTAAAATTTGCCGCTGAGGATCTTTCTGATGTCAGGCTTGAGGCCCGCGGTGATGAGTTGATTCTGAAAACAAATCTGGGAAATTATGTTTCGAGATGTGGCCCGTTCAAAGTTCCCGGGGATACCTGTGAACCTTTATGAGAGAGGAGTTGAGGATAATGAAGCTTATTGTGATGTTTATGGTGGCGCTGTCGGGATTTTTAGCTGTAAGCTCTTCAGCGTATGCCACCAGTGATCCAACAAATCGATTCGATGATTGTAGTTGCACTTGGGAAGGAGTTGAAGCTCGTACTATATGTCAGCGCGATAAGGCCGATCTTGAGTATTGCAGAGCAAGAACCAAGGCTATGGAGAGGTGCCCGCAGAATGGGAACTGTGTTTTTAGTGACTGATTTGTGTCGCCACTGATGTTTTGGAATTGGAGAGGGGCCGGAGTGAGTCCCTTTTTTGTCGCTTTAAATTACGGTATCAACGTCAATTATTTGTCGCTCACTATAAAACCCGCCGTAGCGGGTTCTGTTTATCCGCAGCTATTCCTTAATATCCCGGACGGGCAAATCTCGGACGGGCATCCATTAGCTGACTTATCTGATCTTCGCTCATTTTGCTTCTGGTAAGACCCACAGCCTTGTAGGTAATAAACGGACGAGCTTCCAGAGCAATCATCATCGGGGCCTTTCCAGCAGTGATATTGGCATCCTTGGGAATGGTTAGGATTCCTGAGGTAAGGAGCTGATTGACGCAGGGCTCGTTGACCGGAAGGTTCAGGACACTCTTTCTCTGCAGTATGAATTCTCTCAGAAGGGCTTTTTCCGAAAAATCCAGACAGGTGACGCTTTTGAAAAGCTGTTCGTTTCTGATTTTTGTGTAAAATTTTCTGCTGACCATTCCGATAAGCTCCAGAATTCCCCTGCTGATGAAGAATGAGAGCGACAGAATAAATGCCAGCCATATTATGGAATGCATATCGCTGATGTATCCGGCCAGACTTAAATTGATGGATTCGAACGGTACGAGCAGGAGACATGCCGAGAGAACCAAAACCCAGAGCATAACTCCGTTAAGTCTGTTCATGATGCGATTTTCAGATACCTTATTCATATTTCCTCCCTCGGTGACATTTTTTTAGCATTTGTAATTATGCAACCAGTGTGCCAGTGGCACTCGGGTTGATTTCTTTTTGCAGTCCTTTTTCTTTCTTGTGCTATAGTGTGGTATTGTTGTATATCCCACATTAATTGGTTTTTTATGAGGAGGTTAATGTTGGTACTTGTTGTATTTTTGTGGGATTTTTTGAAAAATTTACAAGATGTTTGATAGAGTTTTGCAAATTCTGTTTATATATTCAAACATTTACACAAATATCGGCTATGATTGTTCACAATGCCTCTTTTCGTAAGTATAATACTCCCGGAGCCAGTGTGTTCCCTTTCCTCTCTGTTTGTTTAGGTTACTGATATGAAAAAAATTACTGCAATTATTAAACCCTTCAAGCTTGATGACGTGCGTGAATCTCTGAGTGCCAAGGGCATTTCCGGCATGACGGTATCCGAGGTTAAGGGGTTCGGCCGTCAAAAAGGGCATACCGAACTTTATCGTGGTGCTGAATATGTTGTTGATTTCCTGCCCAAGGCCAAGCTTGAAATTGTTGTAAAGGATGAGGATGTTGACAGTTGCGTTGATGCTATCACCAAAGGAGCGCATACTGGCAAAATCGGTGACGGCAAGATTTTTATCACTGATGTTTCCAGGGTGATCCGTATCCGTACCGGTGAAGAAAACGAAGACGCCATTTAGTTTTTGCCTTACGGCCCTTTTTTTGTTATTTTTTTACTACTGTCTTGAACCTCTGTGATATCAGGCACGGAGGTTTTTGTTTTTGTATTTCCTTCGGATTTTTTAGGATGAATCATCATTATTTAAGAAAATTTCTCTATATGTTGGTTTCTCTGGCAGGCATGTTAATCTTGTCTGCGTGCAGCAGTGCAGTTCCCTCTCAGCCGAAGGATTTATGCGCCATTTTCACAGAAAACAGTGACTGGTATGATGATGCCCGTGAAATATATTCTAAAAGAAAGGTTCCTATTAACATTGTGATGGCTTTTATTTATCATGAATCCGGTTATCGGCATGATGCCAGACCTCCGATGCGCTGGTTTTTGTTTATTCCTTACGGGCGAGGCAGTTCTGCCTACGGTTATCCCCAGGCACAGGACGAGGTTTGGGACGATTATACGGAATCTGACGGCGGTTTCTGGAGTTCCCGTTCTGATTTTAAGGACTCTCTTGATTTTGTCAGCTGGTATATTCTGAAGACCAGGGACAAAAACGGGATTCCTGTATCCGATGTTTATAATCAGTATCTGAATTATCATGAGGGCTGGCAGGGCTATAAGAAGGGGAGCTGGAAGAAGAACAGTTCTCTTAAGAAGCTTGCCGGTAATGTTTCCCGGACTGCAAATAATTATGGTAATCAGCTCAGGAACTGTGATATTTGAGTTTTGTTTGGTATTTGAGGAAGATTGTTATGACTGATAAAGTTATAGTTGCTGAGGATTCAGACGATGACATTCCGATTTCTGAAATCAGGGATGTATCGGCCTACAATAATCTTGATGAAATAAGAATTGAAAGTGAGACCATAATTAACGGTATTCTTCAGGATGATTACCCTGCCGATACAGTTATTGAGGTTCAGCATTATTTTTCCAGCAGCGATTTTGACCGGCTTGAGAAATTTATCGTGGAAATTGATGCTATGTTCGGTGCGGATATCGACATTGACGAACCGGAGGAATGCGAGGATATTGACGGGGCAACAATTTTCACTGTGGATTTTGTCAGCTGGCATAAGGTTGACGTTGAGGAAGTCATGAAGGAAATTGAGATGTTTATTCCTCTCTGCAATCAGTTTGGCATTATTTATGATTCCTGGGGGACTCAGGTGGTTGAGTATGATGCCGAAGATGCTGACAATGATGCAGCCGAAAGCGAGTCATGAGTTTTCAGGGGATGTGTGTAACTGCCGATTTTCCCATGTGAGTACCGGAGAAGCCTTCAAAAAGGCTCTCCGGTAGTGTTGCCGTTATTCTGTTTTGTTGTGTTTTTTCTGCTTTTTCAGAGGGGAAAAACCTGACGAATTTCCGTCAAATATACGTTCCTGCTGTTTTTTTGCGGTTTTCTGTTTAGTAAAGTGCCGGTTTTTGTTTTCGGTCCGGTCATTCCTTTTCTTTTTTGGATGACTTTCGGTACTGTGCCACTCTTCGTCGACATCCATGAATATCTTGCCGTCAGGAGCCTGTGATATTTCTTCAAATTCGTCTTCTGTAAGAAGTTCCCTGTTATCCATGGATTCGGATTCCCGGATATTATTCGGTATTTCGCTGGGGTGGGATGGGGATTTCTGGTCTTTCGGCTGCTTATCCGGATTTTGGGTTTCGACATTTCCGTTGTTGCTGCTTTCCTGCTCCTGATGCCCCGGATTCCTGGGTTTCAGTTTTTTGGGACGGTCTGATTCCGGGAGAACCGGAAGACTTTTTGCAAAATCAAGCAGGGTGTCAAAAACACCTGTGGCCATACGGATTCCTTCTTCTTCCAAAGGGAATCCTGTACGAACCAGAAAGTTGTTCGGGATTCCGGCATTGATTCCGGATTCAATATCGCTGGTACGATCCCCTACCATGTAGCATTTCATCAGATCCAGACTGCGATAATCCCTGGCTTCATAAAACATACCGGGGGCCGGTTTGCGACAGTCGCACTGACAGCGGTATTTCCCGACTCCCTCTGTAGGATGGTGCGGACAGTAATAGATTCCGTCAAGCCGGATGCCCTCGAGCTGCAGGGACCAGTCCATCCATTCGGTCAGTTTGAAAAAATCATCCTCTGAATAAAGTCCCCGGGCGATTCCGGACTGGTTGGTTACAATTATGAGAGCATACCCCTTGTTCTTAATCATTTTCATGGCCGGAATGACGTTTTCAATGAATTTAAAGTCATCAATGGTATGAACATAATCAAATTCCTGGTTGATGACACCGTCCCGGTCTAAAAAAACTGCTGCAGCTCCCATAATGATTCCCTAACCTGTAAGAGTGATCTTTGCCTCAACATGAATTATATTTATCTGCCGGTCCTATTTAAAGTGATGTTTTTGCATAAGACAGGAATTACAGGGTAATGACGGAGACGAAAGAATGGCAAGTTCTCATGAACGAAGTCTGGCGATTGTGTTTCTGACACGTCAGCTGTATCCCCAGGATCTGAATCTTTTTGGCTGTCCCGGAATATTCTCTGGTTCATTGTTTGTTCCGCCGCGTTTCTGTTCCCGGATTCGGGGTACATATCAGATTGCATCCTCCGGATTGTCTGGGATTTATCCCTATTCCCGCATTGAACAGCTTCAGGGATCCTCTTTACGGGATGCCATTATTGTTTTTGACTCCCTCAATGTTGACTGTCTTCTGAAACTTTCAGGAATGCTGACCGTATCAGGCAGAATTCTGATATTGATGCCGGGCATGGAGGACAGCTACGAGGTATTTCTTCGCAGATCGGCGTTGCAACAGGGTGTTGACATTCTTGATTGTGATCCGGATGCTGCATCCGATAACACCAGGTATAAGCTTTTTGCTGAGAATTTTTTTTGCCGTGGCAGGGAAAGTACTGCTTCCGACATTTTTAGTGCTGATGATTATTCTGATGATGCAGGCTGCAAGAATTTTTTCCAGAACGGGAAGGATGTCCCGGAGCTTTCCGGGAGACAGCGGGAATTTCTTGATGCGGTTATCGGGGATTACCTTTTGCGGAGAGATTTCAGGCTTCTTCTTACCGGTCCCCGTGGTTCAGGAAAGACCCTTGCCGTAAAAACATTGCTGAGATCGTTATTGCGAGGCGAGTTTCGGGTAGCCTTACCCGAAACACCGGGGATTATGTTTGGAGTTAGCGGGATTTTAAACAAATCCTATGGGATACCCGGAGTTATTCCTGTGACCAGAGAAAATTTTTATGAACTTTCAAATAACGTTTCCCTTCTGATTATAGAGGAAGCACTGGCTCTTCCAGCAGATATCCTCAGAGCAGTTCTGGCAAGTTACTCCCGTGTACTGATGGTAAGTACTGATGATGGATATGAGGGCAGTGGTCAGGGGTTTCGTCATATAACCATGAAGGAAGTGTCCGTAGATGTTTTCGAGTTTACGGAAAGATTCAGGCATCGCTATGACAGAGTGTCCGAGTATCTGCGACAAATTCTGTTTTTACCAGATTTTATTGCGATGAGAGGTAGTGATGTGCCCCGGGAATCTCCTATTTGTTTTTCCCTGAAGCAGCTTTACAGGGGATTCCGCCTGGTTAAAGCACGGGACTTCAGGCATGACGGGAATCTGTGTGTCTGTTGCCGGATGCCCAATCTTTTGAAGTCTCCTCTGATGATTGGCGCTATATCTGAAATTATTCACAGATATCATTATGAGACATCTCCTCAGGATCTTGTAAGATGGCTGCGGGATCCTGAGGCCCGGATTCTTATGTCATTTGCCGAGTCAGACGGTTTTGCGAAGTTTTGCAGCCTTCTGGTATTCCGGAAGGAGGGCAGACTCTCAGAGGATCTTGCCCGGGATATTTTTAATGGTGAAAGACTTCCTCCAGGGAATCTGCTGCCGCAGACCCTCCTGGCACATGCGGGAATTTCCTGTGCCGGATATTTCGGATATTTTCGTGTTGAACGGATTATAACGCTTCCGGATTCGAGGCGGAGAAGACATGCCAGCCGGCTGCTGGAATGTCTTACGGAGAGAACGGGAATTCCGGACCTTGATGATGCTGATATTATCGGAACATCGTTTGCGTTTAAGCCGGATACTTTTTCCTTCTGGAATGCGAACGGATTTGTGATGGTGTACGCCGGTATTGCTCCGGATACTGCCAGCGGGATGGTTTCAGCTGTTTGTATTAAGGGTACGGATGCTCTTTCGGCATCTGTCGTCAGAAAAATGTGCGAAAAATTTAATTGTGATCTTCCGCTTCGGGAAATGCGCTTCCCGCTGCCTGCCTTTTGGCATGATTTATATGCTTTTGACAGCCTGTCATTCAGGGATGTCGATGGTATGAACGATGATGCAGTGAAGATTGTCCTTACCGAAAAATTCGGTCAATCTTATTCACAGTCAGTTGTGGATAAGATTCGGGAATTCCTCCTGCGGGAACGGAATATAAGTACGGAGAATCTGTATCGGGTATTTCTCGATCTGTACAAGGAACTTTTTGGGGAACCGCCCGGAGTTTTTACTACGTCTCAGGCGGAGGCGGTGTGTATTCATCCTGATATGGAGCTGGTGTTTGCCTGTGCCAGAAATCATCACAGTATTGCACATGCTCTTCCGGATATTATGAGATTTATCCTTTTAAAAAAGGATTATCTGATGGAAAATACAGATACTGCGTATCTTAAATCGCTGCTAATGTATTTTCTGGCCATTCCGGATACCGATTTGACAGCGGTTTTTTGTTCTTCGGGCGGCCGCAGACCATTTTTCAGGAGGGTCAGAAAATTACTGACTGAACTTACGGGATAACAGGGACTATGACAGATTTTACTCACGTTCCCCAGATTGCGGTGGTGGACGATCATCAGGACATAAGAGATCTGGTAAAAAGATTTCTTGAGCAGCACGGAGTTAAAGCGATAACCGCAAGAGACGGAAAAGAGCTGGATGCTCTGCTGCAGAGCACTAAACCGGATTTGATAGTTTTGGATATTATGCTGCCGGGGGAGGACGGCGTGTCCATCTGCAAACGGCTCAGAAGTGCCGGAAACAGGATTCCGGTTATTATGCTGACAGCTATGTCTGAGGATACTGATCGCATAGTGGGGCTTGAGATTGGTGCTGATGATTATATGACCAAGCCGTTTAATCCCAGGGAACTTTTGGCCAGGATTAAGGCGGTGCTTAGAAGGGCGGCAGGTTCATCCGGGGAAGAGACCGTGTCAAAGAACCTGAAATATTATAAATTCATTAATCTCAGACTTGACGTTCAAAAAAGGGAACTGACGGAGGCAAACGGCACTCTTATTGCCCTGTCAACAGCGGAATATGATTTATTGCTGACGTTCCTGACACATCCCTCAGAAACGCTGTCACGGGATCAGCTGCTGGATTTGGCCCGGGGGCGAACGGCCCAGGTTTTTGACAGATCCATTGATACTCTGGTCAGCAGGTTGCGGAAAAAGCTCAGAGAATCCACGGACAGTCAGGACATCATTAAGACTGTATGGGGCGGCGGTTATTGTTTCACAGCAGAAATAGAACATGAGTTTTCTTAAATTACTGCCGGGAACCATCAAGGGACGTCTTCTTGTAAGTTCCACGGCCACACTGTTTCTCATTCAGATTATCATTATTTGTGTGTTCTTCTGGGATATGCACGAGCGCTGGACCGAAACCGGACTGAAATTTTCGGCAATCAAGATTATCAACACAGTCAGAATACTTAACAACACGCCGCCGGAACTCAGAAAAAGTCTGATAAGGGGACAGACAGGCAGGAGCTCGTTTTTTTTGATAACCGATAAGCCTTTGGAAACATCTATAAGGAACAACAGTCTGGAGTCAAAAATTGAAAGCTCTCTTAATCTCACTGAAGGAGCAGTTAATTTGATGACCGATGATGCGCCGGAATACTATGCTGACGATTTTCCGGTTCCAAATGACAGTGAGATTTTTGTTGATGACAAACGGACGAGACCAAACTGGCTGAATCGGGTAATCCGTCTTTTTTACCCGGAAAAAATGGATGAGGTGGCGGCTGATGCCCTGGCTGGAAGTTCTGAAATCGCATCGGAGCGACGACTCTCCGCGGCAGAGACTCCCAAAAACAGGAAACCGGCATTTATCCGTTATGAAGATCAGCCATCTCTGATGACGATGGATGAAATGACCGGGCATTTTATGATCCCGGCTTCATATTTGGAGTCGCATGTCCCGTCATCTCACGGGACAGTGCTTCTGAATGACGGAAAATACCTGGCGTTCGTATATTTCAGGCCGGATGTGATAATCCCCACCGTTACTCCGCGGGTCTTTTACACAATTGTATTTGCCTCTCTGTTCGGAGCGTTCCTGCTGTTCTTTCTGGTTCGTGGCTTTACTCAGCCGCTGCACACTCTTACAACTCAGGTTAACCGTTTAAGTCATGATTACGAATCAAAGCCGCTTCCGGTGAAAGGACCGGAGGAAATCAGGGATCTCCTGGAATCGTTTAACCGGATGCAGGAACGAATTACGACTTTCATTCAGGACCGGACAAGAATTCTCGCGGCGATTTCTCATGACCTTAAAACTCCCCTTACCAGTATTGTTCTCAGAGCTGAAATGCTCCCTGACGGTGAGGATAAAACCAAACTAATCGATACGGTCAGCAATATGTCGAAAATGGTCAGGGCAACACTGGACTTTGCAAGAAGTGAAGAGAACCGCGAGGAGTGTCGGGAGCTCCGGCTGTCATCACTGGTGGAAAGCATTGTTTCCGATTATCAGGACAACGGTCATGATGTGGTATTTGAAGAAGGAGGGGATTTTAAAAAGGCAAACACTTTTTTATGCCGCCCCACTGAAATTCACCGGATACTTCAGAATCTTATTGACAACAGCCTGTGTTACGGAACTCGTGTAAAGGTAATGCTGCTGGAAAGTGTTGAATCTATAAAGCTCAGTGTTGAAGATAATGGTCCGGGAATTCCGGAAGATCAGCAGGAAAATGTGTTTAAGCCGTTTATGAGACTGGACAAGGCGAGGTCTACCGATGATGCCCATGTGGGATTAGGACTGTCAATAGTAAGAAACCTTGTTCTTAAGCAAGGCGGTGTGATAGAGATCGGCAATGTTGAACCTCACGGTTTACGGATCGCAATAACATATCCCCTTAACTGACACCAGGCGGGAAGATACGGGACAGGATCGGATACGGAAGCAAAATTTGAGAGTGAAGAAGGATTTTCAGCTGTCAAAATGAGGAAAATGGTCATTAATTGACCATTTATCAAAAATTTTTGAATATTTTTGATAAAAGTGTTGACAGAAAAATAAAAAACTATAAAATTCGCTTCACTTGCTCAGCACGAGCAAGAGGTTCTTTAACAAACAGTTTAGACAATCTGTGTGGGCACTCGGCAGGAATTATCGGAAGGCATGAAAAAAAGAAGTCTCGATAAGGAAAACTGCAGAGTGAACAACAAAACAGTTAAATTCATTATTGAGCAAAAATAACAAACTTTTGAATTGAAGAGTTTGATCATGGCTCAGATTGAACGCTGGCGGCAGGCTTAATACATGCAAGTCGAACGGTAGCAGCAGAAAAGCTTGC
>CACYPY010000095.1 GCA_902776415.1 uncultured Ruminobacter sp.
GAACTGTACTTGGGAGCAAATATGAAAGAGTAAGTGGAAAAGATGTTCAAAAATCTGAAAATGCGGTGAGGTTTTGAATTTTTACCAAATTCAAGATTGCATCACCACATCAATTATAGATTCATGCGTAGGCCCTGTGAAAAATTCCAAAGTCTGAGTCAATTTGCTCTTCCGGTGTTGATTTTTAAATAAATAGAGTGTAAAAAGGGAAATTCTGAAACCGATATTGCCGTTTTGCCCCGCACTGTTTTGCCTGCCGGGGCATCAGGGCCGGAATTGCCGGGAGAATACCTCTGAGGATATGCCCGGAAGTCCGGCTAAACTGTCTGGCAATGTCCATAACGATACATAAGTGACACGAGGAATAGCATGAAGCTTACCAGACTTTCCGGAGCATTGCTTGCCGCCGGTATTTTGTTTTTGTCGTCAAATGTCCTTGCAGCTCCGACCAGTCCGGTCGGCAAGGTTAACGGTGCCACCGTCCAAATCAAGAACGGTTTTCCGGATGATGTAGCCAAGTCAGTCGCCGGTCCTGCTGCAAAGGTGGCGGCCGGTGATTTGATCCTTGATCTCAAGGAAATCAGTGATGAGGATCTGGTTAAGATTGTGAAGGCTTTTCCGTCTGTGAAAAATTTCTATGTGGAAAGCAAGCTGCTTACCGATATCTCTCCCCTTAAGGATCTGAATGTCTCCACCGGCATCAAGGTATACGCCGAGCACGTTAAGGATATGTCACCGCTCCTTAAGTTTACCGGCATCAAGCAGGTATACATCACCTCCAAGGCTATGGAAAACCTTAAGTGGATGGCTCCGATGACCAACCTGAACACGGCCGTTATCACCGGTTCCGACAAGATCAAGTCCATTGAAGGAATTCCTGCGGCTCCGAAGCTGAATAATCTGTCCCTCAAGGTGATGGATATTGCCGATCTTTCTCCGGTATCCGCCCTGCCTCTGACCAAGCTGGATCTTACCGGATCCCAGGTTAAGGATCTGACTCCCCTGACTCAGAATACCAAACTGAACGAGCTCAGTCTCTACGGTGTAACCGTGGCTGATTTTACCCCCTTAAGCAAGGTTCCTGCCCTGAAACGTCTTACCGTGTACGCATCCAAGGGAGCGAATTACGATACTCTGGGAACCCTGGCGCAGGTTGAAAAAATCGACACCGGCATGACTGCCATGACCAGCCTGGAATGGGTAAAAACCGCCTCCAGGCTTAAATACCTCGGTGTTTTTGCGGAGGACGTGAAGGACTATTCTCCGATTAAGGGCTCCTCGGTGGAAGCACTGAAGATCTGGAGCATGAGAGCTCCGGTGGATTTTGCCCAGATGAAGGATGCCACCAATCTTAAGCAGCTTATTGTTCACGGCTGCGATCAGAAGAATGCCCTGTTCAATACCGGTGATATCAGAACCATGACTGAGCTCAATTCCCTGGAGGTCAAGCTTTGGAAGCACTGCAACTATGAGGTCGACGCTTCCTTCGGCAAGGGGCTTAAAAAGCTGACCGAGCTCGCCTTTGACGGTATTAACAACCTGGTTAATACCGAAAACCTGCATAACCTTTCCGCCGTCAAAAAGGTGCTTCTTAAGGATATCAATGCCGGTAAGACCGTGGATCTGTCCTTCCTTTCCGGGATGACCGAGCTTGTCAATATGGAAATAAACGGCACAAAGGTCAGCAATTTTGACGCCATCTCGGCCTGCTCAAAGCTTGAGACCCTGGACATCTCCAAGGCCGAGGGCATTACCTCTCTCGGTGCACTTAAGGGGCTTGCCGGGCTCAAGGTGCTCACCGTGAAGAAGGGAGCCTTCTCTGATGACGAGCTCAGGGGTTTTGCTTCTGCCAAACTTAAAATTAACCAGAGGTAAAATACCGGCCCCGGAATTCTGAATTCCTGACAAATATTTAAGAAGGCATGGCCTGAACACCATGCCTTTTTTATTGCCTGATTTCCTGAGATACTTCATGTTTTCATTGTTCGGATGGTGCTGTTTCAGTTACGGCTGCGGCAGCGCATCCAGGCACATCATCAGCGTAAAGCCGATCCCGAAAACAATGGTGGTTACATTGGTGTGGCTTCCTTCGGACATTTCGGGGATAAGTTCCTCCACCACCACATAGATCATGGCACCGGCGGCAAAGCTCAGCATGTACGGAAGAAAAGGCACGGCAAGTCCGGCAAGAAGGATTGCAGCCACTGCCCCTGCAGGTTCCGCGGCCCCGGAAACGATACCCGACAGAAAAGCCCGGCGGCGGCTGTGGCCGGAGTTCCGGAGCGGCAGGGACACCACGGCTCCTTCCGGGATATTCTGAATGGCCATGCCCAGGGACAGCGACAGGGCTCCGGCGGCGGTCATGCCCGCGCTTTCGGAAAGGAGTCCGGCCAGCACCGCTCCCACAGCCATTCCCTCGGGAATGTTGTGGAGGGTGATGGCCAGTACCATCATGGTGTTTTTGTCCAGTCCGGATCTCGGGCCCTCGGGAACGTTGCTGTGCATGTGGAGATGCGGGATCAGGCTGTCAAGAAGCAACAGGAACAGCATTCCTGCCCAGAATCCAACTGCCGGGGGCAGAAAAGAGAGACTGCCGTAATCCTGATTCCGGGCTGATTCGAAGGCGGGAATGAGGAGACTCCAGACCGGGGCGGCGGTCATTACGCCGGCTGCGAAGGCCAGAAGACTCTTTTCAAGAAGCGGCGGCATTTCCTTTTTGATAAGAAATACCAGAGCCGAACCGATAACAGTTCCCAGAAATGGCACAAACAGGCAAATCAGAACCTGATTCATTGTATACTCCGGAGTTTCGGGATTATGTTCGGGAAATCACCGGTGATTATAGCCGGAGGAGTTGCCGGTGTCTCCGGAATTCAGTGATATCATCCGGGTAATCAGCAGGAATGCCTGACTCTGCCGTCCTGCCGAAACGGAACCTATTTAAGCCCCCACTTCTGCCAGGTTTCCCTGCTGATATTCTTAAGGGAGTCAATTACCACCACACAGTCCTGCCGCACATGTCTGAGCACGGTAATCATTTCGCTCCGGGGAATGGCCACACATCCCCCGGTGTACGGACGCTGATCCCCGAGACAGTGCAGAAAAATCGCCGAACCCAGGCCCGGAGTGCCCTCCTCGTTGTAGCTGATGTTAAGGGCGTACTGATACGGGTAAGTGTAGTCCGCGAGGTGCTCGCTGGCCTTCCTGTCCAAATCCGGATAATCCCGGATGCTGACCATACTGTTGTAATGATGGCCCTTCCTGGCATCCCCTGACCAGTAGTCATTGCTGTCAACCTTTTTGTAGGGAAAGGCCCGGCATCCGGGATTTTCCGCAATGCCGAAGGCATAATTGAACCGGAAAGTTCCCACCGGGGTTTTACCGTCGCCCTCGCGGGTTTTGCCGAGGCCGTGCTTCCCGATAAACCCCGGAGTGCTTACGATCTGGCGCCAGGTGCCGTCCGGGGTTTTCTCGTGCATGGATATGTAGGCAGTAGTCTCTCCCACTCCGGCCACCACAAAAAGCTGCGTGGCCCGGTGTTTTTGGCCCAGCTCCGCAATCCAGGCAGGCGATGACGCGTAGCGGACCTCTTCTTCCGGAACTGACCCGGTGTCAGCGCTGGCAGCCGGGAATGTTCCCGACAGCAGGAGAAAAACGGAAGCTCCTGAGAGAATCCTCTTGAATACTGAAAAATAAGTCATCATTGCACCTCATATGACAGAAATTGTCCCGGTCGTCGCATCAACGGAATCGCAGGAATGTGCAGGCAGTGCTGAACAGGGATGTTTGGAGAGAAATCACGAAACTTCCTGTTAGCGTGACTGCAGAAGTACCGGTGTTTAACCTCCCTTCCTGCACCGCAAGCTCCTCGGGCAAGGAATGCGAAGCAGGGGACACAGCACGGAAAAAAGGAACAGGAAGAAAAACGCTGTCCGGATACTAATTCAGGTTTTCCAGAATATAGCAGGCATCTTCCTGGCCGAGGTCGCATGATTTTTTCAGGTAAATCCGTGCCTTTTCGTTATTCACCCCGTCAGGGTGCTTGCCGTTTTTGTATCTTAATCCGATGATGAGACAGTATTCCCTGCTTCCGAGATTGCAGGACATTTCATAATAGCCGAGAGCTTTGGTGTTATCCTTTCCTGCGCCCGGAATCATGCCATCCTCATACATACTCCCCAGAGCGCCGCAGGCGTTGGCCACATTCAGACTGCAGGATTTCTCCAGAAGTTCCTTCCCCCTGGCACAGTCAATTCTGCTCCACGGGGAGCAGTACCGGGCACCAAGTTCGCCGCAGGCTGAACCGTTTCCGGCATTGCATGCATTTTCAAGTCTTTGGAAATCATTGGCAGACGCATTCTGAGCCAGAATACCGAGCGCAGCTCCTGCCAGAACTAACATTTTTATCATATGGATTCTCCTTCTTATCATGAGGTTGCGGTACGGCGTCCCGCGATGCCCTTTTTATGGTCGAACCTTGAATGAGATTATAGTGTGAATTTCCCGCAATTTCAGACCGGATGCTTATCCAGCCCCCGTATCCTGTATATTATTTGATGATTTTCACATTTCTGAGCGTGCCGGTCAGGACAATTCTGCCACAGTAAAACTGCTCGTTTAATCTTGGTCATCCGGAAACGTTAAGGCCCGGAAAACATAGTGTCTTCCGGGGCGTGTCTGAGATAACGGCAATTACGAGCTCCGGCTCCCGTCGGTGATAATCCCGCCGAACAGTGCCGCATCATCGGGCTTTCCGCCGGAGATGCGTTCCTGATTGTAGGCTACGGACTGGCTGTTCATTTTCAGGATGTCGCTGGCGTTTTTGAGGTCCCCCTCCCGGGCCACGCCGGCGATATTTTCGCGGGAGTTCATGTATTCCCGGAATTCTCTTACAATCTTGTCCATCTCGGCCTCATCCTTATGCATTTCCATAATGTAGCGCTTGTTGTTGAAGCGGTTCACACCAAAGCCCAGGAAGGTGGTGCTGACAATTCTGGAAATAATGATCCAGGGCGAAATACTGGATCTGACCAGTTCGTTTTCGGAACGGGTGGAGTCATAGACACTCATTCCGGTGGAGATTTTTGAGCTGGTAAAGGTGCCGGTAACCCGGAAGTACAAAAGGAGTGATTCGAACTTCATCTCGGCCCAGATAATAAAGGTGCCGCGGTCAAGAATTCCGGAGTAGATCCAGAGGCAGAGAATGCCCATGATATAGGGCAGAAAATACCGGATCTGACCGGAAATGTCAGTGCCGATGGCACGGACATCGGCGGCTCCGCGGTAGGCGAAGTATACAACGATGCCGGCGATCACCAGCTTCAGAATATGCCCCATGACGGATGAAAAGAATCTTACCACATTGAAGACAATGGTATTGTTCGGTCTGATATAGGCCGGCTGGGTTTCCTGAATGGTAATACCCTCGAACCTGCCCTTGGCATTGCTGCTGTCCACGGAAAGATTCGGGTTAAGGTCCAGATAGACCCGGTTCGGAACTTCCATGTATCTTCTGTTGGCCATGATGCGGTTTTCAATGGCGATGAAGAGCTCGTCGGGATGAATGGACTGCTGCCAGTTGTCCCGGAGCTCGGAGACCTCGGTTACCACTTCGTAGCGGCGGGAACGCTGCCAGAGCAGCCACAGAAGCGGCAGGCACAGCACAATGTTTCCCAGGGACATGGCCAGGAACCAGGGGGTGATGGAAAAGCTGTTTATGAAGCCGGAGATATGCTGGTAGGCCGCGGTTTCATAGAAATTAACGGAGGAGAACAGCGTTACTGTCAGTACCGGGAAAAGCACGGCAATGGCAATGCTGGCAATGAGCTTCTTCGGGGTCAGGTAGCTGGAAGTGTCGGGACTGTTGTAGAAGGAGCTGTAGTCATAGCGGCACATGGTGGTCCAAATGCCCGTCATGGCCAGGAAGAGATACCAGGTGTAGACGGTCAGCACAAAATCCAGATCCCCGCTGATAAGGCCGGTTTTGCAGAGGAAGAGCGCCAGAATGTAGCACATGATGTTGATTACGGTGCGGATAATGGCCGAGGAGATCTTCAGAGCCAGATTGCGGAACGGCAGCGGGAGAAAGAACAGCGGCTTCAGGGTGGTGAAGAACATGTTTTCCAGCCAGTTTGAGGGTTCCATAAAGGTATGGTTGGTTCTGCTGTTCAGCATTTCCGAAAGAATCGGGGCGGAGTAGTCGCAGCGGGACTGATCCGACACCACGCTGCTGTTGGTGGCCAGGGATGAGGGATCGGTTCTTCCCAGTGGCATCTTGAATGTCATGTAAAAGCCGCGCCAGCATTCCCTGACGGAATACGTCAACACCATGAAACCTACAAACAGACAGATCCAGCCGGAGATCATGTCGGTTTTGGTGACCCAGGTAATGCTCACCAGCACGTAAATTGACAGCGCCAGTGACAGGAGTCCGGTCAGTATCTTGATATAGCCCAGCTTTTTCAGTGGGTTGTCAATTTTGGGGAGGTTGGAGCCCCAGTCGTTGGTATTTCCCATAATGCTTTCCTGAAAAATTAAATCCGGGCAATTATATACCATGCGAACTCCGTTGTGAGGATGATATGGTTTTCAGGAAGGCGGGGAATCCGGAAAACTGACGGGAGTCCGTGAAAAAAAGTGTCGGGAGGTCATTTTTCCCGGGATCTTCCCGGTTTCGAGAGGCCCGGTTATTCTGGCATGCCAGGCGGGGCCCGGGCCTTAACGCATACATTGAGTCACAGAGGACGTGTCAGGGTCCGGTCAGGGGCTGCGACTTTTTTCGTTTCTTGTTTATCAGGACTTTTTCCGGGTATAACGGAAGCAGGCCCGGCCGTCTCCGGCATTATTTTCCGAAATTGCCCTGAATGCGGCGGTGTTCCCGGCAGCCATCGGGATCGCGTTTCTGGCAGAGATCCCTGTAGATATCGGCGGCTTTATTCCTGTCGGAGGCGGTGTGGCCGGAATGGTTCTCCAGAAAACTGGCGAGGCGGAGACAGGCGGCATTGTCGCCCCTCCTGCAGGCTTCATCCATGTCAGGAGCTTCTTTGGATTCCTGCTTCTCCCGGTTCGTGATGGAAAGCTTTGAGGCCTGGCAGTATTTGTTGTCATTGGTCTTCAGGCAGAGATCCTTCAGGATGGCGGATTTTTCCCGAATCTTTTCCGGGGGAAGATCCTGGGCATAGGCATAGCAGGCGGCGGGAATCCGGGACTTCCGGCATCCTGTCTCAAGAAGGGGCTTCAGGCGCTCGGGAACCCGCTCCCCGAGTTCCGGAGCCAGAAGTGCCAGATAAAGACAGCTTTCGGAGCTGCGCTCGGTTACGGGGCATTGCCGGGAGGCATAGACTTCGGCAGTGGCGTAGTCGCCGTTATGATACAGGTTTCTGACAGCGGCATCACACCCCTGGAGGAACCCGAGGTCGCAGGATTTTTTCAGGGCGGTGATCCTGTTTTCGGCCGGGGCATAATCCGGAGGGAGATTATTTTCCATGTTAAGTACCTGAAGGTAGCAGCCCTTGGCGTTCCCCAAACTGCAGGCCTTGGTGAAATACCTGTCCGCCTCTTTGTAGGAGGCATTGGCGATATTCCTGGAATAATGCCAGAATCCCAGTTTAAAGCAGCTTCCCGCCGTGCCCTGATTGCAGGAATTTTCCAGTTCTGCGGCCGTGAGAACGGCCTCCTCCTTTTTCGCGGAAAACGGATCTCCCGGTTCCGTTTCCCGTAATGATTGCCCTTCCTGCACGGGAGCCCTGCCGGTATCGGCCGGGGGCTGTCTTGTGATGACGGGCGTTTTCCCTCCCGAAAAACTGATAAAAGAGGTAAGAGCAAGGATTCCGGATGCTATCGAAATGGCAATGATTCCCATGCCGGCCAGATTGTGGAGGAATACCCTCAGGTTTCCTGAGGACGAAGGTGCACTGTCGCTGTTTCTCGTGTGGTTTTCGCTCATATGATTGCCGTCCTGTTAATGGCTGCTGCCGTTACTGCTGCTCCCTGCGTTTGTGTTTTCCTTGGAATCGGGTACTCCCTGACGCTTTCTTTCCTTTTCAAGAGTGTCGCAGAACTGTTTCTTTCCGGCATAGGAGCAGGCCTTTTCAAAATACTCCAGCCGTATCCGGTCTTCGGCGGAACCGAAGCCGTAAAGGTAACAGGAACCGGGAATTCTGTACGAGTCGCAGCCTCTCCGGTGATAGTTTTCCCTCTGACTCCGGGGCGGGTCGGGATTATTGGTGTTTTCGGCGGCGATGGCATAAACGGCGCAGCCCTCGTCGTTACCGGACTCGCAGGATTTTCGGGCAAGCTCCCAGGTCTTTTTATGATCGCTCCTGCCCCATTGATAAAGGGCTGCCTGAAGACAGGTTTCGTCAAGGCCCATATTGCATGCCCGGGTACGGAAATCTCCGGCCCGGCCGGGATTCTTCGCGGTGCCGGTGCCCTTTTCCGTGAGATCTGCCATCATCTGGCAGGCCGGCGCAAACCCGGTGTTGCATCCTTCCTGTACCTTTTCGACACCGCGGCGGAGCCGATCCCTCACGGATCGCTTTGAGTTTCCGGAATTCATCACCTCCCGGGCTTCCCGGATCATGATGGAGCCCTGAAGATAGCAGCCTTCGCCGCTGCCGAGATCGCATGCCTTCACGGCTGTTTTCCAGGCTAGTCCGGAATCCCCGTTTCTTCCGTAAATACGGGACTGTTTTGCACAGTCATGCGGATTCCAGCAGATTTCCTCGTTGTCATGGTCATCCGATCCTGTCGCGGGAAAGCGCTCGTCACCGCATTGAAGCGTAAGGAGGAGCGGAGACAGTGCCACTGCCGCAATAAGGAGATTTTCTCCGGAAAATATCTCCCGAAGCCGCAGCAGTGTCAGAAGACGTGAAAATAATTCCGAGGCGGGAGAGGGATCGGAGTCCTCTCTCGGTTTACGGTAGCTTCTGCGGTTATTGCTGTATTCACGAGGATCCCGGGGGATTTTGTTTCCTGCGTAATCCCTGCTGTTACTGTTGCTGTTGCTCATTTGAGAGATTCTGTTAAAGCTGGCGGATTGTCCGGCATGCCGGTTCCGGGAATTTCTCTCCCGGAAGTTACCGATATATCCGAATCATAAACTTTATATTGCCAGCAGTGTTTTTGTCAACCTGATGATTCCGGAGACTCGGGGGATGTCATATTTGCCGGATACGGCTCTCCCGGGAAAGATCTTCTGACCAGTCGGCTTCCGGGGAATGGGCCGGAGAGAACCCGGGAGAGGCTCTTCCTTGTCTCATTATGTTTTGTCTTTTTACGGATTCGGGGAGTGAAGATTATGTAATTCATGACTGTCTTCATCCTCCGGGATGATTCTGATACTGCCCTTTTCAACACTACGGTTATTCTGTTGAAGGATTTCTTCCGGCGGGTATAATGCGTAAATTTCTGTTACCTATAAATTAAGTAGGTTTTAAGCCGGATTTTCAAAAGATGTCATCCGGGCCCCGTATCCCCTGATGAAATGGCAGCTCATGGCCGGTCAGCATCGGGCAGGGATTCGGCGGAATGTTACAACAGCATGATATAAAGGAGATTTTCTGATATGACAGACAAAACGCGGCAGGTCCCGCGAAAAGCAGCAATACTGCGGCTAACAGCTGGAAATATGCTCTGGCCTTTACGATTGCGGTGCTGGCCGGTATTCTGAACGGCTGGATTTCCACGAGGCCGGGACTGGAGTCTGCCCGATTTTTATCCGAGGTGTTTATCCGGCTCTTCAAGTTTGTCAGTGTTCCCCTGATCGGAGTCACCATCTGTCTTACCATTGCGGAGCTGGGAACATCGCAGTCAGGAAAGAGACTGTGGCAGCGTACTCTTTTCTACACTCTCACCACCACCCTGGCGGCGGCATCTGTCGCGGCGGTTCTTTACTATGTTCTTGCCCCGGAAAACATTTCCCTGGCATCGGGGATCGCGGATCCCG
>CACYPY010000096.1 GCA_902776415.1 uncultured Ruminobacter sp.
ATTTGTTAATTAATACTGATTAATTAATGTTTGTAAAGTACCATTAATGATTCTGATTTGTCTGTCAGGAACTGACTTTTTGCACCGCACTCATGTATATTCAAATTATAGAAAAATTCTATTTTGTCTTGATGTAATGCGTCTGAAAATGAAATAACTATACCGTGATTTGAATTTAAGATGATTGGAATATAACTCAGGTAAATCTTGCAAGAGCCTTTGTTTTTCGTACTCATATAAAAAAGAAACTGCGTAAAATTCATGATGAAATTTCTGAGCGTTCTCTGTTTTCCGAGGTTGCCGAGGAAACGGAACCGAATCCGTCCCTGGATGAGCTTCTGGCGTTTTATGACAAGGTTCAGGAATATCTGGTAAAAATCAATACCGAAATTGATTCTGCCAACAATGTGAAGGTTGATGAAAGAACTCCCCGCAGCTATCTCAACGAGCTTGAGGCACTCAAGGCCAAAAAAGATTTGTATGCTGAGGTGGTTTGCAACCTGTCATCATACCGGCAGGAAAAAAAAGTGTTTGATCCGCATGCTTTCAATTCCCAGACCAATGAGCTGGGGTGCGTTGTGGAAAAGCATTATCGGATGAATTCCTCCTGCGAGTTTAAAAACGAGCTTGCCAAAGTGAAAAGAATGATCCGCATTACCGAGGATAAGATTTCGGAGTGTAATGTGAAGGTTCATATCGGGAGTTCCTTTGAATACTGGAACGACGTGACTGAAGAACTGGAGAGCATGATTTGACGGCGAGTGCCGTTAAAATGTCTGACCGGAAACGTTAAGGCAGGCGTCTGACCGTTACGCTGAAACGGTTACCGGGTAAACAGCAGGGATATGTCTGTTCAGGACGGCGGCCTCTGATGCTTTGGGGTGTCAAAACTGGATTGGGGTGAAACCGTCAAAATTTACAGTCCCTTCGAATTAGTTGTATTTGAAGCGTAATCCGCGCAAAAACCCCTTGCGGCAAACCTGTCAATTAAAGATTGCCAAAGCTGCAAAATTTATCTTTTCTTTCTTTCTGTTCTGCACAGTCAGTCATGAACTGTTTGTCCCTTTACTTCCTGGAGTTCATAACACGGTGTAGTTGCATGCATTTTACGCTGTCCGGTGTCTGTTATCCCTCATCCGGAATCATCGATTTTCGGCGGTTCCGGTTTCTTTATTCCGGCTCCCGGTTCATTTCAGGCCCGCAAGGCTGTAGAATGACAGCGGAGGAGCATATGAACAACTCTGATCACCTTTCTCTTAACCGGTATGTTCACACCTTCGGCGACAGTATGCGGGAGAAATACGGGGAAAACGTCTACAAGATTTCGCTTTCCGGAAATTTTACCTGTCCCAACAGGGACGGTACTCTGGGAAGGGGCGGTTGCACCTTCTGCAGCGTGGCTTCCTTTGCCGGGAACAACGGAACTGGGACGCTCCGGGAGCAGCTTTCTGAAAACCGGAATCCCCGGGCCAGGATTTTTTTGGCCTACTTTCAGGCCTATACCAGCACCTATGCGGAATTCGAGGTTTTAAAAAGATGCTATGACGAGGCTTTGGCCTCGCCCCGGGTGGTGGGGCTCTGCGTGGGAACCAGGCCGGACTGTGTTTCCGGCAATATTCTGGACCTTCTGGAGAGCTACGGCCGTCAGGGATACGAGGTGTGGCTGGAGCTGGGCCTTCAGAGTTCGTTTGACTCCACTCTGGAAAGGATTAATCGCCATCATACTTTTGAAGATTACCGGATTACCGCGTCCCGGGCCCGGGAACGGGGGATCCGGGTGTGCACTCATCTGATTGTCGGGCTTCCCGGAGAGGGACTTATGCACAGTATGACCACTCTGGGGAGAGTTCTTGATATCGGTACTGATGCCCTGAAGCTGCACCAGCTTCACATAGTCCGGGGCAGTCAGATGGAGCGGGAGTATGCCCGCGGGGATATCGCAGTGCTGTCCCTGGAGGATTACGCCGGAATTGCTGCTCTTATGATTCAGCACACTCCTGAAAATGTTCTTTACGAACGGGTGGGGGCCTCTGCTGCGGAAGACATGCTGGTGGCTCCCGCCTGGGCATCCAAGCGCTGGCCGGTGATAAATGCCATTACCGGAATTCTGGCCCGGGAGGGCGGACAGGGAAGCCGGGTGCGCTATGCCTGATTCCGAAACTTTGCATGACGAATCCGGAATGGCAGGCTCTCCGGAATTTTCATTTTCCTCAGGTTACTTCGCACTTTGAATAATCATGCGGTGTTAAAAGGTCGGTTAAGTGATAATCTTGTATATCTGCATGCATGAAATTATTTTAACGCAATAATTCTGAAAACAATACAAGGCGGGATTATCATGGAAAAAGAGGTTTTGAGAGCACGCGAGGCCACCAACAGAACCATGGCCCTTATTCTTGCCGGGGGACGGGGCAGCCGGCTGCATCAGCTGACCAATACCAGAACCAAGCCGGCGGTATATTTCGGCGGTAAATACCGCATTATTGACTTTGTGCTGTCAAACTGCATTAATTCCGGCATCCGCCGTATTGGGGTTGTAACCCAGTACAAATCCCACAGTCTTCTGAGACATCTTCAGATGGGATGGTCGTTTCTAAGAAACCAGTTTAACGAATACCTGGATCTCCTTCCGGCGCAGCAGCGCATGGACGAGGTGCACTGGTACCGCGGTACTGCCGATGCCGTGTACCAGAATGTGGACATTATTAAGGATCATCAGCAGAAATACATCCTGATTCTGGCCGGCGATCATATTTACAAGATGGATTATGCCAAGCTGCTTCTGGATCATATTTCCAGCGGCAAGCCTCTTACCGTGGCCTGCATTCAGGTGCCCAGAAAGGAGGCCAGCGCCTACGGCGTCATGGAGACCGACAAGGACGGCACCATTGTATCCTTTCAGGAAAAGCCGAAGAATCCCGGCGGAATGATTGACAATCCCGAGATGACCCTTATTTCCATGGGTATTTATGTGTTTGATGCCCGGGTGCTGTATCAGATGCTGGAGGAGGATGAGCTCATGGATGACTCCCAGCACGATTTCGGCAGGGATATTATTCCCCGGATGGTAAAGCTGGGGCTGGCACATGCGCATGATTTTGCCAAGTCCTGTGTCACCAACCGTGCCAAGAAGCAGATATACTGGCGGGATGTGGGAACCGTGGATTCCTTTTGGGCGGCGAATATGGACCTGGCCTCCGTTACTCCGGATTTGGACATCTACGATCAGGACTGGCCCATATGGACTTCTCAGGTGCATCTGCCTTCAGCCAAATATGTACAGGACCTTAACGGGGCTTCGTCTATTGTTCGAAACTCCGTGATTTCCGCCGGAGTGATTCTCAGCGGCTCATCCATCTGGTCATCGGTACTTTTTTATAATGTCCGGGTGCATTCCTTCTGCTTCATCAATGAAGTGGTGGCGTTTCCGGATTGCATAATTCACAGGGGCTGCCGTCTCACCAGAGTGATTCTGGATCGGCACTGCGAACTGCCCCGGAATCTGGTGGTAGGTGAAAATGCCGAGCTTGATGGTACCAGGTTTTATCGTTCCGAGGGCGGAGTGACCCTGATTACCAGGGCTATGCTGTCATTGCTCCGAAAAAACGAACCGGAGCTTTTTGAGGGCTTTGAGGAATACTGCAGCAACCGGGACTGAGATTCCGGATACGGTTTCGAAGAGCGGTACTTGAAGGAGGGCCAGCCGGTGAGAGTAATCTGTTTTCATAATCCTGTCGGAGATCGCGGCTGTCTTAGATGCCGGTACCGGAAGTCGGAGCTTTTCAAGGATTATGAAGCAGATCGTGCGATTATGAGTTCTGATAATCCGGCAGAGATAAAGCGTTTTGGAAGGCAGGCAGCACTGTATGACGATCATCTCCGGAGAGGCATCGGACAGTCAGCGGTATTCGAGGGGCTTATGGCCGTTTTTTCCCAAAATCCCGAGTTAAGGGATTTCCTGACGGACACGGGGTTGCCGCGCCTGCCGAATGCGCTGTCCGGGATCTCATTTCCGGCATCGGGTTGTCCTCGAAAGCCCCCGGAAGAAGTGATACTGTCCGGGGACAGGTACGGAATCTTCCGGGCTGTACACTGATGGCGGTACGGGAGAGACTCCGCCGGTACTCCCGGGGGTTCCGGGCATAACCGGCATGAATTCAGGCATTATTCTATGAACAGTCGCAAAAGACCAGTCGGATGCAGGTTAAAGACAGGGCTTTACGAGCACTCGCTTATCTGCATTACCATGCTGTTCGGTTTTTCGGTAACTCTGGCGATTACCGTGATAAACTGTGTGGTAAACCTTTACATTGACAGCGATCTGAAATTCGAGGACGTTATGAAACCCCTGGTTTACGGGGCAATCATTACGCCTCTTCTGGCTCTGCTTCTTAATAAATATTTTTCGGAGGTTGAAAAGGCCCGCAGCAGGGTTGAGGAGCTGCAGAAGCAGGAAACCCAGCTTAAAACATCTCTCACCAAAACCTACATTGCGATGATCAATCAGCGGGAGAAGAACAATACCCTGTTCCGGGAACATGAAAAGCTGCAGGGGTCCTTCTACAACGAGATTTCGCTCCGGCAGGAGGCTCAGAGTCTTCTGGATGAGCAGCTGGTGTTTTTTTCCGCAATTTTCGATCTTACCCCGGACATCATTCTGTACCGGAGTTTTAACGGGGAAATCAAGGGTTGCAGCGACAATCTGCTGCATCTTTTGCGTGTGGAGAACCGGTCGGAGCTCAAGTATCTGCTTTCCAAGGATGCGGATCTGAATGAGTATTTCAGCTACGGTGACGACGAGGTAATTAAAACCAAAAAGGATCTGATGTACGAGCGTACCATTTACGGCGTTATTTACCAGATCAGAAAAAGACCGGCCATTAATCCCAAAGGGCATCTGATCGGCACCATGATTTACGGTCATGACATTACCAAGCTGAAAAACGAACAGGATGTTCTGGAAAGAACCTCCCGGGAGAAGAGCAATTTCATTTCCACGCTTAGTCATGAGCTCAGAACCCCTCTTAACGGAATTGTGGGACTCAGCGACATTCTTTTGCAGTCCGGGCATTTTAGGGACGAGGACGAGAGAAATCTCAAGGCGATAAACGTCAGCGCCGTGACCCTGGGCAATATATTTAATGACGTTATTGATCTTAACAAGTTTGAGAGACAGACATTCGGAGTTGTTAAGGAGCCTTTTGACTGGAAGAGCTTTCTGGAGGATCTGGAAACCCTGTCCCGCCTCATGACGGAGCAGAAGAATCTCAGCTTCAGCTTTGAGGTATCCGGAGACAGCCCGGATATGGTGGTCTCCGACCAGACCCGTCTCAGGCAGATACTCTGGAATCTGATTGCCAACGGCATCAAGTTTACGAAGCAGGGCAGTATTTCCATAGCAGTTTCCCAGGATCGCAATGATGACGGCACCCTGGGGGTATCCTTTAAGATAGCGGATACCGGCATTGGTATTGCACCGGAGGAGCAGGAAAAGATTTTCGGCCTTTACTATCAGGTCCCGGGTACCAGACAATCCACCGGTACCGGCATCGGTCTCTATGTAACCCGGGAGCTTACTCATGCCCTGAACGGAATAATCCATCTGGAAAGCGAACCGGGCCGCGGTACAACATTTACCGTGCATTTTGATTTTGAGATCCGGGAGCGGGAGCGTCCTTCGGGGGATGCGGTCAGAGAAGTGCTGACTGCTCTGGATATTCTGCTGGTGGAAGATGTGGATCTGAATATTCTGGTATGCAAGACGCTGCTGGAGAAGCTGGGAAACCGGGTGTCCGCTGCCAAAACCGGAGCCGAGGCTTTGGAACTTTTCGGGAGGAACCGGCCGGATCTGGTGCTTTTGGACATGCAGCTTCCGGACATGTCAGGTCTCGATGTGGCGGATCATCTCAGAAATGACTACGGGAGCACGGTTCCCATGCTGGCTCTGACAGCCAATGTCATGAGGGATCCGGACATTTATGCCACCCACGGAATTGTAGGGGTCCTGTCAAAACCGCTGTCGGCTGCCAAGCTGGCAGAGGCAGTTAACAGATATCGTGAAAACAAGAAGAGCAGCTGAGTATGAGCAACATGGATAACATAAATAAGAAGTACATTGATGAAACCGTCGGAATTACAGGCCCGGAACCGTTTATTGCCGCACTTCGTCTTTTCAGAACCCAGGTGAACGAGTATATCGGAAACTGCCGGGAGTATTTCGGAAAAGGGGAGTACGAGGATGCCGGAAAGGAGCTTCATAAAATCAAGGGAGCTGCGAGTTCTATCGGGCTTTCCCGGCTCGCCGACAATGCCAAAAAGATGGAGCTGGATCTTCTGAAAAGCCGCAGGGAGTACGGCTTTGATGCCGAAATCGCTGTTTTTAACGAAATGGTATCCGAGGACGAGGTAACCCTGGGGCAGTATCTGAAGTCTCTGCCCGTCTCCGGATAATCACAACGGGCACTCCGTATTTCCGGCCGTAACTCCGTACCTGAAAACGGGATTCCGCCCCCTTTTCAGATATGTTAAACGACAAAGGAATTCATCACAGACTCCGTAAATATTAGACAATCAAACGCGATATTAGGTAAACATCACAAAAAGACCTTTTGCTATAAGGTTTAAAAAAATAATTTTTTGTATTCTATTACCTAATTATGTTATAATTATTCATAATTATTAGGTAATAAGGAAGCAATATGGGGAGACCGTCAATCACCGGCCGTTACGCTGTGCCAGCCGAAATTTTGGCCCTGAAGCCATCAGACATCTATTGCACAGTTAAGGCGATCAGCGCTCCGAGCAAAAGTGCCGGAAGCAAGCTCCACTACTATGTTTATGAGCTGATTGTGTCATCTAATCCTGACAACCCTGAAAAGACAAAGGTAACCAGCGGTCCCTGCATCGGGAAAATTGAAGGAGGCGCATATTGTCCGAACAAGACCGGAATAAGGAGGTTTAAAGAACTTAAGGGAGAAGCGGTTAATGATGATTATTCTGACACCGCCGGAAAAAGCGGCGATAATTGTTTGACAGACAGGGAGAAGCAATCACTTGCCGGAGCAGCGGTAAATATGAATCTGGATCTCAAAGATATTGACCTGCAGGTTAAGGATTATGGCGAGTATGCCATTGTTTTGGCCAGTACGGGATCAGTTCTTGAAAAGCTTAACAAATACTTCAGTACTGAAGATTCAAAGCTGATTTATGCCCTCAGTGTGATTTATTTTGTGCAGGATTACACGCCGTCCAGCTACATCAAGGATGTTTATGATCAGTCGGTTCTTTCCTGCAAGTGGCCGAACCTGGGTATCAGTGAAAATACGGTCAGCAAATTTTTAAAATTGCTGGGACAGCATCCGGCAATATGCGAGAAGTATTCTCAGGGGCTGATAGATGAATCTTCCGGACTCACGGCCATAGATGGTCATGTCATTTTGTCATGTTCCAGGCAGAATGATTTGGCAGATTATGGTAACAAATATTCAAAGATAGGGAACAAGCAGCTGAATATTCTGGAAGCTTATGATGTGATTTCAGACGTTCCCCTTACCAGCAGAGCTTATGAGGGCGGGTTACTGGATAAGAATTCCGTTCAGGATTTATTGCAATCGTTTGATTTTCCGAAAAAAACGACATTCCTGATTGATGCCGGATTCTATTCCGAAGAAGATTTGCAACTGTTCAGGGAAGACGAAAAACGTTTTGTTATACCGGTTCCTGACAGTTGTTCCATCAGCAGGGTCTTTAAGAAGGACTTATCGTTTAAGAACAGTTTCACTTACCGGAAAACTGATGAAAACGGTCTGGTAAGAGAGGATCGGATCCTGTATGCCGAATCTACTGTCAGCAAACTCGAAGATCTGTATCAGGAGGAACTGAAGAAAGAAGCGGAGGTTAAAAATCAGCTTCTCGCCGCCAGTATGGAAACACAGACCTCCGGAGAAAAATCCAAAGTAAAAAAATACTACGCCAGAAAAATAAAGAGATCTGCTTTTGGAGATGATCGCGTCATCATGTACCGGGATGAGGACATGCATGACAAAATGATAAGCGAATTCAGAGAACAGCTTGGCAAGGATGAGTCTCACACTGAAGAGAAACTTAAGGAATTAGGGCCGTACTTCGGAATTATCATTCTAAGAACAAACCGGGACAGCAAAACTGACACACCGGCGGCAGTATATGAAAAATACAAAAAAAGATGGAAGCTGGAAACCCACTATAATTTTGTGGAAAACATCGTACGGTTTTATGGCCTGAAAACTGATGACTACTGTACGATGCAAGGATTAAGCTTTTTGATTCTCACAGTGGGGCAGATTAAGGCTGCGTTTAAGAAAAAGCAGATGGCGTCGTCTTCAAAATTTGTTACGCACCTTTCTACGAGGGAATGTCTGGTAAAAGCCGGACGGCTAAAACTGTCTCAGCACCAAAACAAGAAATGGCATATTGCAGTATCTACTTCGAAAACGGCCGAATTGATGAAAGAGATGGGGGTCGATATGGCTAATGATATTAAGAAACTGAATGCTCAACTATACTGACTCTGCCATGACAGCAGCAAGGATGCATTACCTAATATTTACGGAGTCTGTGATTCATTCCGGACGGCCGCGAAATTCCCGGGGGTTCTTGCGGAATGCTTAGGGCTGCGGTAAAGAAAAAACGGAGAACGGAAACTCAGAACTCCACATCCACTCCGAAACGGTAGCCTTCGCCGTGGATGGTCTCGATAAAATTGCAGGCTTCCCCTTCCTCCAGATGCTTCCGGAGCTTCCTGATGGTCACATCCACAGTGCGATCGTGCTCCTTAAGCTCCCGTCCCATCATAAAAAGCATCAGATCGGATCTGGTTACCAGAAGCTTGGCATGCTCGCAAAAGTACTGCAGCATTCTGAATTCGGCCTTCGGAAGCCGGGCGACCTGACCAGACGGAGACAAAAGTTCGTGGCTGTTTGCGTCAAGGTTCCATCCGGCAAATTCGTAGCGGGCGTTCGGGGTGGGAACAAAAGAGCTCTGCTCGGTCAGCACCGGGGCCGCGGACTGCTTGTTCCTGGTGCGGTTTATCAGGTTACGGGCCCTGATGGTAAGTTCGCGGGGATTGAAGGGTTTGGTGACATAATCATCGGCACCGATTTCCAGTCCCAGAATTCTGTCGATTTCATTGTCTCTGCCGGTGACAAAAATCAGGGCGATATCCCGCTTCTCCCGGAGCTCCCTGGCCAGGATAAGGCCGTTCTTACCGGGAAGATTGATATCCAGCAGAATGAGATCCACCTGGTTCTGGCGGAGAATTTTATTCATCTGATCACCGTCTCCGGCAACAAGTGTTTCGTAACCCTCGGCCTGGAAAATAGAAGTCGCCACCTTGCATGCTACAGGTTCATCGTCTACTATTAAAACTGTTGGTGCTGTCATGATGAAGTGAATCCTATGACTTGTATTATGGAGCTGTGGAGTCGTACCAGTGAAAATCCCGTTACAATATTTTAACAGAAATCAATTCCGTATTTCAAAATGAGAGCGGTATACACGAGAATTTCCAAAAAAACGTTAAACGCTCCAATGATTATGTACAAAAAATGTTCGACAGTCAATCCATCGTAACAGACATGCCGAGTCTACATGGATGATCATCAGCACTGTTGTTTTTGGTCGATACGCATCCTCACAATAACGGTATGTCCGTGCGAGGCTTGTTCTTGCTGCCTTTGGGACGACCGGGACCGCGTTTAACATGTTCTGATAGTGGCTTCTTCGGTTTGTTCTTGCTGCCCTTTGGCCTGCCAGGTTTTCCTTTTCCCGGCGGCTCGAGCTTGCCTTCATTTATCAGCTGTTCAATCCTGAGAGTTCTTTTGTTTTTGCTTCCCTTCGGTCTGCCGGGACCACG
>CACYPY010000097.1 GCA_902776415.1 uncultured Ruminobacter sp.
ATCGATCCCACAACATGATAGTCTCGAAAAAACAAACAACTACTTTCTTACTTCTACAAAAAGTGGTAATTACCTATCTTCAAGTGCGAAATGTAAGTTTAAAGAAGCTCTCACACAGTAAGGCTTCAGGCCCTTATGGAGGCATACCTCTCATTTGAAAGAGTCTCTATCATAAAGGTGTACGGATTAAGCCCCCCTCTGACTACCTGCGAGAACAGCCTGGCAGATCCTCCCGAAACCAGAATGACACCGTTATCCCCTTTGGTTACCGGCTGCTGCTCCGAGCGGGAATTAACATTCCAGAATACCACCCGGGGCATTTTGTATCCGTGAGATTCAAACAGACTTCTGGCATACTCGAAATTGCTGCGGGAGGAATCAGTGGTTATGTAATTGAATTCCATATCCGACACAATGTAAAGCGTTGCCGGAAGCTCGTCCTGTGAAGCCTTTTTTTCGATGGCGGCATTCACAATCAGCTCAAAAACCGCCTGCAGATTGGTGTCGGCGCATTCATTAAAGGTCTCACAGTACCGTACCTTGTCCACAATGTCCCGTCCCCTGATTTCCACCAGCTGCGGCCGCTGCGAAAAGGTGATGAAATGCCCCCGGAAAGGTCCCCGGTTCCTTTCCGCAAAATATATGGCCAGCGCCTGGGCCACCGTGGCCGGCATCGGATTCCCGCTGCAGTACATGGAACCGGATCCGTCCGCCACCACAATGGCATTTTCTCCTCCGGTAAAATCCTCGAGAGCATTCCAGGTAACATCAAGAGCTGCGCGCTCCCCGGCACTGATGTGCCGATTATAGGCAGCTCTGACAATGTCGTAAGGCATTAATGATCCGGTATGCATGACAACCTCCCCCTTCCCCGCCATGGCAAGAAATTTTTTGTACCGATTTCCGTCATGACGCATAAACGCCCGGCGATATTTAAACAGAGCCCCGGAAGGCTGTTTTGCATAATCGAAGGTATAATCCTCCCTGCGGAGACTGTTTTCGATAATATTTATCTCCGCCCGGAGCGCAGACAGCGCCTTCCGGTAATCGGCACACCGCATCCCGAAAACCCTTGCGAGCCGCCGGGCCTGTCTGACAGTATTCTCACAGGAGGCATTGACGGAAGGCAGCCATTTCCCAAGAAGAGAAATCTTTTCATGAGCAGCAAGAGCATCCATGTCAGCCTTAAACTGTCTTTTCAGAAAAGCTCCGGCCTCTTCCCCGGCATTCCCGTCAAGAAGTACCAGAATGTCATCCCAGCGTCCGAATTCCGGAATCTGTTCCAGGTTGGTCAGGAGGGAAGTCTTTCGGTTTTCGGCCAGCCACTTCAGAATTTCCCGGAATACCCGGCGTTCTCCCAGTCCGCCCCGGACATCGCGGGAATAGAACAGAGTCTTCATGGCAATATCCGGATCCTCAAGATAGGCCCTGGAAAATCTGGTCCGAATCTGATCTTCGGAAGCATTCCTGAGCGCCCCGATGGTGGCAAAGAGATCCAGACAGCAGGATTCTGTACTCCGGGGAGTTACCGCCCCGTTTTCGGTAAGAGTAACATTGGCAAGCTTTTTTAATGAATTCAGCATAACTGTTTTCCTCCAAATTGCTCATGCCGGTAATTCCGGCAGTTCCCGTACCTCCGGTTTCGGTTTTTCCGGAGCTGTTATCCGGAATCCGGAACGAAATGCTTCCGGGAACATAATTCCTGTTGTCTGTGATTATTATGATGTTATTGTATCCGGGACTCACATTCTCTTCCCGGTAAAAAAGTTGCGAACATAAAAATAAGAACAAACATAAAGATTCGTATCACTTATATTTTCAGGAATTTATTAAGAGATAAAACTGATATCATTGAGCATATTCCGGCATATTCATAACAAGTAGCCGAAAAAAATCTCAGAATTGAAGCGGCAGACAGCCTGAACCGCCAGGTTCGAAACAGTTTGGCAGAGGTTCCGGGCGTTGCATCGCCCCCCCTTTGCAGGATCCGATTACGATGCACGCTCTTCCGTTTTCTGACAAGGCACGATTTCAGCCGTTCTGACCATGAACTAAAGTATCTTGCGATACCCGCAGGATTCGAACCTGCCCTGCTGCCTGGCGCGGAAAAAATTGCTGCATGCGCCTTTAACGGAAACAAAGCGCTCGATCTATATCTGCAATGATAGATAAGAAGTTGCTGTAAGCGCTTTTGATGATGTAATTGTAGACCGGGGGCCCGGAACCTTCCCGGAAAAAATGTTGCGAACTCATTTTTCCCGTTCTGTTTTTTTCCGTTTCCGGCCCGGAATACCAGTCCCGTTTTTTTTCATGGGGATTTCATAATATCCGGAACCGATTGAAAAACCTCCGAAAAACAAAACCCCCTCCGGATATTCTCCGAAAGGGGTTCACAAAGCACACTTTATCTTGTTCGTTCTACCAGTTGAACTATGGCAGCACTGCGGAGCTGCCAGCCGGACTCGAACCGGCAACCTAACACGGGAATAAGATTTGCTGTTCGTGCTTTTGACAAACCCAGTATACCGGCATCGTTTTTTCCGATCCCGGAAAAAAAGTTACGAGCTCTGTAAGGCCTGCTGTTTCCAATTTCCATTGTCTCTTCCGTAAGGATATTTTTGATACTCACCGGAAAAGCGGATTCTTCGCACCGGAAACCATTATACTCCGGGGCCCTCCGGATGTTGTCCGAAAAAGGGGTTACAAAGCACATTTTTTAGTCTGTTCTGCCAGTTGGAACTATGACAGCCGAAACTGTCAGCCGGACTCGAACCGGCAACCTGACCACTTGGTGCATAAAATTTGCTGTTCGTGCTTTTAACAGGTCCAGTATACCGGCTCGGATTATCCGTTCCCGGAAAAAATGTTACGAACCCTGTTTCTCCCCCTTGTTTCCGGACTGTTCCGCAACCTCCCGCCAGGCATTTGAAAGTGCCATCTGCTTCCTGAGACGTTCTCTTATCAGTTCGATAAAACTCTCGGGCTCGGTAACCCTGATAAAAGGACCGAAAGACAGAATCCGTATCAGAATCTCGGTTTCATCCTCCTGATCATACTTAAGTGTTACCACATAATTAATGTCATCTGTCCTCCGGGTTTCCTTTTCCAGATGAGAAAAGTGCAGAAGCACGCGTTCCAGGGCATTCCGCCGATCCTGAAGTTCAAAGGTTACTGATTTTCTGACGCTTTCCCTGAAGGGGGCGGGATTCCGGTCCGTCAGGATCCGGCAGCTTCTGATCTGCGCCATATTCAGGGTAAGCCGTCTTTTGTGCCCGGATCCGACAAGTCTGAAGCGATCGTCCTTTTCGGAATACTCCAGATAAAACGGAGTCACAAAAAGAGTACCGGTCTCGTGGTGTCTGCTCTCGTACGACACTTCCAGATTCACTCCGTTCCGGATCGCCTCCAGCACGGTTCTGAAATTCGCGATATATCCGGGATCCTCAAAATTGTCACCGTCGGCGTAACGGTCATAGTAAACAATGTCCTCCGGCAGAAAAAGCGGCTCCGCATCCTCAAGACCTGTTATGTCGGGACTGAAGAGACGGATTCGGGGATCGGCAAGCAGTGTTCTGAGCCACCTTTTTTCCAGAATGGTCAGCGGAGGATCCGGAACTTCTCTGAGAGGAGTGGCAAAATCCCGGTTCAGAAGATGCCACCTCCCGCTCCGAAGATCCTCGGGAAGAGTAAGAACACTTTCGCCAAAAGCCTGCTCCCGAACCATGGCGTACAGTTTTCTTTCCGTGAGTTTTCCTCTGGCAGCCTCCCTTAAAATTTCCGCCGTTACCCGATAGTAGCTGCTGTAGACCTCATTAAAAATCATATCTTCTGACTCCGTACATTCGGGAAAGATCCGCAAAGTCCCGGTAGAATCTGGTAACCACCCAGTCGCGGGTGCACCTGATATCCGTAATTCTTCCGATAAAGCTTCTCAGCCATGGCAGGAGTTCCATGGGATCCCAGACCTCCGCGGAAAAGCGCCAGTGACAGTCATCGATCTGTTCCACCTTTCCGGAACGCTTTTCCCTCAGCAGTCTCTGTACTACAAAAAACTCGGCGGGACCTGCTTCGATAATCATTTCAATGCGCTCGGGCTGTTCCGTGTTGCTTCCGGTAACACCCCAGGAACGCTCCTGAAAATATTCCAGCCGTTGCTCAAGATCCGGAGATTCCTGATAGAAATCCCCCACGGCAATTTTTTCAATAAAGTCCGCACGCTGGAAAAAAAGTCGGCCTCTTTTGCGGGTTTCCGCAAGAACGTACTGTCTTCCGGTCTGGGTGCCCACATACAGTTTGAATGGCAGCACCTCGATTTCATGACCGTCTGTCGTTACAAAGGAAATCAGCCTCTTTTCACGGATCGCCCGGAGAATCCAGAAAATGACCTCACTGTCCAGGGCATTCAGAATGTAGTGATGCTTGAACCGAAAAACATCGCACGGCTCCTCCAGCCGATCCTGGATAAAAGATCCGATGACGCCGAGAGGCAGCACTTCCGAAAAAAATGCCAGAGCCTCCCGCCAGTTTTCGGGATTCGGACTGCCCCCGGCAAGTTCGTAGACGGTTTCCCGCCCCCTCTTTTTCTGGACAACAAGGCCCAGACCGGCATACTCCTTAAGCTTTTTGCGAACGGTGGACTCATCGGGCTCCTCGTCTCCGGGAAGTCCTGCCAGCATTTCCGAAAGACGATCCGTTATGGCGGCGGCAGACAGAGGCTCGGATCGCTTCAGAATCTCCAGGAAATAAAAATGGAGCGCAATATCCCAGCCGGTAAAGCTCTTTGTCTTAAAGGCCCGGTACAGGGGATTCCGGGGAACCTGACGGCTGTCCACACTGAAAAACATCCTGCGGCCGTTCTCATCCTGCCGGAATGCGAGATAACCTCCCAGCCAGCTTTCAATGCGGCGGCGCTCGTTATCATAGCTGCGGGCGCTTTTTCGGGTAAAGTCATCCCGGTGCTGAAAACCGTATACATAAAAGGACCGCAGATAGGATCTGATGCGGCCGAAATCCTTGATTAGCTCGCTGTAGGCCATTTCATGATTCTCCCAGAAACCCCGTACCTCTTATTCAGAATGTTTCCAGAATATTCTATATTCCCGGAAACGGATGAACAAAGCTTTCCCGAAAGATATTTCGGCATTCCGGTTCCGCCCGGGACCCTGAGCTTCTCCCGAAAGACTGTCGGTGCATGAAAAACGGGATCAATATATTTCGGGTTTTTATTAAGAATAACCCTTACAGATAAAGGATTTTCGCGACATAAAAACGGATTCTCCGTTTTTTAAATCTCCAAAATCAGATCCCTTTTGGGAATTGACAGTCTCACGGTTTTAAAATCAGAAACTGCCAGATCCCTCAGGAGCCCCGGGGCAGAAAACCGCTTTATCAAAGGGCTTGCCGGGATTTTTCAGGAAAAGAGAACGGGAGGCCAACGTTCCGGAAATAAAAATAAAAACCGAAATTCCCGTTTTTTTCGGGAAATTCCGGCCGCCTCAAAAATGCCCGTAAAACACAAAAAAGCCGCATTCCAGGGGATCCTGTCCCGAAAAAATGCCGGCTTCCGGAATCAGAACAGATTCTTTATGGCACTGGTAAGTCTGTCGGCAATCTTAGGGTTGTTCATGGTATAGATATGAATTCCCTCCACACCGCTGGCAATAAGATCAATGATCTGGCTTACCGCATAGGCCATACCGGCATCAAAAAGCGCTTCACGGTCGTTCTCGTAGCGGTTGAGAATCTTCCGGAACTTCCCGGGAAGGGAAGCGCCGCACAGGGTAATCATCCTCTCAATCTGGGCCTTGTTAACCACCGGCATGATTCCGGCATCTACCGGGACATGGATTCCGGCATTTCCGGCCTTGTCCAGAAAACGATAGAAGATATCGTTGTCAAAAAACAGCTGGGAAATAAGATGCGTGGCTCCGGCATCCACCTTTTCCTTAAGACGGCGGATATCGTCATCAAGGCTTTCCGCTTCAGGGTGCCCTTCCGGATAACAGGCCGCGCTGATGCCGAGAGTACTGTTTTCCCTGACAAAGCTGATAAGGTCGCAGGCATGGGCAAAGTCGTTCTTGGGTGCGGTATTGGGATTGCGATCCCCTCTCAGAGCCAGAATGTTCTCAATGCCGTTCTCCTCCAGATTCCTGATCATGGTCAGAATTTCCGTTTTTGAATAATTAAGGCAGGTAAGATGGGCCACCGATTCTATCCCGAGCTTTTTGATTTTGCGGGCGATCTCCACGGTTGCCGAATTTGTAACGGAACCGCCCGCACCGAAGGTCACGGAAATAAAATCCGGATGCATGCCGGCCAGCACCGCCAGGGTCGCATCAATATTCTTCA
Source organism: uncultured Ruminobacter sp. (assembly GCA_902776415.1). Taxonomy (GTDB): domain Bacteria; phylum Pseudomonadota; class Gammaproteobacteria; order Enterobacterales; family Succinivibrionaceae; genus Succinimonas. The sequence continues at coordinate 6,349 of CACYPY010000097.1, forward strand.
GAAGCTCATCCCTTTTCGGGGGGAATATTTCAAAGGATATCACCGGCTTTCTGGATTTGTTTTCAAAAATGCTGGCAATGGTGCTCATGGGTGATCCCTCCGTTTTCTGCCGGAAACCGGCTCAATATATCTGCAAAGTTAGTCAAGCGAACCTCATCACACCGTCTGTAAACGCCATTCCGGAATGAAAAAAACGCTTAATACTGTCCGGGCCTGATGAAAAACGTCCGCACACGCAATAATAAGCGATTCCGTGATTTTAGGAAAATGAATTCTGCCTATACTTCCCTATAAAAAAAATTTATACAGCACCGGTTATCTAATAATTTTTTTGTTCCCCGTGATTCTGAAAATCCCCGAAACTTCCAAACGGAAACCATAACCGTATCCGTAACATGTGACCGGAGCCCTGTTTTTCGGGGAGGAAACAGCCTGTTTTGTGGAGCTTATGCCATTTTCTGAAAATAATGTTTAACTGAAATAACGTTTTCAGTCGGTTTTCTGTAATCATTGCCTTCTAACGGGTATAATTGAAGTATGCTTAAAGGAGTATGGATACCGTCCTGCTTTTCAAAACCTCATTGTGTCCGGTACGGGTTTTTCTTTCATGTTGTACCTCCCCGGGAAGTAACCGGCAATATAAGGATTCGACCATGCGTAAAATAATCACCGTTGCCCTGCTGTCACTGACAGTCTCTGTTTCCGCAGGAGCTGCCGCAGAAAAATCATCCGGTAACATTGTTTACAGGTGGGTAGACGAAAACGGTTCAGTGCATTATTCCCCGACCAAACCGTGGGGAGTGAAATACGAGTCAGTGAATACCAACTACTCCGCCCAGCAGAGAGAGATGATCGATGAGTCAAACAAGGCCAAGGAAACTCATGACCGGCTGATGAACAAGGATCAGATTAAAAACGAAGAGGAAAAGGCCTGGAAGGACAGACAGGAACGATTGCAGCTCTGCATAGACACCACCTTCGACAAGATGAGCTACCAGAAACGCCGCATTGAGGATGACAGCGTCAAGCAGAAGCTGGACTGTGAATATACCTTCAGCCGCGCCAAGCAGAAATCCAAGTATGATGACTGTATTCTGAAAATCGAAAGCGAACGCATTGAAAAGGTCAGCCAGCTGGAACAGAGTATTAACCAGTGCATCGATGCCGACACTCCCAAGAAGATGATTCAGGAGGTTATGGAAAAGCACCGGGAAAACGAAGAACGCAAAAACGCCATCGCCAACGGACAGCAGGAGAAATAGCCGTTCGGCTGTTTACATCTTTCAGAAAGCATGCAACGCCGGAGTCAGTGCTCCGGTGTTTTTTTCAGGAAGAGTTCAGTTCTTCGGAAATCTTATGAAAATTATCGCCCTTGTCGAAAACTCCCGCCGCTCTTCCGATGAAAAGGATTGCTCGCCTTTGGCTCCCCGGCCCTGTTTTACCCCTTCGGGAACCGAACACGGACTTTCTTTCTGGATTGTCACCTCTGGGCATCGCATCCTTTTTGATACCGGAGCCTCGGATCTCCTTCTTAAAAACGCCGCCGCAGCCGGAATCGACCTTTCTCTGGCAGATACTGTGATACTAAGCCACGGACACTACGATCATGGCGGCGGACTTCCTGCCTTTCTCTCATGCATCTCCGGGGCCCGGATCCTGCTTCAGAGATCCGCCCTTGACAGCTATTATTCCCTGCATGAAAAACCCCGCTATATCGGACTTCCTCCGGAACTCCGGCTTCCGGAGAATACGGAGCTTCTTTCGGGAGATCTGACAATAGACAGCGAACTCCGGATCTTCTCAGGAATTCCAAAGAAATTTCCGGCCCCGGAATTCGGGCATCCGCTCCGCATCAAAACCGCCTCCGGACTTGTACCGGACGACTTCCGGCACGAACAGTGCCTTATTGTATCCTGTCAGGGAAAGATCGCATTGTTTTCAGGTTGCGCCCACAGCGGCATTCTCAATATCATGCAGCGCTGCCGGGAGATTATGAACCGGGATCCGGATCTGGTGCTGAGCGGGTTTCATCTGAAAAAGAACGCCGCTCTGACCAAAGATGACACCGCGGAAATCAGAGGAATCGCAAAAAAGCTGATGGAATTTGATTCCGTATTCTATACCTGCCACTGCACCGGAAAACGGGAGTACGAAATTATGAAAGAGACCATGAAGGACCGGCTGCACTTAATCCGGGCCGGGGAAGAACTGACGACATAGCGAAAAGCATAATTCAGAGGAACCGAAAGAATCAGCAAAAAGTCGGATTCTTCTTTCGTCCGACGCTTTGCTTCCGTCCGTGTTTTCCTCTGCTTCAGACGAATCCCCCGTTATCCGGGGCCGGATCAGCCCCGGTACCCCAGGGCAAATTCCTGGACATCACTGCCGTTTACCGGCCGGTTGAGGGTGGCATTAAGACCGTCTGCCACGCCCATACGATAACCGGTGGCGTCCCAGGAGGCGGCTGCCCCCCGGGATTTTACGGTGCCAAGATTCTTATGTTTGGAATCGCAGTACTCCACCATCATTTTTTCCTCTTCGGGAGTAATCTCCACAAAGCTGTTTACCAGCCGGGAAACCCCGGAGACCCAGCCCAGACAGTAGTTATCGGCCTTATCCCTTTTAAGGGTTCTTAAGGAACCAATGTTCGGAAAATCACAGTATTCCCGAAGATACTTCTTTCTGGCGGCGCAGATTTGTCTTACCAGCACCTCGCAGACATAGGCGGCCATATCCACCCGATCGGCAGGACCGTAAAGCTCGTAGGTTTTGCGGTAACCGTCGCTGAGCAGGACAAATTTGACGCCAAATGATTTTTTCATAAGAGACAGAAAGATATTTTCATATCTCGGGGTCTTGTTTATACCGGACGAAAGCACTTTCTTAATTATCACGCTTTTGATTTCCGAAAGTCCCACATCCTCCATGGTAAGCCCGTTCTCCCTGAGGATCCTGATCGCCATGTTAAGCGCCGTGGCCGCCTCATTGGGATTGCCTGACTTGCTGAGGCTCAGGAGCTTCTTGATTCTTTCAAGCTGCCTGGCCTTTCTGTTTTCCTTATCCGTTACATTATCCGACATTTGATTTTCCTGATAAACACCTGCGGAAAACCCGCACTTATGCTCCATAGTCCAGCGAGAGTGTACCCGGGGAAGCCGGAATCGTCAACCGGCATCACGAAAAGGGTGTAGATAAAGAAATTTGGTTTTGGGGATTCACATCACCCGCAGCAGTGAGTCAAAACTGGCAAAAACCAATGTTTTTTTATCTGCCCCCCTTATTACCGGTCTTTGGCTGACTTATTGCTAAGGATAGTCAAGCAGAGGTCTATTCGCCAGACCTCGTATATTAACTTTCTATTCTTTAGAGGTTAATCACTATGGAATGTTTTAAAGCTGGATCGACACTGCTTTACAACAGAGCGATTGCAAAATCCTAAACCTCCCTGATAATAAACCGGCCATAAACATACATGATGACATAGCGGTGCAGATCCGGAACCCCGGAAAGGCGGTCGTCCGTAACGTAGAAG
>CACYPY010000098.1 GCA_902776415.1 uncultured Ruminobacter sp.
GGAGTCCTATACCTCCAAGTGCGATTCGCTGGCATTTGAACCTGTTGAAAAGCACAAGGAATATAAAGGCAAAAGGATTTTCAGGGGCTTATTTAAGTCATCTACCGGCAAAGTTTTAAATGCCGATATGAACGGTGCTTTAAATATAGTCAGAAAATACTTAGCCAAGTTAAAAGTAGCCGATGAGTCCTTTGTAAAAGGGATAGTTGGTAGAGGTCTATTCGCTAGACCACATATAGTAACTTTCTAGCTGTTTTATGGAGAGTTATTCCCTATGAAATGTTTCAGATCAACTATAGACCGAAACAGAGCGATTTTCTACTACAGAGGCCGGGACAAACTCGTCTCCGGAGAAAATGAAATCGATCTGATTATTGAAGAAAACGGCGTGCTGTATCCGGTGGAAATAAAAATGACCGGAAATCCCCGTCCGGACATGGGGCGCGCGAATCCGATTCTCGACAGGATCCCGGAGAAAAAACGCGGTACCGGAGTCATTCTGTGTCTTATCGACAAAATTACCTGGCTCAGAGAAAATCTCGTCGCTCTGCCCCTGGAATACCTTTAGGAACCGTAAGGAAATAACTTTCGAAATTTTAGCAAAACAGCAGGGAAAGTTTTGGTTCTTCGGAAATTATTGCAGGTGGTTGATTTTTAACAGTACGATGTATCCGGTATCAGGCAGGGGGCTTGATAAGTTTGAAGAATTAAAAGTTATTGATTAAGGAGGGAAGCCGCCTTAGGCGACTTCCTGTTAATGACTGAAGGGGATTCTCCCCTTCACCCCTTATACCGTCCCGTGCTGAAATGATATGAGGGGGGGGGAACCATCAAAGAGATTAAAGCCGGGTACCAATGATGGGGAGTATTTCTTCCTGAAGATTATGGACGCTTCCCGTCATGGCATGCTCAAAAATGAATCATTCCTGCCGGAATTTCCTTTGAGCCGAAAATTTCAGCAAAACAGCAGGGAAAGTTTTGTGGCAGGGGAGCTGATAAAGAACTGCACAAAAAGATAATTGAGTGTCATGTATTGAAAAATCCGCCTTTGTCTATGGCTGAAACTGCCAATTATTTTAATACAAACATAATACAGTAACAGGGGTTTGTGGTTTATACAAAAAGGATAATAATTATTTAAAGTCATTAGATGACAATGGTAAATGAAACAGTGTTGACTGAGCTATTATGGGAGTAAGACATTGTTTATGAGGTTGTGATATGAGTGGTGTTTTTTTAAATCCGAAAGGAAATAATGCTTTTACAGATATTGTAAATAATCGAATAAGCAAGGTTTTTGTAGATAAGACCGATTTTATCGGAAAAACCATAGACAGACTTGATTCTGACGCAAAATTAATAGCATTTACCAGACCTCGCAGATTTGGCAAAACTGTTATGGCTCAAATGCTGGCTTCATATTATTCAAAGGAAGCAGACAACAGAGCTGTTTTTTCTAACAGGAAGATATCTAGTTATAAAGGTGAAAAACTGATTGATAATCAGATGACTACCATAACCTATGAGACTTACCTCAATAAATTTAATGTTATCTATATTGATATGAATACAATAGATCGAAGGTATTCTACTTATGTTAGCACTGAAAAAATCGAAAATGTATCCGATATCGTTGACTACCTTGAGTATTCTGTTATCAGTGAGTTAAAGGAGCAGGATGTTTTTGCACCTGTATTGGAAAACGCAAAAATAGGCAACATCGGTATCACAAATGCTTTATCAGCTATCCATAATTCTTTAAACATAACTTTTATCATAATTATGGATGAATGGGATTTGATATACCGAGAATATCGGGATCAGGAAGTTCTTCAGAAGAAGTTTATTGATATGCTTAAAGGGCTTTTTAAAGATACTGAAGGGCTTGCATGTATTTCTATGGCTTACCTGACAGGAATCCTGCCTATAAAGAAATACAATTCGCAGTCAGCTTTAAATAGTTTTGATGAATATAATATGCTTGCACCGGGTGATTATGCAGCATACTTCGGTTTTACAGAGGATGAAGTGGCTGATATTGTAAATTCTCCTATTTGTAAAGTATCACATCATGATTTAAAGGAATGGTACGAAGGATATAAAATCAAAGGTATTGATACTTATAACCCAAATTCCGTGTGCAAAGCTGTTAGCAGAAACGAATGTATCGGTTATTGGAGCGGTACATCTTCAAATGAAGAAGTTATACGTTTGATAAACCTTAATTTTAAAGGTATCAAATCAGATATTATGAAGCTTCTTGATGGAATTACACTTTCTTTTAATTCCGATAACTTCCAGAACGACATGACATCCATTGCAAGTAAGGATGATGTTATCAGTTTATTGGTTTGTTTGGGATATTTGGGATGTGCCGAGACAAAGAATGGAAAAAAACTTGCCTATATACCTAACCGTGAAATAAGGCAGACGTTAATATCTTTGGTAAAGGGGCAGAAGTGGAGCAGACGCATGGATTCCATAAGGCGATCTGCTGCTCTTCTCAATGCTATTGTTAAGAAACAAGACGGAAAGATTGTTGCAGAAATTATTCAGGAGATTCATAATTCTCCGGCTGTTTCTCTTATTGACTATAATACCGAGGATTCTTTGACTTATTGCGTTATGACCGGATTGCAATGGGCAACACTTGATGACTATACAGCTCACAGAGAAGTCCAGACGGGAAAAGGCAGAGCTGATCTGGTATATGAACCGGATAATCCCGAAGCTCCGCTTATCATTATCGAGTTTAAGTATGGAAGATCCGCGGAAGCAGCTATAAAGCAGATCAAGACTCAAGAATATTTTAAACGTTACAGAAAACAGTATCGTAACATAATCCTTGTTGGAATTAACTACAGTAAAGCCACAAAAAATCATCAGTGCCTGATTGAGAAAGCCTGACTAAATTCCGCTCAATGAATCCATCTTCTTAATCTGATGGTAATGTTTGGTATTATGACTTATGATATAAGCGTTTGTACCATAATTTAAGTTATAAAAACCCCGGGGGATCAGAGATCAATTATTACCATGCGCAATGTTGCATGATCAATATTTTGTGATTATACGCACTCTCAGACTTGCTATTCACAGATCCGTAACAATTCATCTTCCCCTTAATTCCATCAGATTAAGACTTCATCCGAAAAGGGCTTGAAGGAAAAACAGTACTTTCAAACAAATACGATGAAGCATCCGGAGTGTAATTTCCGCAAGTCTCCGTATCATACAGAGTAAGAAATAACTGTCATTTCCAGGGGATCCCAAAAAGGGCTTTCTCAATTACCGGTATGCCACCGGCGGCGGAACCACCACTGTCCTGGTAAAGTATTTGGAGAAGAAGATCAGCCTGGAGCTTTTCAGCAGGGGGAGCCAGCAGGTTAAAAACGCCGGTGACGGAAATTATCATCTGTTTTCTGCTAATGCAGTGCTGCCGGAGGCATGAAAGAATTACAGACTGAAACACGAATCAGGACTATCTCCAACCTGCTCTCAGGGAACGAAAAGCTGAACAGACTGTACCTCGCGGCTGAACCGAAAGTTTTGTCCGGGAAGGAATGATAAATGTTAAAGTTTTGTTATAATTCACAATAACGAACACTGGCTTTTTGGTATCAGAAACACGGGACTTTAGAGAATGACTGAAGGTAATGGTACGCCCGAGATTATCATTACTCCGGACGAAGAAGGACGTATAAGGACTTCGGTAGTAGGTTTTATCAGGGGAGAGTTTTCCGAAACGGATCTCCTTGATTTTTTTGCCAGATTCAAGCAGGAAAAAATTGCTGCCACGGCCAACATGGTACCTGACAATGCAGTGCCGGAAAAATCCGTTCCCGAAAAAGCGGTTCCGGAGACCATTTCCGAATCAGAGTCTTCCGGGGATTTTGAAAAAAGCCTTTCAGATTCTGTTTCCGTTTCCGACAATGACGCAGCGGCCTCCGAAAATACCATGAATTCCGCTGCTGCCCGGAGTTCCGGATTTTCCCGGGAACCGGCAGTTTTCGATACCGCAATTCAAAGACCGTTATCTTCTTCGGAAATGTCTTCCGGCTCTGAAGACAATGATGCAACAGAGCCTTTCCGTACCCGTCCTTCCCCCCGTCATTTCCCCGGTAGCGCTCCTGAAACGACTCATTCCCGGAGCTCATGGTCCGCTTCCGAGCTTATTACCGGAAAGCTTCTGACCGGCGTGGGGGCAGCGCTTTTTCTGGCTATCGGATTTGTGCTGGTGGCCCGCAACGTGCATTTCAGCATGGGGCCCGGATTCAAATTTGCGGCGATGCTGGCGTTTTCGCTGGCGGCTATAGTCTGGGGCTTTTTCAGCGGGAAGAAATCCGACAGCGCCGAGAGTGATTTCTCCGCCGCGGACGTGTTCCGGGTGACGGTGTCCGGTATCGGTTTTACGCTTCTTTATGTCGTAATCTCTTTGGGCTGCTTTTACTTTGATCTGCTCCCGCCCTGGCTGTGGCGCCCTTTCTTGCTGTGCTGGTGTCTTGCCATGCTGGGGGCTTCCGTGTACCGGCATCATATCTTTACACTGCTGGCCCAGATCGGGATACTGGTAAGCTTTCCCATAGCTCTGGACTGTCTGGGAAGTTCGCTGGAAGGGCAGGTGCTCCTGGCTCTTATGGCTCAGGTTCCTTTCCATATTTACGGTGTTTTCCGAAAAGAACCCGTGGTCTGCTACAACTCGGTAATTTCATTTTTTATTCTGATGTGTGCTCTGGCATCGGATGATCTTGATCCTGATCACGGGGCCCGGGTATTTTTCACGGCCGAACATCTGATGAACCTGACCATTGCGGCAGCAGGAGTTGTTATCGGATTTCTGGCCATAACGGGGGCCTCGGGACGCCGCGACGAGTCCGAAAACACCGGCTTTATTCGGGCCTGCTCCGTTGTCAATATTCTGGCCTTTGGCGGCATTACCGTTATCTGCACCTTCATCATTCACTTTCTTTTTTACAAAAACCCGGTTCCCGAGGCGGCATTCATTTTGGCTGTTTATGCCGGTGACAGCTACTTCATAAACAGAATTTCTCCTTCCCGAAAGGAACAAAGGAGAGTTCAGGGATTACTTTCCGCCATGCTGGAGCTGTGGATCGTGATTTGTCTTGTGGCAGTTCCGGAAATCTGGCTCCTGTCGGTGGTTCTGGCGTGTTTTCATTTTGTTTGCGGACTTATTGGCCGGAACCGCGCGGAAATTGTTCCTGCTGCATTTTTCCTTACGGTTTTTGCGGCGCTTTATGTTTCCCATGACGGGCTTTTGTTCCCCGGAAGCGTAACTCCCGTTATCTGGAAGGCTGCCCTGGTCACGTTCCTTTGCGGGGTTCTTCTGTATTCCCTTATTGTCAGAAACCGGGCGGAATGCCGGCAGGTTTTCCTGAATGGCAGTTTTGCCGGAACCGGCCCCGGGAATTATCGCACTGTAACCTTTCGGGAATTTTCCTGTGAGGATCCGGATACGGATACCGCCGAAAAGTATCAGAGCACACCGGCCGGACTTGCCTTCTCAAAAAACTGGCAGTTCCGGAGGATGAGGCGGTACCCGGGCATTCTGAGAAATCAGTGAAGGACAGAGTACCGGGGCAGGGCGCTACGGCTCTTTCCGGAAGTCCGCTTCCGAAAGTCGCGATATTTGCAATGCTTCTTATTATGCTGTGCGGCTTTGTAATCGGTAACGGAAGTCTCCTGATGCTGCACGTTTACGGGAAGGCACTTTCTTTTTCTGTTTCGCATTTCATTCCCGAACTCCTGTTTGTAATTGCCGGCGTGGTTTTCTGGGGTATCGTGATGCTGTTCCGGGACGGTCCTGAGGATACTGCCGTTACCCGGAAATCAGGAGGGATTTTCCGAACCATAGGACTTCTGACGCAAAGTCTCCACCGCCATGCCGCGGAGCTTCTGACATGCCTTGCAGCGCTTCTGATACTGGCATTCGGGGCCCTGGGAAGTGCTTTTTCAGGATCCGGATTTTCTGATTTGGCAGTTCTAATGAACACCGGCATTCTGGTTGCGGGATCTGTCATGCTGGTACTGACTTTTTCAGGGGGCATTTCGCGATTCGGCCGCGGCATCGGTTCCGGATCGCTGGTGATTCCCGGAACCCTGTACGTGCTGGCAGTTGCCCTGGGCTTCTCGGCGGGATATTTTTTTCATCCGGTGTCGTCTTGGCCGTTTTTCGCCGCGCTGTTCTTTGTTGCTGTTTATGATGCGGCACTGCCCCGGCTTTTGCGGGGGATCCCGGATGATTCCGGTAACGGCCGGGATTTTATTTCCGGTACCCTGGCCAGGGATGAACTTTCCGGTTTTCGCCGGGGAATTCGCAGTTTCAGCATTGTTCTTGCGGTTCTTTTTTATTTTAACTGCGCAGACTTCACGGCACTTTCATCCGAACTTGGGTCTGCAGCTTCTTCCGGACTGGTTTTCGGATGCTACACTCTTCTTCTGGGATATTTCTGCTTCGGAGACTTTTTCAGGAAAAATCTGAGATGCCCGGATACCCTGTCTCTGGCAGCTGTTTCGCTGACAGTATTCGTCACGCTCTTTTCCTACGGACTGCTCCGCAGGGGAGTGATCCCGACGCTGATACTGTACCCCCTTGCGCTGTCCTTCTATGTTTTATGGCAGCGTACCGGAGTCAGGTTTTTAAGAGCCCTGTCCCTGATTCTGATCACGGCGGCGGTATTTCTGATGTATACCGGCTATTACCATGATCTTTCTCCGGAGACGCAGAAGTTTTTCAACACGTTGCATTTTGCGGTGATAGGACAGACCGTGCAGACTCTTTTTGTTTCCGGCAGAAACCGCTCCTTGCGTCTTGCATCGCTTCTGGGAACGGTGGCGCTTCCGGCACTGATCTGTTTTGTGCTGGGCGTTAAAACCTGGGAACTCTTCCCCATGTACTGGTGGCTGCTGCTGGCCGCCATGGTGCTGTTTGCAGTGCTCAGAAGAGATGCGCTGTATATCGTTGCCGGCATTGCACTGGTTTATCTTTACAGCTATCGGGATCTTTCTCCGGTGTTCAGGGAGGTGTTCAATACCGGGTCCCTGTTATTCCTGACGGTAATAATTCTGTTTGCCAGAAGAGTTTCGGTCAGCATGCATGCACTGCACACGCTGGGAATTCTGGCCGCTTTTTCGGCTGCCGAGTTCTTTTTCCGGGGCAGGAGTACCGGTTTTCCGGTATTCTGGGAGCTTGTGCTGACAGTGTATGCCGTGCTTACCTGCTGGAACATGAAGTGGAATACGGTGCTTTACGGCGGGAGAACCCGCTGGGAGGATTGCTGGGGCGTTGCAGACGGTTCCGTTAATCGCCGCCGGGGCATTTATTTCCTTGCCGGCATTCTTGTGGGATACTGCCACTATTATCCGTTTATGCCGGACATGGGACGGGAAATCTTCAATACCTTCAGCATCATTTCCGGAAATCTGCTTCTCCTTTTGTGGTTCCGGAACGAACCCCCGGTTTTACGGCTTTCCGTGTTCGGCCTTCTGACAGCGGCCTATATTGTTTCCGGGCTACCGGAGTTCTGGGATTCGGTTTCTGATTTCCTGACGCGTCATGCGCACTCGCTTCCCGCAGAACCCCGGCTTTTCCCGGTGCTGTGGGGGGCAGTTCTGGCGGGCTATGCCGTGCTGGCCGGGGTATTCCGGAGACCTCTGTATGTACTGGCGGGATTTTACCTGGTATATCTTGTCTGGTACGGAGATTTTTCTGATAACTGGAAGATCCTTTTCAACACCGGAGTATATGCCGCGGTCTGCCTGATGTTTTCCTGGCGCGACGGAAAATCCGATTATGAGAACAAAACGGCTTTCCTCGGATTCCCGGCGTCATTTCTGCCGGTTATCGGAATCACTTTGGTGTTCTCCGGTTACCATCTCGCTTTTGAAAAGCCCTGGCTGTATATTCTGCCGCTCCTGTTTTCCACAGTATACGGTGTGGCAAGGCGCGACTATGTCATGTTCGCCGGAGCCATGGTGCTTGCCGCGTTTATGACTCTGGCGGCGCTGTGGGATCTTCCGGGGTTCGGCTTTGCGGCTGCGGCCGTTATGGTGACTCTGGTGATGAGCGGGGTGCTCTTTGTCGGGGGAGCAGGCGGCAGGAATGCCGGATCTCAGGCCAATCCGGTTCCCGTGATTCCGGCACTGGCTCTGGGTTTGGGGCTGGCAGTGGCGGCGGAGGTTCTGTTTTATCGTCATCCGCTTTCTGTGTCTGTTTCGGCAGCGGAGAACCTTCTTCCGGATAGAGTACCTTACTTTGCGGTTCTGGCTCTCTATTCCGGAGCCTTGCTCTTTATCCGGAGATTCTCGGATCTTTCAGGAAAATCGGGAAATTCCGGGGTATCGGAACCCGGGAGCGGTTTTCTTTTGACTGAATCAGGACGCTGTCTCGGCACGGCGGGGATTTTTGCGACACCGGGGTTCGGGAGAAGCATTCTTATGATGACGCTGGCGGTTTCCGCCGGAGGCATTCTGGGAGCGCTGGGTTTCCACAGGGGAAATCTTTCCGGGATGTTCGGGGTTATGCTGATGCTGACAGGTATGGGTACCGTGCTTCTGGTGCTGATTATCATGAAATTTGAAGTCTTCACCGCCGAAGATGCCGCTCTTTTTGATGACTGTCAGAGACACCGGGGGCTTATGAGCATGACTGCGGAAAGTTCCGGATTCTTCCTCAGAAAAATCATCTATGCAGTAAACTTCGGGCTGATATGCTATGTCACCTGGTTTGCCCTGGATGTCGTGTACTCCCGGTATCTCCAGATGACGCCTGATATGCTGTTTTTTGCGGTACCGGGCGTTTCTCTGATTTATTTCCTGACTGCTCCCATGATGTTCCGGAGTCAGAATTTCAGAAAGCTTAAGATCTATTACTGCATGGCGAAGCTGTTTGTCCTGGTGTATGTGATTGCTGCCATTTTCAGGCTGGAGGAAGGGGTTACGCTGACAGTTGCCTGGCTGTTTGTTGCCACGCTGCTTCTGTTCTTCGGATTCTTCTTCAATGTCGGAGAGGTCCGGAAAACCGGGCTCGGGGTGTGCATGCTGTGCGTTCTGAAGCTTCTTCTGGTGGATCTTTCCTACCACGGGGATATTGCCAAGGCGTTCTCCTATCTTCTTGCCGGAGTAATTCTTTTGGGAGCCAGCTTTGTTTACAACTATTTCAGCAGAAGGATATCCCGGGATGCGGAGGACAGGCGGTAATTGCCGGCCGTCCCGGATGGGGATTTCCTGATTTCGGAGGGATTTTTCAGTTCGGAGTGATGCGGGAGCGGCGGTTAATCGGGGCGGCATTAACGGCCCCGCCCGGAGTTTGTGTGACAGTCAGTTCCGGAGATTCCCCTGCACCGTCTCAATAAGGCACTGATGTTCTTTGGTGAGGGAATTGTAGTTAAGCCCGATAAGCAGGATTTCGTTTTCGTTCCTGTCCTTCCGGTATCTTGCGGCATAGTCCCTTTCCTTTATCTGGTTAAGGGCCTCCTCCGCACTGGAGTCCCGCTTGAACTCCAGAATCATGATCGGGAGATCCGCGCGGATCTTCGGAACAAAGACCAGATCCGCAAATCCTTTCTCGGCAGGAAGTTCCCGGATGCTGTTGTAGGCATTTTCGGTACACCACATAAGACCGGATATGAGACAGAATACCAGAGCTTCCTCCCTGTTGTAACCGATAACTGAAACATAAGGGGAATTATGGATGCTGCCGATTATTTCCGCTGTCTTTGCGGCATCCAGGGATCTTATGGCCTGAAAAAGCTTTTCGGAACGCTCGATTACAGGCATGGAGTTATACCAGGGCTGCTTCCTTACTATGGATGACAGAGCGGATCTTATTTCCCGGTTAGGAACATACGCGGAACGCAGAAAATCTCCTTCATCGGAGCATCCCAGATAACCCAGACATACCAGAAGAGAAAAAATCTGATCCTTGTTGTCAATGGTTGTCATATCGTTCTGGAAGGATTCGCAGTCAAATACGATACGACCGCCGGAAATGAGGTTAATGATATCGTCCCTGATGCCTTCAAAGTTCATGTTTATGAGGCGGATAACCTCTTCGTTTGACGAGGTACTGCTCCAATAATTGCCGCACTTCCTGCGGCTTACCGCTTTGGCGACGGAATTAGGGTTGTAAACGTCAACAAGTCGATATTTTTCGGGAGCTTCATCATTGTTTCCGTCAGCCTCATAACCTTCATCTTCAGTGTTTTTGTCCTCGTCATACATGAGGAATTTGTAGCCTTCATACCATTCTTTCAGGCGTTCCTTTGAAATATGACACCGGGGCAATCTGCTGATCTCCGTGACCTCTTCATCTGTAAAGCCGAAATACGGGGCAAACGTGTCAGGGTGCAGCATATTGTATTCATCAAAATTGTTCAGGGCTGACTCGGAATTGTATTTCTTTATCGGGAGAATGCCGGTAAGGTACACCAGTGAAAAGCAGGCCAGCCCGTCAGCAGCCTTGAACAATCCTCTGAGTACATCAATAAACTTTTTCTGCAGAGCTTTGTCATCCTGGTAGTCGCGGTATATCAAATCCCATTCGTCCATAATGAAGACAAATGAAATATTTAATTTCTGGTGGATTTCTGACAGGGCTTCGTTTAACCCGATATTTGAAATACCGGCCTTTGTCAGAACCGGAGCAAATTCCGGTTCTTCCTTAAGTTCCCTTATGACCAGATATTCCGTAAGATCCACAATATCAATGACTTCTTCAATTTTTGCAGATTTTCTGACAAGGTTGTTGTACCTGGCATTAACGATGTTCATATCCAGGTAAATCACATTGCACTTGTTCAGGTATTCCTCGTAGGTTATCTCCTTTTTCTTTCCGTCAATGATTTTGGTTCCGGTATATGCGGAAACTTTTAACCCCGAAAACAGGGCCTTGCTGTCAGCTCCCCTGGAAAAGTAAGAGGCGAGCATGTGAGCGGTGACGGTCTTTCCGAAGCGCCGGGGTTTGGTGAAGGCAATAAGTTTAAAATCTCCGGCATCCATTCTGTCGACAGTTTTTCCGATAAAATCGGTTTTATCAACGAAAATGCCGGAGTTTTGTTCTGCAACAAGTTCGGTAAAGACATTGTTGCCGCCTGGATTTAAAAAGGTTCCCATATTGCTTTTCCTTCCACAAAACTATACCTGAGGTCCGGAGTTTTCAGTCAGCATTCCGAGTCTCATCCCATGCGGAAAACCGGTATTATCCTGCTATGTTTTGCGCATGGGCTGACTTCATGATTTCGTAAACGGGTGAAATGGCGGTGCTTCAGAACACGGCACAGGAAATACGGCATCGGAAAACCCGGTTTCTGACCATGCTGAGCCGACACCATTCCGAATGCCCCGGCAGATCCCGGGCCGGAGGGATGGAATGCCGGGATGTCAGGGAACCCGGACGGAAACAATTCGGACACGGGATTCACAGCTGAAGAGACTGTCTTATCGTGAGAATTGTTGTTTTCAGGAGTTATCTTCCCGGAGTCTGCTGAGCCTTTTTGGTGGCTTCCTTGTCGATGTCGATCTTGATTATCGGGGTAACTCCGGCCTCGCAGTTTCCGGACAGTTTTTCAATGGTCTTGATTACCGCATTGTTCTGTGAGGAGATCACGATCGGGGTGATCAGGGTTTTGGTTTTCTGAATGCCCTTGAGATCGAACTTGATAATCGGATCTCCCGGAGACAGCAGATCCCCTTCGGCTACCGTTGAAGAGAAGCCCTCGCCCGCCAGATCCACGGTATCGATTCCCACGTGAATGAAAAGCTCCAGGCCGTATGATTCCGTCCGGAGAACGACTGCATGTCTGGTGTTGAAAATTTCCCGCACGGTGCATTTGCATGGAGCTACGATAGTTCCGGTGGAGGGCTGGATAGCCACGCCGTCACCGATGATTTTTTCCGAAAAAACCACATCAGGAACGTCCTCGATAGGGAGAATCACTCCGCTGACCGGAGCCAGAATTGTCAGATCGGCCACATGATCGCTTTCAGAAGTAAGCTTAAATTTGAACCAGGACATTTGTAATTCCTCAAACGAATCAAATCACGGATTACTATACCATATCAGCGGGACCATAACTGCAAAAGGAGTCCCGTATTTTAAAGAATGAAGGAAAATTGAAAGAAAAATGTCCGGAATCAGCGCCGGGTTACGGGTTCTTAACCGGAAGCGGCGATTTAAGCAGGTTTGCCGAGAGGTCAATGACGTCCTGCCTCGTGCGGAGACTTCTGATGCGTTCCTGAAATTCCCGGGGAATTCTGACATCCAGGGTATGGATGGCGTAAAGCATGCTGCTGAGATAGAACGGCGCAACTGAAAAGCTTCTGATTCCCAGAGCGTACAGCAGGGGCAGGTATTTCTGTTCGTGAACCACTTCTCCGCAGATGGATACCGGAATTCCGGCCTTCTGGGCGTTTTCGGAGGCGAGGGCAATAAGCCGGACCACGGCAGGACTCAGATCATTGTTGTGCCTGGTGGCAAATTCCCGGGAGCAGGTTTCCGTGTAGCGGGTGAGATCGTTGGTGCCGATGGAAAAGAAGTCAACCAGACCTGCCAGGGATTCCGACATTATTGCGGCCGCGGGAGTTTCGATCATGACTCCGATTTTGATGCGCCCTGGCCGGACTCCTTCCCGGAGCAGGGATTCCCGGGATTCCTGATAGATGTTCATCAGGTGGACGAAATCCTCGTATTCGGCGGCCATGGGGAACATTATCCGCATCTGATGTCCGAAAGCCGAGGCCCGCATCAGCGCTCTGAGCTGGGTGGTTATAATGTCGCGAAGGAGAAGGTTGTCTTCGTCGGTGCCGGTGGTGTAGTTGTAGTGCACCGGCTTCGACAGGTAGAGCGGCAGCTTGTCTGCGGAAAAATCAAAGGTTCTGAAGGTTACGGCGAAGCGATCCGGCAGGGACTCCATGATTTTCCGGTAGCACCCGAACTGTTCCTCCTCGGTGGGATCGGAGGTGTGATTCATAAAGAGAAACTCCGTCCGGAACAGCCCGATGCCGGAGCTGGGGTATTTTTTAAGATCCTGAATTTCCGCAAGTGAACCGATATTGGCCAGAACCTCGATTCTTTCCCCTGTTCTGGTGGTTTTGTAGCGGGCGATCAGAGGATCCACAATGTTGCTGTTACCGGATTCAATCCGCTCCCGGACATGCTTTTTCACGCTCCATATCAGCTCCTCGAGAGGATTCAGGTAAATCTTGTTGGCATAGGCATCCATAAGAATGTTCATGCCGTTTTTAATAATGACGGAGGCGTTTTCCACATTAAAAATGGTGGGGATGTTCAGACTGCGGAGTACAATGGCCATGTGGCTGTTGGTATTGCCGTCCTCCAGAATCACTCCCTTGATATGGGAGTTATCCACAGTCAGAAGCTGTGCCGGGGTAAGGTTATTGGCCACAAAAATACAGTCCCCGGTAATTTCCGGAATGGGCGGTCTTTTCCGCTTAAGGGTCATGATGATGTGTTCGGCCAGATTCCGGATCTCGTATTCGTTGTGCATGATAAAGGGATCATGGTTGTCCAGAAGTTCCTGAACAAAGCTGTTGTAGCAGTGATGAATGGCCGATTCGGCACTGAACAGATCCTGGGAAATCAGTTCCGTTATCTGCTTTTCGACATAGGGATCCATGAGAAACATGACCGAGGTTTCCATGAACTCCCGGGCGTCCTCAGATTCGGTTTTTCGCATCTCGTTTTCGAGATAGAGCCGGGTTTTTTCCCGGGCATCATGATACAGGGCAATTTCGCCGGCGGTTTCGGCGGCAGTGATTTTGGTCTTTTCGACATGAAGAGGGGTGTTAATGAACACTATTGCCGGTGCGCAGGCAATACCTTCCTTTATCACGAATCCGTCACGCAAGGCAGAGCCCTCCCTCTATTCCTCTGAGGCCCGATTATAGAACTTTTAGTGCCTGATTAGTAGAATCCGGGAAACAATTTTTAAAGAATCCGGAAATATGCCGGTACGGTGCAGAAACTGGTGAAACGATACAAAACAGTGTTGCCGTTAAGCGTATGGCAAAGGATCGGTTTCGGCAGGGCAGACTTCAGAGTTTAGGAGTCTGTCAGCGCTGTACTTTCGGAACTGTCATATGAGGAATTCATCGGAAAATCAGGCATGTTCCAATTAACGGGCAGAACACCACCACCGATATTGAGATACCGGAAGACTGCTGGGACGGAGTAATCTACATCTCAAACCATTCCGGCAGAAGGACTCATGCAATTGACCGCATTACACCTCACGCAGTTGTCGGTCAGCTCAGTGTGTGGAACGCATCTGCGACTGCTTTAAGGACGGTAGCAGACAGGCAAGTTGCAACTACTGCATCGGGGCTGACGGCAGAATCGGCCTCTGTGTTGATGAGCAGAACCGCTCCTGTTGCTCATCATCCCGGGATAACGACCAGAGAGCTGTCACCATCGAGTGCGCATCAGATCTGACGGAGCCTTATGCCATGAAGCCGGAGGTGTATGCGAGTTTGGTAGATCTGTGCGTTGATATCTGCAGAAGGAACGGCAAGAAGCGATTGGTATGGATCGTTGATAAGGATAAAGCATTGAGTTATGAGGCTAAATCTGACGAAATGCTTCTGACGTTTCACCGCTGGTTTGCTCGAAAATCCTGTCCCGGAAATTGGCTATTCGGGAAGTTGGGCGATTTTGCTCATGAGGTGAATGGCAGACTTCGAGTGTAATTTTTTATTTGTTAATAAAACGCTCACGGAAATTGCTCAATTGCAAATTAGATTGTATGATTTATCCGTGAGTGATAAAAGCGGTGAATAATATGGGGAATTTAATTAATAGCGATAATACGTATAAAGAATGGATCTCTAATATTTCATTAAGATTCAGGCAAAGTCAAATAAAAGCTTCCATGACAGTTAACAGTGAAATGCTCCGTTTCTATTGGACTCTCGGGCATGATATGGATGAAAAAAAGAACCTCTATCACTGGGGAAGCAATTTTTACGAACAGGTTGGTAAAGAC
>CACYPY010000099.1 GCA_902776415.1 uncultured Ruminobacter sp.
TTTTCGGGTTTCAGAAAAACACTGGACAGAGCCGGAGACAATGTCAGCGCGATAACTCCCGAGAACAGCACCGCAAGGGACATCATGGCCGCAAATTCGATAAACATGGCCCCCGTAATGCCTTTCATAAACATGAGCGGCAGAAAAATCATAATCAG
Organism: uncultured Ruminobacter sp.; assembly: GCA_902776415.1. Taxonomy (GTDB): domain Bacteria; phylum Pseudomonadota; class Gammaproteobacteria; order Enterobacterales; family Succinivibrionaceae; genus Succinimonas. The sequence continues at coordinate 159 of CACYPY010000099.1, forward strand.
CACCAGGGTAGTGGCAACAATGGCAAAGCCCACCTCCTGAGCGCCTTTCCACGAAGCGGCCAGAACTCCCATCCCCCTGCCGATATGAAAGGAAATGTTTTCCACCATCACAATGGCATCGTCCACCACCAGGCCTATGGCCAGGATCAGACTCAGAAGCGTAATCAGATTTATGGAGAATCCCGCAAAATAAGCCCCGACAAAGGACGCAATCAGAGAAACCGGCACGGTCACCGCCGGAATCAGGGTTGTCCTCCAGGAACCGATAAAGAAGTAAAGAACCAGAATTACCAGAAGAGCCGTGATAGCCAGTGTTTCGTAAACCTCGGAAATCGAATTTTTAATGTAAACCGTAGAATCAAAATCCACGTCCAGTTCGGCCCCGGAGGGGACAAAACGTTTCAGCTCCCGCACTTTCTTGCGGACACTGGCCGCCACCTCCAGAGGATTGGCGGTGGACATGGGCACCACCCCGATGCCGATACTGGACATGCCGTTTCGGTGATAGACGCTTTCCTCGTTCTTGGCCTGAATTCCCACCTCTGCAACATCTCTCAGTCTGATAGTTCCTTCAATGCCGTCATGACGGATGGGCAGAAGCGCAAAGGAATCCGCATCGACATAAACCCGTTTAATCTCCACCGGAAAATACATGTCGTCATTTCTGATTTCACCGCTGGGAAGCTCAATGTTTTCATGGCCGACAGCTGAGAGAATATCCTCAACAGACACACCGAGAGCGGACATCCGGGCCGGCAGCAGCTTCACATACATTACCTTTTCAAGAGCTCCCACCGTTGTAACCTGGGACACCCCGTCAAGCATGCTGATATTGCGAACCACAAAGCGCTCGGCATAATCAGAAAGCTCTATACGATTCATTACGGTACTGGAAAGGCTGAGCCAGAGCACCACCTCGCCCTCGCCGCTGTCCCGGGCCACCATGGGTTCGTCAATACCGGAGGGGAGCTTCTTCCGGGCCCGGGAAACCGCATCCCGAACATCGGAAACCGCGGAAAGCATTGAAGCATGTTCGTTAAACTCAATACCAATCCAGGTTTTGCCGTTTCTGCTGTTGGATGAAATCTTCACCACTCCGGAAAGAGTCGAAAGCTCATCTTCCACAATCTTGGTAACCCGACTCTCCATAACCTCGGGAGAGGCACCGGTGTAGGAAATGGTAACGGAAACCACCGGCCTTGAAACATCCGGGAGTTCCCTTATCTGAAGTCTTAAAAAGCAAATAAGACCGAAAATGGTCAGAAGAATACTGAGCACCAGTGCAAACACCGGCCGTTTTATGGAAATCTCGCTCAGGATCACAGAACCGCATCTCCTGTCCGGTTCTTTTTACGAAGAGGAATATCCCCCGAAAGATCCTCAAGAGACTTTTCATCGGAAAGAACTCGCACCCGATCCCCGTCGACAAGCTTTTCGACACCCTCCGAAACTACCTGCATCCCGGGTCTTACACCGTCAAGCACAGCGGCATAGGATCCGGTAATCGGTCCCAGGATAATCCGACGTCGCGAAACCGTATGGTCCTTGTTCAGTATAAAGACATAACGATCATCACCCTGATACAGCACAGACTTGAGCGGAATAACAGCGTATTTGCCCCCGAAAAGACTCAGCGCAATCTCCATCATCATGCCGTCCAGAAGCCGCACATTGTCGTTTTTGAAAAACACCCGGATCTTGATGGCCAGGGTATCGCTTTTAACATGAGTGTCGATTTCCCGCACCACTCCGTTAAACTTTTCATTGGGCCAGGCCTCGGCGGTTCCGACTACCTTCTGTCCCGGTACCAGCTGGGACATCAGTCTTTCAGGGATATTGAAATCCACATAGACCTCCGAAAGATCGTCCAGCTGAAGAAGCACACTTCCCGGCCGGACCAGTTCTCCCGGAGTAAGCCTGTGCAGACTCAGGACCCCGCTGAAGGGAGCATAGATTTTCCGTTCCTGAAGAGCGGCCTTTCGAGCCTCCACCACCGCCTTCTGCTGCTCGGTTTCGGCCCGAAGCTGCTCCATGGAGTCAAGACTTACCACACCCTTGCTGTTAAGCTTCTGCATCATGGAAAGCCGCCGCATCTGGTTGTCAAGCCGGACAGTCTCTTCACGGAGTTTGGCTTCCTCCATGCTGTGATCCAGCTCGATAAGAAGCTGTCCCTGTTTCACCGCCTGTGCCGATGCCACGTGCACTTTGGAAATACGGGCAGTAACCTCCGGAGTAATCTCCACGGATTTACTGGCAAAAACCCGCCCCACCAGAGGAAATGTCAGTCCGCTTTTCTGATCCTTCACCGGCACCACCCGGACACTCTTTTCCGTGTCAGAAGCTCTGACAGAAGGAGAAGCGCCCCGATGCAGGATTCCGGTGGTATAGCAAAGCCAGGATGCCAAAGCCACCACCAGAACAAGGACAAGTGCCAGTACCTTTTTCATAAATCAGTCGGGAAGCACAAAGCCAATGGCGGTATAAACCTTTTTAAGAGTTTCGTAAGCCCTGGCATGAGCCTTTTCCGCCCCGACCTTAAAAATCGAACGGAGATAGGCTTCGTCGGCCCGATACTCACGGTATCTGGCCTGAATCGGCTCCAAAAACGAAACCACGGCATCGGCAACTTCCGATTTAAGATGCCCGTACATCTTTCCCTCAAAATGCTTTACAAGCTCGGCGGTCGGGGTTTCAGTTACGGCACTCATCAGATCCAGAAGATTTGACACTCCCGGCTTGTTCTCCCAGTCATAACGAACCACCGGAGGATTGTCGGAATCGGTAACAGCCTTTTTAAGCTTTTTGGCAATTACTGCGGGATCCTCCAGAAGGGTAATGACATTGTTGCGATTGTCATCGGATTTGGACATCTTTTTGAGAGGATCCTGAAGACTCATTACCCGGGCTCCTGATTCCGGAACGTACCCCTTGGGCAGCACAAAAATATCTCCGTAAAGCTGATTGAAACGGTAGGCGATATCCCTGGTGAGCTCCAGGTGCTGGAGCTGATCCTCGCCAACAGGCACCAGTTCGGCGTTGTATAAAAGAATATCCGCAGCCATAAGAACCGGATAGTCAAAAAGTCCGGCGGTCACGTTGCCCTCATAGCGCTTCGACTTGTCCTTGAACTGAGTCATTCTGGTAAGCTCGCCCATCTGGGTATAGCAGTTGAGCACCCAGGAAAGCTGAGCATGATCGGGAACCTGGGACTGCAGGAAAAGCGTGCTTTTTTCGGGAGTAATACCTACCGCCAGATAAATGGCCAGTGTATTGTAGATAGCCTCATGAAGTGTTTTGGCTTCCTGACGCACGGTTATGGCATGCTCATCCACCACACTGAATATGCAGTCATACTCATCCTGCATTTTTACCCACTGTCTCAGAGCTCCGATATAGTTGCCGATTGAAAGTTCGCCGGAAGGCTGTGCGCCGCTAAAAACAATTTTCTTCATTAATAAATTCCTGATCAAAACCTCTGACCAGCTCTCCAATCAGAGCAAAGTCATCAAACACATAATCCGGAGACAACTCTGAAACAGGCCGTCCCCGGTTATAACCGTAAGTAAGTCCGATACTGATCATTCCGGAACGACGGGCTCCAATAATATCATTGGAAGAATCCCCCACCATCACGCATTCTCCGGGTACAACCCCGAGTTCGGAACAGACGTAATAAAAGGGCGCCGGATCCGGTTTTTTCTTTTCCAGAAGATCCCCGCCCAAAGTAAAGTTAAAGTAACCCAGAAGCCCGGCCTTTTCAAGAACCGGCCTTACAAAAACATGCGGCTTGTTTGAGAGAACCGCCAAAAGAATGCCGGATTCCTTCAGATATGAAAGAGTTTCGGGAACACCGGAAAACACCTGTTCCCGACAGTCCAGACAGGAAGCATAGGCAATATTAAAGCCTTCGCGGGCCTTTTTGAGAAGCGCAGACTCCAAAATTGCAGGGTCCGGTTCCATGCTTCCGGAAATAGCCCGCGCCAAAAGCATCATGGCCCCGTTTCCCACGTAGGATCTGGTCATTTCCTGAGTAATGTCCGGAAGACCGACATATCGCAGAGCTCCCAGAACCGCCTTATGAAGAGACGGAACCGTATCCGCCAGAGTGCCGTCCAGGTCAAACAGCATGGCACGGGGTTTACCGGTAAGAACCATATCAGGCGTTAAGTTCCCGACGCATGGCGGAAATCACATCAGAATAGGAATCGCTTCCGAAAATCGCAGAACCGGCAACAAACATATTCGCTCCCGCAGCAGCTATTTCCCGGATGTTGGAAACCTTGACACCGCCATCAACCTCGATGATGAAATCCTGCGGTGCCCTGAGACGGAGTTCCTTAATCTTTTCAAGAACAGCAGGAATAAACTGCTGACCTCCAAAACCGGGATTAACCGACATGAGGCATACCATATCAAGCTTATCCCAGACATAATCAAGCCAGGAAAGCGAAGTGGCGGGATTAAGAGCCAGTCCGGATTTGATGCCGAAGCTCCTTATTAGAGCCAGGGAACGATCCACGTGCTGCGAGGCTTCCGGATGGAAGGTAATGCTGGAAGCTCCTGCTTTGGCAAAGGATTCTATAAGATCATCCACCGGAGAAACCATAAGATGCACATCCACCGGTGCCGTTATTCCGAATTTTCTGAGAGCAGACAACACCGCAGGACCGAAGGTAAGATTCGGAACATAATGATTGTCCATAACATCAAAATGGACCACGTCAGCCCCGGCATCCAGAACATTCCTGACGTCATCTCCGAGACGAGCCAAATCGGCGGAAAGAATTGAAGGAGCAATCAAGTACTTCATAAATACCTCAGAGGTTCAATATAATCTGCCGGAATTAATGGGACGACTCATTCTGAACCTGCGAAACAGGCTTTGACCAGGGCTTGTTTGCCCGGACATCAGCAGGAAACCTGCTCTTCGCGGCATCAGCCTCCGCCTTGGTGGCAAAATCTCCGTACACCACAATGTAATCGTTACGTTCCGGACGGAACAACACCCACCCGCCCTTAAGACGTTTTTTAAGTCTTTCGGCACCGGCCTTGTTGGAGGCAATGAGCTGCAAAGTGTAGTGTTTTCCGGACAGGGTTGAAAAATCCACATCCGGTGACTTGGGAAGCGGCTGAACCGGCTTGGGTTCTGGTTTTGGCTCGGGCTTCTTTTCGGGATTGTCTCTGGTATTTCCGGAAGTACCGTTTTTTCCGCCGTTTAAAACCAGAGGCTCCTTTCCGGTTCCGGAAGAATTATCCTGAGGCTTCTTTCCTGAAGAACTGTCGGATTTATTACTGCTGTCCGAAGCCGGCTTCGGGGACAGCGGAGGTTTGGTATCGCTATTTTTGGAAACAGCATCCTTTCCGGCATTATCCTTCTTCGCGTTGCCAGTACCGTCATCCTTGCCAGCAGGAACAGTATCCGGCTTTTTAACATTATCCGCGGCGCTTGATTTTGGGGGATTCCCATTATCACTCTTCGGCAGAGAAGGAGCAGTATCAGTCTTGTCAGAAACCGGAGTATTCACCGCAATCAGATTCGTACCATCAGATTTTTTACTGTCTCCCGCCAAAGTTCCATCCTTTTCGGATCCGGAAGACATGCTCGGTGCCAAATCCCCCTCGGCCTGACGATCTGCCTTGCTGATGGTATTCTCGGTAATTACCAGATCCCGATCGCCATTGCTGTCCGGATCCCCGTCATCAGTAATAAGAACTATCGATTCAGTGCCGTCATCTGATGAACCTGCGTCAACCTGCCCGCCGGCATCATCCTGAATAATCACGGTGGTTCCGTCGGAATCGTCCCTGTTGTTAACAACCACCACCGGACTGAGATCCGTTCTCTGGTGATTAAGTTCCGGACCCAGTCTCAGGGTTTCATGCGAATCGATTACCGGATTCGCAGGCTCATCAGGACCTGTAAGAGCCGTATTCACCTTGGGATCAGAATAATTAATTTTGTTCATGGCGTAGAAGCCGATTCCGCCTGCCAGCAAGGCTACCGCAACAGCTCCGATAATGATGTCCTTCTTCCGGCTTGAGGGCTCGCCTTCTGCGGGCTGAACCTTATCTTTTGGCAGAGAGTCTCCGGGTTTAAGTCCCTTGGATACCGCCTCAACAATCTTTCTGATCTCCCCGGGGTTGGTACCGCAGGAATTAATATCATAAAAGCCCTTAAGATCCCTGTCAGACAAAGGAGCCATTCCATAAAAACGGCGATAATAGGAAATCATGGTCAGAGATTCCGGAAGCGTCAGAGGCTGAATTTCCATTTCAACCGGCATCACGCCTTCCTTCTTGACCTTGCGGGCTTCAGAGTCTGACCAGGCCTGAGAGGAGGTTACCACTACAGAAAACAGATTCTGCTGAACATAGGTACGATATACCTGCACCAAATCATCAAAAAAATCCTGCGGAGCCTTGTCAATATCGTCCGCCACTATCAGGACACGTTTGGAACCGAATCCCATTCTCTGAATGGTACCCAAAAGATGATCCGCAGCATTGAAAACAATATTGGCAGAAAGCTGCTTCAGAAGAATTTCTCTCAGCTTTTCCAGAGACAGCTTTTCCTGACAGGGAACAAAAGCACATACAAAAGCTTCATCATCCATGGACGAAATAAGCTGTTCGCTGAATACCGTTTTACCGCTCTCAAAGGCTCCAGTAACAAAAACCAGCGGAGTCCCGACGGAAATCTGATATTTAACCCTTTCTACAAGAGATGTCTGACTTGTAAGTCTGGGCAACTGTTCTAAAGCCATTTTGGTTCCTGCAATTTTTTTTACATCCGTACGTTATCCGGGAGATCATCCGTATCCCACTCACCCCGCATATTATAATGTTAAAGCCCTGCATGTGCACATATCAGCGTAAAATTTACGACACAGCAGCCAAAGCTTCCTCTGCCGTAACATCACAGCGAAGAGAGACTCTGCCCAGGTCATCGGGAACAATGTAATTTATATGACCGTTACGATTCTTCTTGTCGTGAACCATAAGTTCCAGGAAGGCTTTCCCGGGCATGGTATCCGGACGGGAAACCGGAAGCCGGTTTCTGGCTATAAGATTCCTGATTCTCTCAAAAACGTCTTCGGAAATATATCCTCTTTTCAGTGCCAGCCGGGAGGCCATCACCATGCCGGCTGCCACACCCTCCCCATGAAGCCACACGCCGTACCCCATAAAGGTCTCAATGGCATGTCCGAAGGTATGGCCAAGATTCAGGATTGCTCTGAGACCACCTTCCTTTTCATCCTGATGCACCACCTCGGCCTTGATTTCACAGCACCGATAAACCACGTCGGCAAGCACATTCAGATTCTGAGCCCAGATCTTTTCGGAATTCTCCTCGAGATAACGGAAGAAATCACGGTCCCAGATAATGCCGTACTTGATGACCTCTGCCATGCCGGCGGCAATTTCACGTTCCGGAAGGGTTTTAAGAGTATTTAAATCAATGATCACGGCTTTTGGCTGATAGAACGCACCAATCATGTTTTTTCCGAGAGGATGATTAACTGCAGTTTTGCCACCAACCGATGAATCCACATACGACAGGAGGGTAGTAGGAACCTGAATAAAATCAATTCCCCTCTGATAGCAGGCCGCGGCAAAACCGGTCATATCACCGATTACACCTCCTCCCAAGGCGAATACAGTGGAATCCCGACCGGCAGAGTTTTCCAGAAGGAAGGTAAGAATCTCATTAAAATGTTCCAAATCCTTGTATTGCTCGCCATCCGGAAGAACGCAGGATAAAGCCTCGACGCCAATGGACTTGAGAGAATTTCGAAGTGGTTCAAGATACCACTTCTGTACTGTTTCATTAGTTACAATAACCACCTTGCCTCGTTTTACCAGACATTCCTGCCACAGAGAAGGATTAGTCAGGGCTCCGTCTGCAATAAAAATCGGGTAACTGCGCGTACCCAAATCAACACTTAACTTCTTTAACATCACATCTCTCCAATTAGCTGTTTCCGGAATACACGGAATCACAAAGTCTCCGGAATTCCTCGGAAATTCGGGGAGCAAGGGACCGGGGATCATTTTCGTCGGTACTGACAACAATATCCGCGACTTCAAGATAAAGCGGTTCTCTTTCGCTTAAGAGCTTTTCAAGAACACTCCTGGGATCTGAATTCTGAAGAAGCGGTCTTTTATGATCAAACCGGGTTCTTTCATACTGCTTTGAAACCGAGGTTTTAAGATAAACCACCGTACCGCGTTCCTTCAGAAAAACTCTGTTGGCCGGAGTTTTAACGGCCCCGCCGCCGGTTGCCATGATAATTCCCTCGCGACAGGTGAGATCATTTATGACATCACTTTCACGCTTGCGAAAACCGCTTTCCCCTTCCACATCAAAAATCCAGGAGATATCAGCTCCGGTTCTTTTAATAATTTCCTGATCGGAATCCAAAAAAGGAAGATGCATGATTTCGGAAAGAAGTTTTCCGATAGTGGTCTTTCCGGCCCCCATGGGACCTACTAAAAAAATATTACGATGTTTGGACATAAACGCCCTGAAATAAAGCAACAGAAAAAATTACACACAGATTATAACGTATTTTGAGCAGCCATAAAAAAAGGCCTCCAAAACGGAGACCTTTACACACTGAAATGAAAAACTTACCTGCCTACGGCACCTTCAACGATGTGCGGAGTAATGAACACCAGTACTTCACGACGGGTATTGGAATTGGAGATTGACTTAAAGAGCCAGCCAACTACCGGAATATCGCCAAGGAAAGGAATCTGATTCTTGATGCGCTTGATTTCCTGCTGGAAAATACCGCCAAGAACAAGAGTCTCACCATTGCCTACGAGAACAGAAGTGGTTACAGTTCTCTTACTGATACTTACAGAGTTACCGGCAGCCGTAGCAACAACATCACCCAAGCTGTCATTGGTAATCTCAAGATCCAGGAAAATACTGTCATCCGGAGTAATCTGAGGAGTTACGGTTAGAGACAGAGTAGCATCAGTCCACTCAACAGTGGTAGCACCGCTGGATGCCGCTGTCAGAGTAGGAATCTGATAACCCTGTTCAATCTTTGCTTCCTTCTGGTTAGTAGTTGTCACTCTGGGCGAAGCAATAGTCTCAGTACGGTTTTCAGCTTCGAGAGCGGCAAGTGTAAGTCCCAACTGGAAATCAGAACCAATTCTACCAAGAGAGATGAGACCACCATCAGATTCTGCCTTCTGGTTGGCTGTCTGCCCAGCGACACTACCAGTCCATTTACCATCTTCATGACCGCTTTGGATTATATTGTTACTGCTAAGTGCCCATCTAACGCCAAGGTCTTCACTGACACTTTCGTCCACTGCCACAATTCTGGCTTCAACCATGACCTGCTGGATAGGAGTATCAAGTTTCTCAAT
>CACYPY010000100.1 GCA_902776415.1 uncultured Ruminobacter sp.
CAAGGGCCCATAATCCAAAAAACAGGAGAACGGCAAAGGGAGATGCCACAAAGGTTTCCGCCCAGAACAGAGCCTTCTCGCCGTATTCCGCGGCCAGAGACAGGTACTCTCCCTGAAGCTGGGCCAGCGTACCGGAACCGAAGTCCAATCCGAGAATCACCGTAAGAGCCGGACCCAAAAGCTTTTTGGCCAGCATTGAAAGCGCGGCATGAAGCACCGAACCGGCATTGAGAGCCGCAAAAACCAGAGCCAGAAGTCCCGTGGCAGGCACCGCTAACATCACAAAAATCTGGAGCAGCATATTGGTGTGAAGAAGGCGGGCCCGGCGCTTAACGGGATCCCCCGTATCCTTCGCGGGAACCGGAAAGCCGCCATCCCCGGAATGGTTTCCGGGATCCGGAAAGACCGGTCTTCCGCACAGAGGACAGTACCGCATCCAGGGAAGCGCGGGTACGCCGCAGAAGGCGCATGGCACGGTATTCCGGCTGTCGAAGCGGCGGTAGGCATCAAGGTAGAAATCGTTTCTTACCGCTTCCCTGCCGGAAACTGCCGGAGGGGGCTTCGGAAGATCAGGATCCCGGGGCTGAGAAAGAGCCGGAACGTCACGGGAACAATCCCCGGCTCTGCAGGAAATATCAGCACGGGTCGGTTCTTCAGTCATGAATCAGCCCTCCGGAAACGCAATGCCAAAACCGAAGTTATCTCTGAATGTCGCTTTCGGGATTATCCGGAGTACTTTCCTTCTCCGGAGAGGCCTCTGAAGATACCTCCGGAGAAGTTTCTTCCGCCACCCCGGAATCCGGGGCGGGCGTCTTCTCGTTTATGGCACGCACGCCGGCAATAATATAATCCACCATGGACCAGATGGTGAGCACCACCGCCAGCAGAAGAAGCACCAGGGCCAGGTACACCATCCAGTGATCATAGCGCCAGATAAGACCGGCAATGGCTATCATCTGAATGGTGGTCTTCCATTTTCCGATCCAGCTTACCGCCACCCGGGCCCGGCTGCCGATTTCGGCCATCCACTCCCGGAGCGCGCTTATAACGATTTCCCGGGACACCACCACAATGGCGCAGAGAGTGATAAAAACGCTGATATAGGGAAAATAATTGGCCTCATACTTGCCGTAGTGACTCACCATGAGGATCAGGGCCACGCATACCATGATCTTATCCGCCACCGGGTCCAGAAAGGCACCGAACCTGGAGCAGACCTGCCATTTCCGGGCCAGATAGCCGTCCAGGAGGTCGGTAAGGCAGGCGACTACAAAAATCAGGGCCGCCACGAAATTGCTTAAATCAAAGGGGAGGTAATAGAAAAGGACATAAAAGGGAATGAGAATAACTCTGAACATGGTCAGCGCATTCGGTATTCTGTGCATCATCTCGGTCCTATTGTTCTGCATTCTCCATACCCCTTCTGAAGATCCGGGAACAAAATCCCGAAAACCTTGTCAACGGGAATTATACACCATTCGGAGAATCATGGGAAAAACGCCGGAAATTCAGTGAAAATGAAGCAAAAAACTCAGGAAAGATCAGGGAAGGAATGAGACAGGAGTGACAAAAACCACAGAATCCCGCATTCCCCCGGGCCGCCCTGATTATCATGCAGGAAGGGAGAACGGGGATGCTGCGGGAAACATCTGAAAAATACCGGAATGCCGCTGCGCTATTTCCGGAACACGGTAACCGAAACGGAAGCTCCCTTCATAATCGGAGTGTTAAGGGGACACCGGGAATAAATGTTCACGTTAAAGCTGTCCCCTCCGGAAAAGTGTTCTCCCCGGAAGGCGTTGGTAAGCGTTCTCCAGCCGGTCCCGGGAGTCTTCCCCAGAAATACGGCATGAAGAGGTTTAAGAACGCTGAGTGTATGAGAAGGAGACTTTATCTCGGTCTGCACCAGGGAAAGCGCCCGGAAGCTGTTTTCCGCATCGGAGGCATGATAGTCAAAGGAGATATCCGCGCAGTCCAGATTGTTGGCATACTCCTCGGAGCTGAAATCCGTGTTTCCGGTGTCCAGTACCACGTTTTCGATTTCATAGTCGGTGCCGGTTCCCGCCCCGTCCAGGTTAAATCCCGAAAACGTGCAGGTATAGGAACTGGCAAAGTAGCTGTCGGCAAACAGGGGCTGACAGGATACTGTCTGAGAACGGAATTCATCGGGATCCTCGCCCCGGATACGACAGGCCTCGTCAGAGGAACAGGAAAGAGCCAGCTCCGCTGCCCGCTCCGCATCCGGAAGTCCGAAACCGTAGTGACTGCTGAAACGGCGTCCGGCAGCATTCACAATCCAGCCCTGCTCCACGGTAAGCCCGCGATCCCGCACCGTCTCCGCATCGTTCATTCCGGAAATCACGGTATCGTTGCGGGCACTCTCCGCCAGCACGTAGCGGAGCTGCCACAGCGTAAGATCCGGATTGGCAGACAGCGCCAGCGCCGCAATTCCAGATACCAGGGGCGTCGATCCCGAGGTGCCGTCAAAATTATTGACGTACCGATAACAGGGAATAACCTCAAAGGGATTCAGATTCCTGAGAATCCGGGAATAAACATATTCGGCACCGGTATCCTGCTGACATGAGAAATCCTGATTCGTGGTAATAAGATCCGGCCGGAAAGTATCTCCTGACGGTGCCACGAGGAACAGTGCAGATCCCGGAGATGAATATGAGGCTGCGCTTCCCGAACTGTTGAGCGCCCCCACCACCACCGTGGCAGGATGCGCCAGGGCTTCGCTGTACACTGCGGAATCACAGGAAACCCCCTTTTCACGGCAATCGCTGTATCTCTCATATGCTGAAAAACCATTCCCGGAAGACTTGACCAAAAGCACCCCGGAATCGGCAATATTGTCCAGACCGGCCTTTAAGGGGGGATAGCCGGCAAATTCCGGAAGTATGTTCCCCCAGCTGCCGTTCGCCACTCTGACCCCGGAATCATCCCCGAAGCCGCCAAGAAAGAGCTCGGCAAGTCCGGAGTCCGTGTCATAGTAGCCCTCATAGGAGGCAATGCCGGCTCCGGGAGCCACGCCGCAGCTTCCCTCGAAGTTCCCGCAGCTTGCGGCTATAAGACCCGCCACGTTGGTGCCATGAGGCTTATTCATGGATTCCCTGACGGTTGCCTCTCTGAAGCTGTCCCGAAGATCCGGGTGGGTTTCGTCCACATGAGTGTCCACCACGGCCACGGTAACCCCTCTGCCGGTGATCCCCCGGTTCCAGACCCCCGCAACGCTGACGTCAATCCCCCGGGAAGCTGAATAACCATATCCGAATGCCGTCTGTCCCCCGGTGCTGGCCAGATGCCAGGACTGGAAAAGCAGCGGATCCGCGTAAAGCGCCACCGGCCGGGAATGCAGCCGGCAGTCGGCATCATACCAGGTAATGGTGTCATAAAATTCCGGAACGTTTGCGGGGTCCCCGGCGTATGCCGCATCAAGGGTATAGACATAAACCCCGTCCGCTCCCAGGGAAACATCGCCGTATTTTCCTCCGGAACGGATCTTCTTCACAAAGGGAAGCCGGACGCTGAGCCGGGTGCCTGAAAAGGCATCAATGCCCAGCACTACCCGGTTCCCCAGGAGATCATTGATCTCCACATTCCGGGAATCGCAGGTCAGGGAAGGATCCGCCCCGGTGTTGTCATCCACAATCTCGATATAGTCCTCCTCCGGGGCGGGAGCACTACCGCCCTTCTTGGAACTGCCGCCCCCGCAGGCCGCCAGGGATAGCCCCGCAATAACCGTAACCACCGTCGCAGCAAGGCGTCCGGAAACTGTTTCTGAAAACATCGGTTCTCCTTAAAAAACATCAGGCGGAAAATCCGAAACCGGGATTCCCGCCGCAAAAAACTTTAAAAAACTACTTTTCAAAAGCCCGCACCGTAACGGAACCGCCCGCCATGGGATTCATCAGGGGGCAGGTGGAGTACAGATATACGGCCACGGAGTCCGACGGCCGGAAATCCTCACCCATGAAGGCATTGGAAAGCAGTCTGAGCGGGGTGCCGTCCTTGCTCCCGAAATAGGTGGCATACAGGGGCTTCATGATATTCCGGGTTCCCGAAGGTGATTCCACGTCGATCTGTACCTCGGCAAGGGCCTTTTTGTTGTTGAGGCTGCCCGTCTGGAACTCAAAGGAGGCGCCGTCGCAGAATTCCGCAACGGACACGGAGGAATCCACTGATGATTTGAAGCCGGTGGCACCGATATTGACGGTAATGTTCTCAATATCGTAGGTTTTGGAGGAATCGTAGCTGTTTGCCCGGAAATTCCGGAAAACGCACCGGTAGCCGGAGCTCAGCATCACTCCGCCGGAAATGTCCTCGCATACCGGATCTTCGTTGGCGATAAATTCCACGGGTTCCTGAGCCCGCACCCGGCAGTGGGGATCATTTTTGCAGTCTGCCACCTTGTCAGCCGCCGCCGAGGTGTCCGCCAGGCCAAAACCGTAGCGATTGCTGAAGCTGAATCCGGCACTGTTATCCACCCAGCCCTGGTATACGTATATTCCCTGATACCGGGCGGTCACCTCGGGCCGGTCAGAGGGCTTTCTGGCAGTTCCGGCCAAAGCATAGCGCACCTGCCAGACAGTCAGGGAGGGATCCCTGGAAAGCAGCACTGCCGCCGCTCCGGAAACCAGAGGAGTTGCCGCCGAAGTGCCTGTAAATTCATTCCGGTAATCACAGCTGGCATTAAGATATTCGCCATCACGCTGGTAGGAGCCATTAAGGAAGGACGAAGTCTCCGCCGACCTGGCCGCCCCGAGATAGCAGCCGGACATGTCGGCGGTAATAACTGACAGGCTGTTATGGGAGGAATAGTCCCCTCCGGGAGCGGTAAGAAGCAGGTTGGAGCCCTCGTCCGAATAGGAAGCATGGGATCCGTCAGAGGCCACTGCGCCTGTAATAATGCTGGCCGGATGAATGTCCTCCTCCTCGTTCATGGGAAGGTGACAACTGATCCCCCGGGAAGCGCAGATGCTGACCCCGTGATTGTTGGCAAAGTAGTTGCTGGAGGCCTTTACAAAAACCACCCCGCTTTCCGCAAGGTCGTCCAGAAGCTGTCTCCGGACGGGGGAGGACTGGAATGTCGGTTCGCCAAGCCCCCAGCTGTTGTTAACGACCCGGATATCCTCATCCCGGGCTATTTCGGTGTAGGCATCCTGCAGGTTGCTCAGGGGGTTGATATAGCCGACAAAGCCCCTGAGCTTCGCATTGTAGGCCACCCCGCGCACTCCTTCCTGGTTTCCGGCAACGGCGGCAATCAGGGAGGATACCGCGGTACCGTGGCCGGACGTGCTGTTGGAGCTGCGTCTCAGGGTGCCCTTTTCCGAAAGATTGTCCTTAAGATCCCGGTGATTATCGTCCACATCCTCGTCAATGACGGCCACGGTAATGCCCCGGCCGCTGAAACCGGAAGCCCAGGCCCTCCTGACATTGAGATCCGTACCCCGGGAGGAAACAATGCCGGAATCGCTGTAGGCAGTCTCTGTTCCGGTACTGCGGAGGTGCCACATTTCCGGCGCTAACGGATCGGAATAAAGAAGCACTTTCCGGGAATGAAGCACACATTCCCTGTCGTAATAGGTGATATCGTCAGCGGTTTCGCTGAATTCATCGGTAAGACCGGCCGCGTCAAAGGTATAGACATAGCGGTTATCGGCTCCCAGAGTCACGGCTCCGAAGCGGCCCCCGTCCCGGATCTTCTTCACAAAAGGCAGGGACACGCTGAACGGCCCGATGAGGATGTCAGCACCGGCAACCTTCCGGCCGTAAAGAGCGGTATCATCCACGGTCACCTGGGTGCCGGCGCATTCCAGGGAAGGATCCGCGCCGGAATTGTCATCATCCGGGTTCGGATCAGGATCAGGATCCGGCTGAGGATCGGGATCCGGCTGAGGTTCAGGCTGTGGCTGAGGATCCGGATCCGGTGCCGGGCCATTGTCATGGGATGATCCGCCGCCGCAGGCCGCCAGAGACCCAAAAAGGAGAACCAGCATCACGGCACGGGCAATTTTTGCTGATTTCATGACTGACTCCTACTGAACTTCTGCTCTGGTGTTGTAATCGATATCCGGATTCCACTCCCGAACCGCTTCCGTCGTACTCAGGATCCTTACGGCATCCTGCCAGCCGGCAAAGCTGTCCGCGGTTATACGGTAGCCCTTCCGGGAAAGCTTTTCGGATCTTCCTGCCAGCTCATCGGGAATACAGCTTTCCTGAGTGCGGCACTTCACATAAATAGCCCCTTTCAGCACTCCCCCGAAAACACTCCTGGGAACCCGGACAAAGGCAATGCCATTCTCGGGAGTCGGGTCCGGAGCATCTGCGGGATAAACTGCACTGTCGTTACCCCAGAAGCCGAGAGATCCTTCAGGGAGTGTCCCCGTGGCATCTGCAGCGGCAACACGGTAGCCGGTCCAGACCTGAAACTGCGTCCCCGAGATTTCGACGGTAAAATCGCCGGCCACTGCGCAGGCGGTAACTGAAAATGCGGCCAGAACACCGCAGACAAAAGATTTTGCAAATTCCATTTCAACACCTCGGAAAACAGCCGGAAACAGTCAGAAGAATGCTTCCGTAACTCCAGAAATCACTGAAAACCCTATTGCTTTTTTCTGTCATAGAGACGCACTTCCGACCCCGGTGCGGCGTCAGCGGTACGCGATACCAGACTTGATACCTCATTTCCGGATCCCTCCCCCGGGCCGACATCGGCGCAGCCGTTGATCTTCAGAAAATCCTCAATTCCTTCACGAACCCCGTCCCTTTCTTCCCTGGGCAGCTTCTGAAGCAGTCCCTCGCTGCGGGCATTTCTGGCTCCGCAGGACTCGGCTGCCGTATACCACTGATAGGCCTCGCGGTATCTCCTGCCGTCCTCGTAGAGACGGGCCATGTTACCCATGGCCTCAGGGTATTTCTTCTCGGCCGCCTTGGCATAAAAATTCATGGCCGCCTGAATATTGGACTGGTTCGCGGCATCGGCAGAAAGCTTCCCTTCGTAGGACATGTTGCCCAGGGTATTGTAGGCCTCGGGCATGCCGCGGGATGCGGCCCTGGCAAAATAATCATAGGCCTGAGCATAGTCAGGCTCCCGGGCCCGGAGATAGTGCTCGCCAAGACGGTAGCAGGCCCGAGGCTCGTTAACCTTGCAGGCATCCCTGAGAAGGTTAAGCGCGGCATTCTGATCCCGGGTTACCCCCATCCGGCCGCTTTCCTTGAGGGTGGCCAGATAAAGAGCCGCATCGGTATTCCCGGCCTCCACCGCGGTATAAAGATAGGACACGGCCTTCCTGTGATTCTGAGGAATGCTGCCCATGCCATCGCGGTAAACCTCGTAAAGAATGCACGGAGCCACCCGGGATCCCTGCCGCATGGCAAGTTCGAGGATTTTCACCCCCTCGTCCGGTTCGCTCACGCCGTACTTGCCGCTGATAAGGAGAGCTCCGAG
The DNA here is from genome assembly GCA_902776415.1 of uncultured Ruminobacter sp. Classification (GTDB taxonomy): domain Bacteria; phylum Pseudomonadota; class Gammaproteobacteria; order Enterobacterales; family Succinivibrionaceae; genus Succinimonas. Next base: position 7,454 of record CACYPY010000100.1, read on the forward strand.
TCTTTCGGAAGCCTTGTAGTCTCCGGCCTGAGAGGCCTTGTCAAGAAAATAGTATCCCAAACGGCGGTTTTCCTCGCGGTTTTCCCGGGATTCGGACTCGTTTTCGGAAAAGCTGAGCCGTCCCTGAATCAGGTACTCGCCAAGATCCCGGGAGGCATCATTCTGTCCCCGGAGGGCCGCCTCCCGGAGAAGAATGGCCGCCTTCCGGAAATACTCGGGAGTCTGATAGCGATGAAGGTAGTATTTGGCCAGATAGTACATGCCGTTGACGTTTTCACCGTCCACGGAACGAATGAGCCACTTGAGCCCCTCTTCCTCGTTGATCTCAATGTCATTGCCGATAAAGCCGGTAAGATAGTCAAGGCCCATAAGATTTTCGGCATTGTGAGCACCGTAATCGGCATTGATGCGAATCCACTTCCGGAAGTCGGCCCGGGTTTCGGGAGTATTGTTCTCCTGGTATTTCTCCCGGGAAATGGTGAGCATCATGTCAGCTGCCATGTGATTGCCCCTGTCAGCCGCCATGGAAAAGTACTTCTCTGCCTGGACGGGATCTCTTGCAAACTCCTGAAAGCGGTAGATCCAGCCCAGGGTATAGGGAGCTTCGGAATCTCCGCCCTCCGCCACGGGCTTAAGAAGCTCGATGGCCCTCAGGTAATCCTCTTCGGAAGGATTCTTCTTCATGACGGAGTACATGCCAAGCTGCTTTCTGGCAGGATTATTGCCGTTAGCCGCAAGCTCCTCCAGAAACGGAAGAACCTCCGGAGCCCGGTTTCTGCCGATGGCCAGAGCGGCATATTCCAAGAGGCTTTCGGGATCCCTGTTCGCCGCATCCCGGCGGTAATATTCAAGAGCCTTATCCTGATCCTGAATTATGCTTCCCGAGCCTGCGGCATAAATCCGGGCCAGCTTCAGGATCGCCCGGTGATCTCCGGAATCCGCAAGTTCATTCATGATGTTAAGGCCCTTTGCCTGGTCGGAAACCGGAATCATCGCATCAATATTGATAAGTGCTTCAATATAGCGGGACTCCGGGTTTTTCGGATCAAGGGAACAGTGCCTGAGCGCGTCTCCGTAATTCCCGGCATTGAAATTTTTCTGGCAAAGCTCCGCATCGCTGCCGCACCCCGGGAGAACGGCAACAGTGGCCGCAGCCAGAAGAGAGAGACAAAAACCTGATTTCATACCTGCAATTCCACAATACTTTCTGAACATCCGAACTTACTACCTACCCGCCGTCTACCCGCTGAATGCCCGCTAAAAGCAAAAAAACTTTAAAGACTTCTCACACAAAACCCGATTGTCGGATGATTATATTACAGAGATGTTCCGGAAGCGCGTTTTAATAAGCGTTTTAGGGGATCGGGTCACGCATTTTTCATGCTGTGTCGGGGAAGCCGGGAACGGGGCATTGAGAAATCACTTTCAGGGCACAGGGTTTTCGGGGGAGTGCGGAACAGAAAAGTGTCGGAAAACGCGGGATTTAAGATGCAGACGTCTCAGGAAGAACCACATCCCGGGACACTGCGCCCCCTCACCTTAGGAACCCCGGAAAGACAGCAGTTTCAGACGGGATACCTCCCTGCGGAAAATATTTTTCAGTGAAATCCCGTTTCTGAAAGAAAGAGTGTAAGCCACTGCAAAGCATGGATATGAAGTTTTTTGTTAAAATATCAGATCTGCGGATGAGGCAATCTGATCCGGTGTTGCGGGCATCTCTTTCCTGATCCCTTTTCCTTGCAAAAACAGGTCTGCTCTAACAGAATATCGTGAAGGATATACGACGGTTCCTTTGCAACTCTCTTACTCTGGACAGTAAGGTATATGACAATGCCAAAACTTATTCCGGCAGCAATGACAGACTTTAAGAAAATCATTGAGAATAACTATGCCTTCGTGGACAAAACCCGTTTTCTGAAAATTTATGAGGAAAGCGGCGCTACGGTATCCATGTTCTTAAGGCCCCGGAGATTCGGCAAAACCATGTTTACCGAACTCCTTATGTATTACTACGATATCGCCTTAAAGGAAAATACATCGCTTCTCATTCCACCCCGCAAAAGAGTTCTTATTACGTGCTCAAATTTGATTTTTCAGGAGTAAAAACAGATAACCATGAACTGCTGGAGTCTTTTTCAAGACGAGTTATCAGGGGGATTTCAAATTTTGCAAAGCGATATCCGGATCTTATTCCTCCGGAAATAAGGCAAAAAGCTGCTCAAAACCCGGATCAGGAAATAACTCAGGTTGTTTTTGACTTTTATGACAACCGCTCCAGATTTTTTTCTCCGGAATCAGTAATAACGCATTTCCTGGGAAACCTGGGAATTGCCATGTCCGATAAGC
>CACYPY010000101.1 GCA_902776415.1 uncultured Ruminobacter sp.
TCTATTCGCTAGACCGCATATAATAACTTTCTAGCTGTTTTACGGAGAGTTATTCCCTATGAAATGTTTCAGATCAACTATAGAGTGGAACAGAGCGAATAAAATATGGTACATGACCAGCGCATTCCGGAACAATTCCGGCATTCAATGAGGATAAAACCATGACAGAAAACAGCAATCAGAATGCGGAGCAGACTTCCGAAACCCCGGCAGGACAGCTGACGGCCCGCATTCACTCAATTGAAACCGGCGGCACCGTGGACGGGCCCGGAATCCGATACCTGGTATTCTTTCAGGGCTGCAATTTCAAATGCATCTACTGCCACAACAGAGACACCTGGGACATGAAGGGCGGAACTCTGTACACCGTGGAAACGCTGATGAAGGAGATTATCACCTATGCTCCGTTCTTCAGGGCCACCGGAGGCGGAGTTACCTGCTCGGGCGGCGAGGCCTCACTGCAGGCGAAATTCATTGCCGAACTTTTCAGGCAGGTTCACGCCGCCGGATTTAACACCTGCCTGGACACCAACGGCTATTTTCATTACAGTGCGGACCAGCTGGCCCTTATCGGAGAAACCGACACCTTCCTTTTGGATATCAAGGCCATGGATCCCGCAAAACACCGGGAAATCACCGGGTTCGGCAACGAACGGGTCTTTGAATTCGCCCGGTATCTTCGGGATCACGGCAAGAAAATGTGGATAAGGCAGGTGATTATTCCCTCCTACACCGACGATGATGAAAACGCCCATGCACTTGGAAAGTTTATTGTCTCTCTCGGTGATGCTGTTGAACGAGTAGAGCTTTTGGCCTACCACGAGCTCGGCAAGCATAAGTGGAAATTCTTTAACGATCCCTACAAGCTTGAAAACATCCGACCTCCGAAAAAGGAGCTTATGGATCATCTGAAAGGAATTATCAGGGAATATTTCAAAAATACCTACTGAAAAACTCGGCAGACAAATCTTGCCTCAGATATCATCAAGAAACGGCTTCGGATTCGTTCCTGCCCGATCAAGAGCTTTTCTGAGAGCCCGGGCCAGAAGCAGCACATCCGGTGCGGAATCAGGAATATCACCCGCGGCCCGGCAGATCCTGCAATACCAGGCAATCTCCCGGGAATTGAGCTTTCTCAGGGAGCGTTTTCCCAGAGCACGGATCCCCCAAAGCGGTGCCAGAAACCCCAGCATCAGCATGAACACCACTGATGGCCAGAGATACGACGGAAAACTGACTGCCGAAAATCGGAGAAAACAAAAATACCAGACAATGAAAAAGCACAGCACCGGCGGCATCCATTTTGACGCATATACCACCATGGAGGCAATCAGCCCCTCCCGGTACATGGCATTAATCACCTTGATATCCCGGGGCCAGATTCTCGCAATTTCCTGACCGCGTCTGAATATTTCAGACAATTTCATCCTCCGGAGTGCTTAATCCGGCCGGTGGCCGGAACCCAAAATCCCCGCCGGCTGCGTAAAAACGCAGGAATTCCCGCAGGCTGTCCTGTTTTGTTCCATATCGTGGCGTGCCCAAAACACAATGAAAAAAAACGGGGAGGACCTTTTCTGACCATGAACACTGATTCGGATCCCGAATCCCCCCTTTTCCACAACAGAGCCATTATATTACACCCCAAAATCTCTGCGGCATTGTTCACCGGATTCCATGCTCCTTCGCAATGTCCTTCGGAAAAGGCAGCAATGCCCTCCGAATATTTCGGGTACTTTGTGTCTTTTTCAGGAGCTCCTTAGCCCCGTTCCCGGAAAGAACCTCAAAAATGAAGCTGTCTCCTATTTTTCATAATCAGAAAATTGCCGCCCCTTCCGATATGGGCTATACTTCCTACTTAAGTTCTTAACTCACGGTGAGCAGTTTAAAAGCCTTATTCCATAAGGCTCTGCACTCATCAGATATGCAGGAAGGATATCCTGTTTTCACCGTACAGGGGAATTCTTCTGACTTTTTGAAAAGCAGCTGAAAGCCAGTACAGACCGTATCTCCATATCTCGTTTTCAAAAGAGGAAAAGCCTGTGGCACGTACAATTATGCTCTATCCGGTCAACAGCGAGGCCGGCGCAACTTCTGTAAGTCTGGGTCTTATCAAAGCCATGCAGGATGCCGGCGCAAAGGTAACGTTCATGAAACCGGTCGCCCAGCCGAAATCTTCGGACGTGGGCTCTGAAGCCAGCACCGCAACCATCAGAACCAGTACCGGACTTAACCTTCCGGAGCCCATCAAGGCTTCCTGCATGGAAAGCATGATTTCCGGCAACAGGGAGGATGTTCTTCTTGAGGACATTATCGGAAAATTCGAAGCGCACAAGGCCGAATCTCAGGCAGACATCATACTGGTGGAAGGTCTGGCTCCTCAGGAAAGACATCCCTATGCCGTATCCCTGAATGCGAAAATAGCCAGCGGCATCGACGCCGATATCATTCTTCTGGCCAAACCCCAGGGAGATGTGGAACACCTCAAAAACACCATCAAGATCACTCTTAACAGTCTTTCCGAAATTCAGAGATCCCGGGTTATCGGCGTTATTTTCAACAAAATCACCTCCGATTCCGATCTCAAGGGGCTGGAACTTACCGATGTAACCAAAGCACTGGCCGTAATTCCCCTGAACCGCAAGCTTAACGTTACCCGTCCCAGCGATTTGGCCAAATACCTCAGCGCACACTTCATCAACGTGAAGATTCTGAATACCGGCGATATCAGAAACCGGAGACTTTCCGATGCCGTATTCTGCGACTGTAAGGCAGAAAACGTGGTGGATCTCCTGGAGGAAGATGCTCTTGTTGTGGTATCCAGCGACCGTACCGATGTTATCAGGGAAGTTGAAAAGGAAGCCGTCAAGGGAACCAAGCTCGGCGCGCTCATTCTCACCGGTACCGCTCCTCTCTCCGCCGATGCCGAAACCGCCCTGGCCAGTATTTACAGTACCGGTCTCACCGTTATCCGTACCGAGAACCAGGCCTGGCAGACCGCCATTGACCTCAAGGACTTCAACAACGAAATCGGCATTCCTTCTGACGACGAGGATCGGGTACATGCCATCTCCGACTTCATCGGCAGCTGCTTCAGCAAGGACATGATCAGGGAACTGATTCAGGACACCCCTCACGAAAGACTCTACAGCCCGGCAGCCTTCCGCTACAAACTCACCGAGACCGCCAGGTCTGACAGAAAGAGAATCGTGCTCCCCGAAGGAAACGAACCCCGCACTGTGAAGGCTGCGGCCATCTGTGCCGAACGCGGCATCGCCACTCCGGTGCTTCTGGGCAATCCCGATGACATCAGAAAGGTTGCCGCGGACAACGGCGTTACTCTGGGAGACGGCGTCGAAATTATCGATGTGGAACAGAGCCGCGGCAAGTACGTGGATCGTCTGGTAGAGCTCAGAAAGACCAAGGGCATGACTCCGGAAAAGGCAGTTCAGGAACTTCAGGACAATGTAATGCTCGGCACCATGATGATTGACAACAACGAAGCCGACGGTCTGGTGTCCGGTGCTGTTCATACCACCGCCAACACCATACGTCCGGCCTTCCAGATCATCAAGACCGCTCCGGGAGCCAAACAGGTTTCCTCGATTTTCTTCATGCTTCTGCCGGATCAGGTTCTGGTATACGGCGACTGCGCCGTCAACCCCAATCCTACCGCAGAGGAGCTGGCCGGCATTGCCATTCAGTCAGCCGATACCGCAAAGGCTTTCGGCATTGAGCCCCGGGTTGCCATGATTTCCTACTCTACCGGCAGTTCCGGCAAGGGCCCCGATGTTGATCTGGTGAAGGCCGCCACCGAGGCTGTAAAGGCTCAGCGTCCCGATCTCCAGGTTGACGGTCCCCTGCAGTACGATGCCGCAGTGGAAATGAGCGTGGCCCGCACCAAGGCTCCGAATTCCCCTGTTGCCGGCAAGGCCACTGTCTTCATTTTCCCGAACCTGAGCTGCGGCAATCCGCTTTACAAGGCCGTGCAGCGCACCGCCGGGCTGATCTCCATCGGCCCCATGCTTCAGGGACTGAAGCGTCCGGTTAACGACCTGTCCCGCGGTGCTCTCGTGGACGACATTGTATACACCATTGCCATTACGGCAATTCAGGCACAGCAGCAGAAGGCCTGATAGCTGATCCTGAGCAGTCCCGGAATCTTTTCTGACAGCCGGGAAAACATGGGGGCGGTTTTCTTTCGAAAACCGCCCTTTTTACAGCCCGGTCGGGATCACGACAAAAGCAGGTCTTAAATCGGGATCCCGCCCGGAAAAACAGCGAAAATCAAATCATGAACATCCTTATCACCGGGGGTACCGGCTTTATCGGAAGGCATCTTATCTCCGACTTTTTATCCCGGAGTTCGGATATCTCCTTTACCGTGCTCTCCCGCCGGAAGGCACCGCAGGTATGCCGGCTGTTTCGAAACGTGCCTGCGGACAAACTGAAAATCATCAATACGGCCGGAGAACTTCAGGGCCGGACTCCGGATATCCTGATCCATCTGGCCGGTTCCCCGGTATTCACCATGATCCCGTTTTTTGAGAATACGGCAGAACTGGAATCCTCCCGGGCCGGCTATACCGCAGGACTGTTCCGGAGTCTGGCCTCGGCCGGCATGCTCCCGGGGACCGTCATCATGGCGGGAAGCACCGGAATCTATCCCCCGGATGAAAAACCGGCTCCGGAAGAATCCGCCGCGGGAAATACCTTTCCGGCCAGACTCGCCGGAAGCTGGGAGAATGCCGCCACTGAGACACTGGAAGAACTCCGGAATTCCGGATGCATTTCCGAAATTCCCAGGCTGATTACCATGAGATTCAGTACTGTTATGGGAAAGGACGGCGGCTTTCTGAAACCCTTTATTATGACCAAAAGGCAGCCGGTCATCATCCCCGGAAACGGAAACAGCATGCTTTCGTGGATAAGCATTCCGGATACCGCGGAAATCGCCTGGAATCTGATCCGAAAATGGCCGGATTTTTCCGGAAAGATTAATCTGGCAGTGCCGGATCCCCTGAGTCTAAACGAAATCTGCCGCGACATTGCAGATCTGAACCGGGCGGCATTCACCGCACATCTCCCGGAAATGCCGCTGAAAATACTGAAACCGCAAACTGCTGCATTTCTGCTGCTTTCAAACACCGCCCGTCCCGCTGCTCTGGCACGGCTGGGTTATCATTTTCATTATGAAAATTTCAGGGAATTCCTGAAGACCGTTATCTGAATTCCGGAGAGATTACAACCTGTCAGCCGCCACCACCACCGCCCGGTTCCCGGAGACCCGCCATCTTACATTGTAGTTATAAAGCTGCACGCCATAGCACCGGTCATCATCGGAAATTTCGTGCCGGTAGGCCGGACGGGGATCCTGTCCCAGAACCTCCTCAATAAGCTCCCGAAACTCCGGAATTCCCGACTCCCGAACCGCCTCCCCGGCAGCGTCCTCAAAAACCACCTCCATATTTGCCGGAGGTTCCTCCGCAAATCCGGAACGGGCCTCGGGAACACTGTCCGTAAATCTGATATAAGGCTTCACATCAAGAACCGGGGTACCTGATACCAGATCGGCACCGGAAATACTGAGATAGGTTCCCTGTTCATCCTCGCAAACCTCCCGAAGCTCCACCACCGAAAGTCCAATCCGGTTGGGACGAAAGGGAGATCTGGAAGCAAAAACCCCCACCGAACGGTTGCCGCCGAGCCTGGGGGGCCGTACCCTGGGCTGAAAATCCCGGGACTCCGGAACCATGCTGAAATTAAAGAGCACCCAAAGATGACTGAAGCCCGTAATGCCGGTGAAGGCATCCCTCACGTTATACGGGGGATAAAAGCGAATCCTGAAGCTGCCATGCCTGACCAGGGCACTCTGCCGGGGAACGGCAAACTTTTCTGCAAAGGGAGACTCAATCCACCCGACGGGAGCAATGCAAAGATTCATGACCTTCAGTCTTCCTTCACGTAAACAGCCCGTGCATAGCATGAAACGCTGGTAAGGCATACCGGAGTATTCTCAAGAGCCACACATGAGGTATAGACAATGCCGTTGGCCTTTCTCATATGCGCCTTTTCGCGGGCATCCAGCCGGGCATCCCTCTCCGTGGCTTCAGGCTCATCTCTGGAAAGCTGACAGGACACCCCTTCAACAGTACCAAGGCTTTCATAGTTCAGATCCCGGAGCTCGCTGTTCTTGTAAACCCTGAGATTGGCCCTGGAAAAGTAATCCTCAGCCTTCTCGGGACTGAGGTTTGTTTCAAAGGAAAAATAACTGCATCCTGTTATTGCCATACCGGCAATAACGCCAAAAATACAAAGCTTTCTCATTTCTACCCCAAAATTCAAGTCCTGTTCTCCGGACTTCCAGTCATGTTACAACCTGATGAGTATAACATCACCGGCAGGTTATCAGTGATAACGAAAGCCCCTTCTCGGGAATCCCGCCAAAAATAATCCTGCCCCGGAAAGTCCGGACAGAAAACCAAAAGGTTTTCAGAACCATAAGCGGACATTGAACAAACTGACCGCAGTCGGCGAAATCAAAAGACTGACTCAGGTTCGTCATTCCGGCAAAAATCTCGGGAAGAAAACAGTATGAAGACAGAAGCTTAATCTGATTCGATCTTTGCCTTCCTGCCACCTTTAACACAGGCGTTGGCAAATTTGAAGATAGTCTCTTTAAAATGAGTGTAATCAAGAATCTGAAGAACCTCGAGACCGGAACAAAAATCTGTCAGTTATTTACCTGAATTCTATCGTTACTGCCCAGAGAATTACCAAGAATGCGCATTGCGGGTATTATGCTCCGAAACACCATGATTGATTTGATGGTAAGACCATCTGAGCTTGCCAGAAGACTTGAGGTCTGCAATCAAAGGCTTAACAACATCCTGAGTCTCAGAAAAACCACCGGTCTTAACGCTCTGGCAGAATGCTTTAATGCCCCTGGGAAAGCCGCTGAGGATTACTGTCTGATTACAGCACTTCGTTTTTGACAGTAGCGATAATTTCAGCATTGTTTTTCTGAGTTTTCGGGTCTACCTCAAGATCGGAAATAGTCCACCAGCGGCACTTGTTGCCGTTGATTTCAAATTCTTCCGTATCCGGCAGCTTGTCTGTCATGATCCTGAAAAACCGATGATAGTAAATCTTATCCACCTTGTCTGATACGGAATATTTGCGAGTATACTGCCTGAGTTTCAGGCTGCATTCGCTGTCATTAGGAATGTTGAAGGTAGCCTGAAGATATTCCTGGACTAAATCTTTTTCCCTGTTGTCTGCTCTGGTGCCTTCTTCCGAAGATGCGGCCTTCTTGTAGGGCAGCAGCCACATATCCCAGCGCCGGTCATACACTGTAAGGATTTTTCGATTTTTCGGATGCTGGATAATCATCAGGCTGAAAGGATGTTCGTTGCGGCTGATGCCTTCGATATCCGCGAAAAGCTGTTCGTGACTGTATTTGTTTTTCCATCCGCTAAATATGGCCGACACAGTCACGAAAAACCAAAAAGATCCGGCAGCAACAACCATCGCAAACAGAATTCCGTACATGCTATTTCCGGTATTAAACCATTGCACGCATGAAGAACCAATGGAAAGCAAAGCTATAACATCGGCAGCTATCTGCTTCAAGGAAAGGGAATGAACTATGCTATCCCTTTTTCTTTCAAGCAGTAATTGCAAATCCTTTTTATCAATCTGTACGCAGTCGTTCATTTTATCTGTCTTCGGGAATACGCAATGATGGCCTGCTCATGACAGCTATGCGCAAGGCTTCACTGCAGAGGGGGCAGACACGATTGAGATTATTGTACCTGTCAGAGAGCGGGTAAGGCAAATAATTCCAACCTGTCGGTAATTCCGACAGGTTTTTGCGAAGTTACGCCAGACTCATCCCCTGAGCGCTTGCCGTTATAAAGTCGCTCCATTGCTGCATAACAGCCTTCCGTTCTTCAAGATAGTCAGTCCTGCGATAGGCATTCACAGTGCTGTTTCCCGTCTTATGGCTGAGACACATCTCGGCCACCTCAAACTCCACGTTCTGGCTCTCCATCCAGGTGCGGCCAATTGCCCTTGAATCCGTGCCGCTTCAGTGTTGTGTTCACGGTTTCGTGATTCATATGTCCGGCAAGCTGCTGCCGGCTTTCAAAAAGGTACGGATTCTTCGGATTTATTTTTGGCGCTGAAAGCTATGTTAAGTAGCTTCACCGCCTGATCAGACAACGGCACGCGGAAGCCGGAGCCGTCCCGGATTGTTTTGGTTTTCTGAACCATCAGGATCCGGGACTGCATATTCACATCGGTTACCTTAAGCTCCACTATTTCCGAAGGCCGCAGGAGAAGATGCAGGGAAAGCTCGCAGAGGCATCTTGAAGACATCTGGAAAATACAGCGAAACACATCATACAGGCTCCGGATATTTGAAGTCGCATCTCCGTCCGTCATTGCCGGATGATGCTGAGATGTCCCGGCAGACTTCTGGATCAGCATATCGATTTCAAAGAGTCCGTCCAGATTCCACTCAGGGTATTTTGCTCTGGCAAGCTGCATAATCTTCTGAAGAAGACGTTTTACATAATTCACCATGTCCCAGCAGCCGTTATCAATGATCGGTCTCAGAATAAGATCGCTGACAGTCCGTGTTTTGATTTTGGACAGCGGATAATCAAAATGCGGTTTCAGGTATTTGTTTATCGTGAGATTCAGCTTTTTATCGGTAGCCTGGGATATCTTCTTCTGCTTTTGCAGTGCTTGATAATCGCTGACTGCCTGTGCCAAAGTAAGGTCAAATTCAGATATTCCTTCAGGATGCAGTCCGGATTTTGCCATGGTGTAACAGTCAAGGGCAATTTTCCGGGCTTCTTCAAGCAAATCCGCTCGTATCACCCTGTCTATCCGTTTTCCGTCCAGCACAATTCTGTGCACGTATGAATACGTCGTGCCCCTTCTTAGTTCCCTTGATTATCAGACTCAGGCCATTAACGTCAGTAATTCTGACCTTTTCTCCCTCCGCAACTTTACGCTGCAGATCCCCCTTTTTTATCATTATTAACCTCTGCTTACAAAATTTTTCAGACCCCATTTCCAGACCCCGGAAAAGCCCAAATTTGGTAAAAAAAAGGGGGCAAAAATCACAAAAAAAGGTAATTTTGGGGGCTGAAGACTTTAAAGTCAAGGATTTGGAGGTTTTGAGAATCTTTGGTGGAGCGAGAGACGGGAATCGAACCCGCGTATAAAGCTTGGGAAGCTTTCATTCTGCCATTGAATTACTCTCGCGAAGACGTGCGTATGATACTTGATTGAAAACGGCGGCGCAAGTACTTTTTCATTTTTTTGGGAACAGCATGTCTGGCCTGTAACCGTCCAGTAATGAGGGTGTAGATAAAAAGGTTTGGTTTTTGGTGTTTACATCATCCACAATAGTGGGCAAAAACAGGCTTGACTACATCACTCGCCCACAGGCCACTTTCGA
>CACYPY010000102.1 GCA_902776415.1 uncultured Ruminobacter sp.
AGTGGTGCTCAGAATCCCTCTTATAAGGATGAGCATATCGTCATAATAACCGTGTACTGTTGCTTTCTGCAGAGGAACGTCATACTCGTCAATAATAACGATTGCCTGTTTACCGTATACTTTGTTAAGACAGCCTGCCAGATCCTTTAAAAAGTCCTGAATCATGGTGGCGGTATTTTCGATAATGGTACCATCACTTTCAAATACAGGCTCTGTGTTGTTTTTGCAGTTAATGATCCTCCTAAGAAAAACAGTATCCAGACTCTCAATCCTTGTCAGAGACTGAAATTTATAAGCCAAATCGGCAAAAACGGAAACAATCTTATAGACAGCTCCCTTGAAATTTTTAGCCTCCGTATCCTTAAATGAAACGCTGATTACCGGATAGCGGCCCATGAATTTGTCGCGGAGTTCCCTGTACTCTTTCTCCGTGCAAACCTTAAGCCCCTTAAAAAGAGTCTCCTGGCGGCTTCGGTCTTCGGGATTCTCGTAATTGAGCTCCAGGAAATTCTCAAGCATGCTCATGGACAGGGTTTTTCCGAAACGCCGGGGTCGCAAAATAAGGCTTACCTTGGCTGAATTGAGAAGATCGTCCAGATAAGAGGTTTTGTCAATATAGATTTTTTTCTCATTCCTGAGCTCGTCAAATTTCTCGTAGCCTATCGGAAAATCTCTGCTGGTAACAGTCATTGTGAAATCTCCTTTTGATTGAACATCCCCGGCACTGGCTCTGTTTCATCATCCGTTACCTCAATATAGCACACAAATCCTGTGCCGGATACTGCCAGGGGACTTTATGACATGCATGGTGATCATTCGTTGGAATAACAGATACGTCCGCTCCGGATCTAAAGAGATATCCAAAGAGCGGGACGCACCGCATTTCCGCCCATTTCGACACTGTCCCCGTCATAATGCAGGGATCCTGCTGCGGTAACGGAAACGGCCCGGCTCCGGGTCTTTCCCTGGGAACGGAGCCACCAGTAACAGGAAATTGGTTTCTCATCAAAAAAGGCTCCCTTTCTGATGGCATATTCCGAGGGCTCGCAAATCCGGGACGCGTCATCCCGGAAATACCTTTCTGCCTCCTCACGGCTGAGGCAGAAAATCCGATCCCGGATGATCTCTGCCCCGGAATCCTGTCTGTTCCCGGAGGCTTCGCCCGCAGGATCCCCGATGATGATTCTCCTTTGCTCCTCCGGAGTGAAGGCTGTGCTTTGGAACCTGTCGTTCAGCCATTTTCTGAGATCGCATTCCTCCCAGGAGATATCGCGGCATTCATGATGATACGGCAGGGAATCAATTCCGTAAAAGCTGAGAAGGAGCATGGCGGTATCCGTTTTTTCCAGTACCAGCCACTCTATGGGAGCCTCCATCGCCCGTCCGGGACCGAGGGCGTTTTCCCGGACATGCTGTGAGACGTCCGGCCACCGATCCTGCGGGTAACGGCCGAACCTGACGAGACTCCCCGGTTCCCCGGGCAGATCGCCGGCAACTGTTTTCTGTCTTCTGCCATGCCGATTTTTGATCTCCCGGAGAGAATCGATTATACACGGGGCACCGGCTACCAATGCATCCAGGTCACTTAGCTCCTCCACGAAGTTCTCAAGACTGTCCGGAGTCAAGCCGTTAAAAATTGCCAGCTGTTTTTCATCTGCCAGCCGAAGCTTCCGGAGAATTTCGGGAAGGCGGACGATGTACTCCCGAATCACCTCCGGCTCCTCAAAGACATCACCTAAGGCAGCGCTGAAAAGTATGTACGTCATAATGTCAGCGTCTTCCTGAAGTCGGGTGAGGGACTCCAAATCGAAGTCAAATGCAGCGGTCGCACAATTCATACGATTCTCCCTGTCAGAACATTATGATGACTGTCCGACACACGGGACGAATACTGCACGCCCGGACATGCCATCAAATCAGTGAATTCAGGACAATTCTCATGGCGGGACGCACCGTGCCTATTACATTAAGAACGGTGGCGCCGGACAGATGCAGCTCCCCGTCCGAGTTAACCAGGGCTGCCCGATACTGATAATGCCCCGGGGAACGCAGCCACCAGTAACAGCAGCCGTTGGCATCATCCACAAAGCAGCTGCCGTCAGCGGCAAACCTGGTGGGCCGGCACTGCCGGGAAGCGTCGTCTGAAAAATATCTCCGGGCTTCGGAAATGCTGAGGCAGAAAACACGATCCCGGGTGTCCGAGCCGCCCCGGGTACGGTACTCGGGATTATCCTCGTTGCCGAGACGGGATTCCTTTATCAGCCGCTGTTCCCTTTCGGAAAATGCCGTTCTCAGGAATTCTCCGTTAAGCCATTTACGGAGATCACAGTTCTCCCAGGTCCGGTCGGCATATTCGTGATGATACTGCCGGCACTCCAGAGCATAGCGACTGATAATCAGGGCTTCGTTTCCGTTTTTCTGAAGCACCAGCCACTCGATGGGGGTTTTTGTGCCGGATTGCTCCTGCCAGTAGCTTCCGAAGGTGAGGCACTCTCCGGATCTGAGCTCGGTTCTGGGATATCTGATGCCGTTTACGGTGATGATCCCGTTCCCGGGGGATTTCAGGGAGCCGTACTTCATAAGTTCGGTTATGGTTTCCTCCAGAAGCGGCCGCGCCCTCAGGGTGTCCAGGGTATTCTGATGCTCCAGAACAAAGCGCTTCAGGTTCAACGGGGTGTCCCGGTTGGCCGCAATAAGCTCCTTCAGAAAGGCAATAAAATCATTCTCATTCCCGAATATTCTTTCCCCGAACTTAACGCAGGGCGCCGCAAGTCTTTCCAGCTCGTCATGAACATCGGAATGCCAGACCTTCTCTGAAACATCCTTAAGAGCCTTGCCGTAGCAGGATCGCAGATTCAGAAGCTCGTAGAACCGGCCCTCATCCCGAAGTCCTTCGATGTAACTCCGGAATTCTTCGGCATTCCGGAACCGGAACTCCCCTTCTCCGAACACCGCGCTGCCCTGTCCTTCGCATTTCGGACACAGTTTGTACAGCAAATCAAACAGAATCCTTATGCGATCCCCGCCGGCTTCGATATCCCGGATCGCACTTTTACAGAGATCTCCCTTCGCGGCATCAAAAGAAAGGTAGTGATACGTCAGAGTGCCCCGGATCAGATCCTCTGCAGCCTTTTCCGGAGCTGCAAACAGTGCCTTTATCAGTTCTCCTTCGTCATGGTAGGTAATCCCTCCGAAGCGGTACGGCGGAAATCCGGAGTCTCCCTCCGGAGCCCTCCGTGAGGCTCCCGGGACCGGAAGCTTTTCGCCGTTAAGCCATCTTCTGACCTCGTCATACCCCCATCTTCTGTCAGGATTGTCCGGATCGTCCCTGCCGGAAAGATCCTTATAGGTAAGTCCCAGTACCAGAGTCCGGAGATCCTCCGGGAAATTCTCCGGAAACACGATTTCCGGTTCGGCGGTCTCTGCCTCCTCCGACTCGGGCAATTCCCGATCTCCGAAAGGAAGATGTCCCGTAAAAAGCTCGAATATCGTAATACCCAGGGAGTAATAGTCGCTCTCCCGGTGAAACACTCCCCGGAGGGCCTCCGGAGCGGCATAGAACGGGCTCATGCCGGTTCTGGTAACCACAAAGCTTTTGCTGCCGGCATTGGTACTGATTCCGAAATCAATAATGACAATATGCTCTCCGGAATTGTCGGGGATAAGGTTGGCGGGCTTCAGATCCTTATGAAGAATTCCGGCTTCATGGAGTGCCCTGAGACCTTCGTTTACAGAAGGAATAATCAGCTTCCGGAGATGACCTTCCGAAAACCGTCCTCCGTCCTCCAGCACCCGCCCCAGACTGGGATATTTGTAGCAGGGCATAACAACGTACTGATAATTCTCATGAACTCCGGAGGCGCACACCGGGGCAACACAGGGATTTCTGATGCTTTTAAGCCGGGAAAGAACATCATCCTTGACGGCATTGGGTCTTCTGAAAAGCTTGAGCATATACCGATCGCTGGTGCTTACCGTCCAGGAATATTCCCCGCCAATCCGGCGGCAGATGTAAAGATCGGCCTCTCCGGATTCCACCTTCAGCTTTTCGAGTACCCGGTAGCCGCTCAGGACAAGGCCGGTCACATCGGGACAGCCGAGAGTAAGGTCTTCGGCCGAAGTCCTGTTTATGAGATTAAGAAAATCATTGCTCAAATTTCTTTCTGACATTTACCGAGATTCCCAGACTCCGCGCTTCGCCCGGAAAATAACGGTCTCGTCATCAAAAAAAACCGCTCTTCCGGACATCCTTCAGCACATCCTTCAGCACATCCTTCAGCACATCTTTCCGCGCATTCCGGCACCGGCCATCCGATACCGCGATCCCGGGACAGCATTATTGTCAAACCGCCCCGGTCGGACAATTATAACCGGTATCGGAAAGAATTTTGCAGGAGGTTGTTCTCACCTCGAAAAATTCATCCCGGATTCGAAGACAACGGCTCCGTGAAAATCCTCATGGCGGGACGCACTCCGCCGTGGTCTTCGCCGTTAACCGTATTGCCGTCAGGCCAGAGTTCCCCGAAGGGATCCGTGGCGGCAGCATTGAAGCCGTAGCGGCCCGGGGTCCTGAGCCACCAGTAGCAGTGCCCCTCCTCATTGGCCCAAAGCCCCTTCCTGACGGCACGTTCTGCAGGCCCGCACCTTCTTGAGGCATCATCCGCAAAGTATCTTCCGGCCTCGGAAAGACTGAGACAGAAGATCCGATCCGAAGTGGCACCGCCCCCCGAAGTGCGGTATTCCGGATTGTCATCGTTAGCAAGGTGCGACACCAGGATCCTTTTCTGCTCGGCAGCGCTGAAGAAGGAATGCAAAAACTCGCCGTTAAGCCATTTCCGAAGATCGCAGTCTTCCCAGACAACATCCCGGAACTCTCCGTGATAAGGACGGGAGTCCAGCGCATCCCGGGAAATGAGAAGAAGATCTTCAGAAGTTCTGTCCAGTACCAGCCACGGTACGGGAAGCGGATCCTGACTGTCCTCTGCCGCAGAGATCCCGGGATAATGCCCGAACCAGATTATGTCCCCGACTGCGGCATCATTCGGGGAGGCGGTTTTCGGATCCCGGGGGAATACGGGTTCCGCAGGTTCCCCGGTGCCGAGATCAATGCTGATTATTCTTCCGGGAAGCACTCCGTCCTGTCTGTCAAAAATCATCTCAGTCCTCCAAACCACTCTGTCTCCTGCCGGTCGGATGGTATCAACGCCCTTCCGGACAGGCATTCTGCGGAATCCGAAAGCACCCCGGGCATCCGCGCACCCGCGCATTTGTGCGAAACTCCGGGAGTTTTCAGCATCCAGTGCCAGGAATGCTTTTCATTCCACCATTCATCGGTCGGCCAGCCGCAGGTTCCGATTCCCTTGCACTCGGTAAACCTTGTCGCATAGCAGATCCGGGGCTCATGCTCCCTGAAATACCATTCCGCCTCGTTCACGCTGAGACAGAAAACCCGGTCAGTGGTATCGTTCCCGCGGGTGCCCGGAAAAGCCCTGTCATGAAGTTTCACATCCTCCGGGAGTTCATCCATTCTCCTTTTCGGGAGGCAATATACGAGATGTCCTCATTTGCCAGACGTGACAGTTTGATGAACTTACGTTCTTCGGGGGTAAAGGCACAGCTAAGAAAGAAACCGTTCAGCCACTTTCTGAGATCGCAGTTTTCCCGGGTGACTTTGGCATCCCCGGTGTGATACGGCATGAACTCAATGGCATAGCGGGTTATGAGAAGTGCCTCCGGGAGAGATCTGTCAGGCACCAGCCATTCAATCAGGGGCTTCAGGCAGTTATCCCTGTCCCGGAAGGAGTCGAAACGCTCCTCAGTAGTACCTGCCGAAGGCAAGAAGATCGCCCTGCCGCAGATTTCTGAAAAAATCAGGAGCAGAGGGCTGCTTGCCGGAATCGGGGTTTTATCAGAACCTTTAACGAAACAGGAACAGGTGATGCTGCTCATATAGCCCCCGGAAGTGTTTGTCCGGATACGCATTTTGCGCTCTGCGGACTTATGAACGATAAGTCTGTCAGAAAAACCGCCGCCGGAAATCCGCTTAAAGAAGGAATCAGAACAACTTTCTGTGATTCTCCGTGATTCCCTCTCTCAGGAAACACTTCATATTTTAATTGATTGCATCATATAATGTCAATCATTTTTACAGTTTTTATATGTTTTATTTTGTTTTCAACACTCCTTAAACTCTATAAATTTGCATGACTAAAACTTTCAGCATATACTGCGGTGAAACAGATCCGACCTCACTCGTTATTCCAATTCCACCAGCCATTTTGAGGTTAAACGATATTTCGTCGTCTGTGCTTATGTCGGAATATAAACTGTCTGCTGCCGTGCCATCTGCTTCTGTGCCATCTGCTTCTGTGCCATCTGCTTCTGTGCCATCTGCTTCTGTATCCTCTGCTTTATGAAACACGGGACAAAATAAACGATCTTCGGAACCTTCCAGAAAATTCCCCGGATGTAAAAAACAGGCTGCCGGCAACTGTCATTTAAGAAGCTTTGCGGGATATCTTTCCGCAAAGAAAAAACGGGCTGCCCCGGGAATACTTCCCAACCGATCTCATATCATGACATCTGAACAGCGAAAGACAATTAATGGTGATTCCGGAGATACTCCTCAAACTCGGGAGTCCGGGACCAGTATTTAATCCCCCAGTTCTCAAAATTCCACTCGTCCATATAGCCGTTGCACTCGTAGTCCACATACCAGATAAGGCCGTCCCGGACCACAAAGTTGGTGGGGAAGTAGTCAATGTTAAGACCGGCGGCCCGGGCCCGGGCCGCCATCTCCCGCACCTCCGGAAGATACGGATCCGCATTGCCCCGGTCCCGCACGATATCAAACACGGTATCCCCGGCGATGTACTCCTTTACTATGCGTTCGTTTTCCGTATCCAGTGCCAGCATCTCGGGAATTCTGATCCCGGCGTTTTTCAGTCGCTGATAGTCATTGCGTTCGGCCTCGATCTTGTTCCCGAACGTATAGTAGGCACAGGGCTCGTGATGAATCTGCTTGAGAACCACCTCCCTTCCCTCGCATTTGGCCAGGTAGGAATAACCGCCCTTCCCATGGCCCAGAAGTTTCAGGATTTCGTAGTTCTTTCCGGCTGCCGCAATGATCTTTTCCATAACAGTGTTCTCCTCATGATTTTCTTTGGTCTCCTGATTTTCCGGCTTTCCTGCGGGGGCCGGCCGAGCCGGCCCTTTTCCCGGGATTCGCTGGCTTTCCGGCCCGGGAATCCTCCCCGAATTCAAAACGGCACAGGTCCCGCACCGGGCATTCCCGGCACAGCGGATTCCGGGCCCGGCAGATATGCCGCCCCAGGTATATCAGCCAGTGGTGGGCGTCGTGAATAAACTCCGGGGGAATCACGGCGGGAAGTGCGCTGCTGACAGCCTCGGGAGTTTTGCCGGAAACCAGCCCAAGCCGGGAATTTACCCGGAAAATATGGGTATCCACGGCCACGGTCCCCGCTCCAAAGGCGATGTTCCGAACTACCCGGGCGGTTTTGATACCCACCCCGGGAAGCGCTGTAAGATCCGCTTCGGACTCCGGTACCTCCCCGTTAAAACGGGTAACCAGAACCCGGGACAGCTCCTTAAGATGCCTGGCTTTGTTCCGGTAGAGCCCGAGACTGGAAATAATCCTTTCAATTTCGGCCGTATCCAGAAGCTGCATCCTTTCCGGATCCGGAGCTTTCTCAAAGAGTTCCGGCGTCACCCGGTTCACCGCGGTATCGGTGGTCTGGGCCGACAGCAGCACCGCACACAGAAGCTCGAAATTGTTCTGAAAAACCAAAGTGGGCCGGGGATCCGGCCACTGTTCCCGGAGTCTCCGGAACAGCTCCGGAATATCCTGTTTATTCATTGTCTGCCTCCGCTGTCCTTA
This sequence comes from uncultured Ruminobacter sp., assembly GCA_902776415.1. Classification (GTDB taxonomy): domain Bacteria; phylum Pseudomonadota; class Gammaproteobacteria; order Enterobacterales; family Succinivibrionaceae; genus Succinimonas. Next base: position 7,898 of record CACYPY010000102.1, read on the forward strand.
TCAACGGGCTCTGAAGGCTCCCCTGATATTAAGATAGGAATCCGTAATAAGATAGACCTCCGGCGTTTCCCCCATGGCCCGGAACGGTGCCTCGGATGCGGCACAGAGAGCATCCCTTTCGGAAAAACCTCCGTACCGCACGAGGTTCCTGACACCCTCCGCCATGGTGAGCCGGGAGCCTCCCAGGGTGCCGTCCCTGTTAACAAGCCCCCGCAGGGGATCATTGTAAACCGTGGTTCCCGCAAACCGGAAGCTCGCAAGAGGCTTCCGGGCGCCGGCTGCTGCCAGAGCATCGGTAACCAGCACAAAATGATTTCCCAGACATTTCCGGGCGATCCGGATTTCCGGCCATGCCACATGGATGCCGTCGGCGATAACTCCGGCATAAACCCCGTCCTGAGCCAGCACCGCCTCAACGGCCATGGGATCCCGGCCACCCCGGGCACGGGACATGGCATTGTAGAGATGCGTGGCCATGGAAGCACCGTTTTGGAAAAACTCCAGGGAGCTCGCGGCGTCCGCAGCGGTGTGCCCCAGGGACACCCGAATCCCGGCAGAAACCAGCTTCTTCAGATATTCCGAAGGCACCGCTTCCGGATCCGCCGTAACATAGGCCACCGCATCCCGGTATTCCAGAAGAACCGCCAGATCCTCCGCAGTCATGCTTCTGATGAACCTCTCCTCGTGAATGCCCTTTTTGGCGCGACTGATGAAAGGGCCCTCCAGATGCACTCCGGGAATGCTGTCCTTAAGGCTTTTCAGGCATTCCCGGACGGTTTTAAGGGTCTTAAGCATAAGCTCAGAGGAACAGGTGATTACCGTGGGCACAAAACGGAATACCCCGTCCTCCCGCATGGAAGCGGCAATATGATCCAGCGCTTCCCGGGAAATACATTCATCCAGCATTATGCCGTCATACCCGTTAACCTGGAGATCATAAAAGGCCGGACAAAGATAATATGTCTCCGGAGCTGCTTCCAGATCTGCCGGCTCGGGTTTAAAATCCGGGGCTGAGACCGCCCCCGGAAAATTCCCTCCGCGACCGGTTCTCAGGAATTCAAAGGAAGCGAACCCGCCGTTCCGCCAGCGTTCCAGGGCTCCGGCGGCAAATTCTCCTGCGGTTATAAGCATTGCTGTCTCTCCAGACTGAAAAAAGCCGGTGGCGGAACCATCGGCTGTTACTGAATATCCGGACTTTATCAGGAGCCTTTCTGCTCATTAAGAGCCTTGGCCCACTCGTCCAGCACCTCATCGTCGGATTTGGGCTTCTTTTCCTCCTCCTTCTGTTCGCCGAGCGCTTTGGCCCACTCGTCCAGCACCTCGTCGTCGGATTTGGGTTTCTTTTCCTCCTCCTTCTGTTCGCCGAGAGCCGCCGCCCATTCGCTCATGACATCGGCATCGGATTTGGGCTTCTTTTCCTCCTCCTTCTGTTCGCCGAGAGCCGCCGCCCATTCGCTCATGACATCGGCATCGGATTTGGGCTTCTTTTCCTC
>CACYPY010000103.1 GCA_902776415.1 uncultured Ruminobacter sp.
CTGATTCCTTTAAATTCACAAAAATCACCGCCTGTTGACAATCTCCTTCAGGATCTCAATTATTATGATTAGTGAATATTTTTTAGAAAACGGTTTCCTGAGCAATGTCCCGGATGCCGGCAATAACGGAAATGCATTATGGAAGAAGATGAAAGAAAAGGCTTCTGGAAAAAAGTACTGAAAGTCGTTGGTATTGGGACAATTGCGGCCGGTGCTTTTGCGATTCTCAAGCCGCCGGCAACCACCATCATAAGAAAGACAATTTCGGATTTCATCCCGGGAGATCCAAAACCGGGCACTGTTCTTTACCGGGATCTTTTTACAGGCTATGCGGAGCATTCCGGTATTTATGTTGGCGGCGGAGAACGGTGCATTGTAGAACTTCAGAGAGATGAGAAAACCCGTCACAGCATTATCCGGCTGGTTTCTCCCGAAGAATTTGTTGAACATGGCGTCGGAATGACGGGAACCATTTTTGTTTCAGCCCGTGACGGCGATGCCGTGGGAAGCCAGGAAGTGGCCAATGTTGCCAGAAGTGTCCTTAACGAGGATCTTGACAGTTACAGTCTTATTGTAAACAACTGCCACATGTTTGCCTTTTCCTGTCTTAAGGCTGCGGAATCCCATGAAAAGTTTTCCGTTGCCAAAATGCAGGAGCTGACTTCCAGCCACTGGCTGCACCAGGAAATGACCCTGGACAATCTCAGGAATACTGCCAGAGATGTTCTCGGAGCCGATTCCTGGCTCAAGTGGAACTGGGACGGAAAGGCCGTGCCGGAGAGAGTTTCCCGGCCGGAGCCGGCTTAGCAGTCATTGTTCCGGTTCCTGCCGGGATGATAAGTGTGAGATCCCCGAAAAGACTTTCGGAGGTCGCTTTCCGAAACGCGGACATGAATTGCGGAACTGTGGTGGTTTTGAGGTTCCGTGCTGTGAGATAAGGGAAACAGGAGAAACACGATGAAGGAAAACGCTGACAAAAACAAATCTAAACGCCTGGTGATCTATGGCATTCTGGGCGCAGTTACCCTGGCTGTCGTCCCCTTTGTTGTAAGACTTGGTAAATCTTTTCTCGGAAAGGAGCTTCCTGGTAATCCTGAACCCGGGGCTGTTATTTTTCGGGACCTCGGCATGGGGTACTGTGATCATTCCGGTATTTATGTCGGAGGCGGGGAGAAGTGCATTGTGGAACTCCAGAATGACAGTACAACAGGCCACAGCATAATAAGACTGGTATCTCCCGAGGTCTTTGTCAAAAACGGTTACGGAAATACCCGAACGATATTTGCCCCTGCCAGAAACGGAGTTCCCGCAGGTAACCCGAAAGTGGCCAGCACAGCCCTGAGCATGGTGGGTCAGGATCTCGGCAAATACAGTCCGCTGACAAACAACTGTCACATGTTTTCCTTATCGTGTCTTAAGGCTGCGGAATCAGATGAAGAATTCTCTGTTGCGAAAATGCAGGATCTCAGCAGGATTCCCTGGAAGGTACTGCTGACCAACCTGAAAATGAATGCCGAGGAAATTCTTGGCGCCAACTCCTGGCAGATATGGAACTGGGAAGAGCAGCCGGTTCTCGGCAGAAATTACCCGGGCCCCATTCCTGCTTAGTGCCTTCGTTCCGGAGAAGTTCCGGGACTTTATCATTAAAACGCCGCTTGATTATCTCGGACGGTGTTCCTCTTTTGTCTCCGTATCTCCCCGGTGGTTTTCCGTATTCTTTACGGGAATGCACCGTTCCTCCCTTCCGCCGGAAAAGGAGAGCCGCTCTCCCGAAATCTCCAGAACTCTTTTCGGGAGCCCCCGGCTTCCTGTCACTGCCGGGTATGCCCTGATTACGCAAGATTAAGTTCAGAAACGTGATCTGATGGTCATGTTATAAAAATACTGAAAAACAAATCTGTTTTTTATTGCCATAAACAAATCTCGTTGTCTATAATTGAAAATGCCTGCGGGATACCGCGGCATGTGTCGGTTTTTCCTTTATTCCACAGGGTTTTTACCCGCAAGTAATTAAGGGCTTTATATGAAAAGATCTGTTTTTCAGTCTGATAACCTCGTAATCTCCGTGCCGTCTGTGCTTCTCGGAGAAGATTCTCCCCTTTCCGAGCCTGTAAATGCTCTCACTTTTGCCCGGCTGTATCAGGAAAGTCAGTTCCGGCTTGCCGAGATCATTACCTCCTGGTATACCTCCTCCTGCTGGGGCATGTATCTTGCGGTATTTCCTGCTTCCGAAGGCCGCATTGGTTCCTCTCTTGAAGCCTTTGCCAGGGATGAGGCCTTCCCGGCCATGGCGCAGCGGAACTTCGTTTATCCTGAGGACGGCGCCGCCCCGGGAGACACTCTCAAACGATCCGCGGTTCTCCTTTACGGGCACGAAACCAGGAGGATCCGTGACGGGCGTACCTTCCGCAGCATCATGGAAAACAGATTCCGGGAGCTTGGCATTGCGGAATTTGCATGGCTTTCCTTTGCCACCGGGAAAATTTCCTCAGGGTTTTCCGGAGAAGATGCTGATGCGGAGGCAGGTATTCCCCTTTTCGGAGGTACGGAGTCCCTTTCCCGGAATTCCCCGGATGCCCCTGCGCGGCCACAGCATCTCCGGTATTCCGGTATCCTTATGAGGGATCTGCTCCGGGCCGCCCTGGGACGTCCTCCCTTTCAGAAAAACGCCCGGAACGGAAACGGAATAAAGGGCTTCGATATGTTCGGGAAAACTCCCGAGGCTCCCCTGGCTCTCATGCTGTTTCAGAAGCTCCGGGATCTGGGAACCTGGAGTTTTGATGACGAGCCGGAGGCTCCCGAATCCGGTTCTGCCGGCACCTTCGGTTTTGCGGTGGCTCCGGGATACTTCAGTATTCCGGGAACCGGCTGCGGGGATCCGAAGCCCTGGGATTTTCTGCCCGATACGGAACGTGGCTGGTTTGCGATGGCCTGTACGGTTATCGGAAGTCAGACCTGGCGCGCGGAGGACTGCTACCGAAAATTTCTGAACACCCCGGAACTTATGGAAAAGCTGCCGGTTAAATTCGTTTCCCTGGATGATCTGGACCCGGGGCTGTGGCCGGAGTTCTGCCTTCGAAGCGGCAGCTTTGCGGAATGTCTTTTCAGGTACTGCCGCACCCGGGATCCGGACCTTAACAGAAAGATTGCCCGGAGCCGGGCCGCAGCCATGAGACAGGCTGTAACCGGGGCTGTGCCGGACTCCTCGGATCCCCTGGAGGAGATCCCTGCTTCCTGGAGGTTCCGGGCCCGGACCTCGTTCCGGATTTCCGGGATGGCGGAGTCCGGGGCGCATGAATTCCTGGATCAGATTTCAGGGGAATTTCTTTCCGGAAACAGGGAATTTGCCCCCGGGACTGACGGCATAATCGCCCTGGACTATGATCCCGCCCGGGATTACAGCGCCGGATACCGGGATGATCCCTACTCGCCCGGCGATATTGCGGATCTTACCGGAGATTTCATGCCGGGATATGCCGCCCTGCACTGGTTCTTTCTCCGCGTCATGCTGCTCTGCGACAAGATGGAGCTTCCGGAGTTCGTTTTTGGCTTTAACAGTCCCTGGGATCCGGAGGCTTTTCTCTGCGTCCGTTATCATAAGCTTTCCGAAGGCGAGCTTCCGGAGGCCCGGAGTGCCCCCGATGCCTGGTTCTCCGCTTTCCGGGTATTCCGGAAAAGGATCAGCTTTTTCAATTTCGGGAAGGGGTACCGGTTCACCTATCGGGCAGGAGACGTCACTCTCGCTCCCGGGCTCCCGGACATTGCCTGAGAGGTTACCGGGATCTTTTTCCGTATACCATATGTGAAACCTTCGTGCTTATGTGGTATATTGATCATGTTTGTTACTCCGGTTCAAGAGCGCAAGCACAGTGGTGCAGGAGCGGCTACTCTTGCACCATCTTCCTTCTCTTAGTCATCTTCTTGCATATGCCCAGTCTGATTTGTTCCTTCAATATAATCGTGGATTTCTATATTTAGCGGAATCTTTGAATATAGATTTTTTATATTACAAAAATGTGAAATAATTATTATTTTTCGGCCGTATTGTTGTAGTGCGGGTGCTCGCCCCGCACTACAACGAAGTCTCTGCCAAAATTATAACCATCCTAACAAAAATGTTTAAAAACTTCCGGTTTTCTTAGAACACGACCTGACAAAATTAAAGCAGTTGCCCCCCATAAAAAGAATCAACAGCAGTCGGCGAAATAAATAGCCGTTCGTTGCAAAAACAGAAAGCGGGCGGTGTGGAAATTTTGAAAAGCTGCCGGTGTCAGAAAAAGTAGAATCAGCCAGGAAAAAGAAAAATCAGAAATTGTGACATTGTTACTGTCAGTTTTTATGACAAACTACAAAATCGGGGACAGATACTCCGCATAATAGAATGCTTTTTCCCTCCGGAGAACGGGGCAGAACATAGTTCGGTTTTCTGCCGTGTCAGAAGCATAAGGCCTTTGTGCATTTAAGTCACGACCGGAAAATGCTCCAAAAGACAATAAAAGTACGACTTTTGGCGAGTTTATCAGCCATTACCTGAATAAATCCTCACCGGTTACCACGGAATCCAGATTATTGGCATAGGAATTTTGAATCACTCCATAAGGAGCAATCATCGTCAGATGTATTGTATTTTTGCTTCCGGAGGCACGCTGGTAGTCCGACCGTTTGCGCCGCATTGCTTCCTCTGAAGCTTTGCTGATGAGATACTCATCCTGTGAAAATTTAATTTCTATCAGATTGGTAATGCGATCTGCCCGTACCAGAACAAGATCAATTTGCGAGCCGTGAATGCCCTCTTCAAGATTTTCCCGGACTGTAAAAGAAAATTCTTCCGTCAGCACCGAACCGATCCCCAGCGCGTCTTTGATCTTTTGCGTATGGAGCAGACAAACCAATTCAAAGGCCAGCCCCTTCCACGAGTTGACTGCAGGTGTATTTACCCGATGCATCCAAAATTGAGTATCCCCGGGACGAGGCTCAAGGAAATGACAGTGAAAGAGGATGAATGGATCAATCAGCTGGTAGATCCGTTCCTTCCGGTCTCCATAGGACGTATATTCCCGGATGAAATCACAATTTTCCAGCTCCCGCAACATTTGAGTTGTTCCGCCGGCGCTTGTTAATCCTGTGGCTTTAAGTATTTCATTTCTGGTCATGCCTTTTTTCTTTTGATAAAGAAACCGAACGATTTTTTCATAGATTTCCGGCTGTTTGAACAATGAACCAAAGAGATACGAATACTCATCCTTCAGTAAAGCTCCCCGCCGGAAAAACAGAAAGTCAATATACTGATCAATTGACATCCCTTTTTCCAGATGACTCCAATAATATGGAACCCCTCCCAGAGACATATACCCCTCCAGAATTTGCATACGATTCAGAGAGACTCCCAGAGAATGGACATATTCCTCCACCTCGCATAGCTTAAACGGTTCCAGATGTATGCTGAGGGTCAGACGATTATGTAACCCGCCTTTATTGTGGATCACATGATTAATAACCCAGGAGGTAGCAGAACTGCATATCAGAAGAATAACATCTTTCCGGGCAGAGGCGAAGGCATTCCAGAAATGCTCCAGCGCCGGGATGAGATCACAGCGTGGAGTATCCATCCAGGAAAGTTCATCCATAAATAGTATCTTTTTCTCGGCTTCACTCTGTTCCACAATAATTTCCAGCAGTTCAAAAGCCTCCATCCAATTTTTCGGACAGGAATGTGTCGGGCTGAGTCCGGCTTTACGCAGCGATTTCCAGAAGCCGGAAAGCTGCTCCTTTCTGGGAAGGCTGAAATACCCGGTATGGATGAAAGAAAACCTCTCTGAAAACAATTCCCGAATGAGATATGTTTTGCCGACCCGGCGTCGGCCATAAACTGCGATAAACTGCGATTCCTGTTTGCATATCGCCTGGTTCAATAGCTTTTGTTCTTCTTTTCTTGCAACCAGCCCCATTATCTTCACTCCTGGTACTCGATCAAACTCGCCAAAATATAATAATTACGTAATATTTGGCGAGTTTGAGTATATGCGCTAAACGAGGCTTAATCAACAAGTTCTTTGTTTTCGAGAATAATGGTTGTAAAAAATGACTCAAAACTCAAAAAGCGCAGGAAAGTGATCAGAGACACCCGGAGGAGAAGGTACCCTCTTATGGCATCTGTGTTGTCTGCAACAATACCGGATTTGCAAATCCGGTAATTATCACGATACACAGGAGAATTTGCTGTCGAAAGCATTCGCAGATGGTGGCTTCATATCGGGCAGGAGAACTTCAAAGCTCTCACAGGATTATGATTGTTTGCGACAGCGTTGGGATCATGGCAGGAGATCAGGAATGTGGAAAAAACAGCTGTCATTGCTTGCAGAAGAACAGGCATGGAGATTCAGGTCTTTAACGCCGAGTCCATTTTTGGCGTCAACTCCTGGCGGATATGGAACTGGCAGGAGAATCCGTCTCCGGAGGGAACCTAACCGGATCAATTCCGGCCTGACATTCAGAAAATGCAGGCAGACATGAATTCCGGGATGGCCGGGGTTGGAGTTCGGGATGCGGCCAGGCAGCGTTCCTTTCTTTCCGTACCCGCCATCCCATGCCTCAGAAACGGAGGGAAATCCCTCCTGAAAGCTCAGTAAGTTCCCGCCGGGATCCTCGGTGTCGTTCTTTCTTAAAGCCCTCCTTTCCGGCGGCACGCCAGTATTTTCCGGAAAATTCCAGCCAGAGGTTGTCCCCGATCTGCTTTGATCCGGTGCCGGTAACGGCGCTACGGTACCCCCGGTAGCCTGTGCTTCCGGACCATACCCCGCTCCAGGACAGGGACCATCTTCCCAGACTGCGGTCGGTGAGGAAAATTCCCAGGGTGTTCAGCATATAGGGCTTCATGCCGCCGTGATCAATATGCACTCCGGTGCGTGCGGAATACCAGGGACGGAGGATCTTAATCCCGGGCGCAAAACCCAGTCCGGTTCCGATATCGGGATAGAGAGCGGCATGGTCACTGTCTGCGTTTCCGTGCAGACTCAGAAGAAAATCCGGAGAAAAGCCGGCCGGAGACAGAAAATCGGTGAGGGAATATTTGTTAAGGTAGTGATCTCACTCAGAAAAGTCCCGCCATTAAAAGACTTTGCGGTCACGGAAAGCATTTCCAGGTTCAGGAGTGCGGGAGAGACCGCAATGTCTTCGGTGATTTCCCGGAAATAGGGCATAAACCGGAGATAGGCGCCGCTGCCGAGTCGCGGGGAGTTCAGATAGCCCCCCCGCAGCCCGCAATACCAGAGGTGCATTCTCCGGAACAGGAGGATAGCCCCGTTCGGCATAGTACTGATCCAGAGCGGTGTAGTGGCTGATCTCCCCGGTTACCCTTCCAGAATTCTTCAGGTACCTGGTATATTCCAGCGGAGTCAGCATGCTCCCGGAGTTCGGAGCCTCCAGATCCGGGCTCATTACCCTTCGGATTCTGAGTTAACCAAAATCTGATTCAGAGCCGCTGTTCCGGTACTCCGTGAGTCGGAATGATATTGTGCGAAGAAGCTCCTGAAGTAATGGTACCCGGGTATTTGCAATGATAGTTAATGATTGTCACCTGAAATTCCTGACTTCATCCTGTGTTATAATCGCCGGGTTTTCGCGATGCCCCGAAGCTCACAGAGCCCTTACCTCAGGTGTTAACCTCCGAATCAGGAACATCCGGGATCGCGGTTCTGAATTTAACCGAGAGAAGGAAGCATGTTTGTAATCAAGGAAACTGATCAGTATGGCAATGTAAAGTACCGCGACTTCTGGGGTGGCAAGGTCATTTATGATTCTCAGGAGGAGGAAGCAAAGATGGCGGCAGCCGGAATATTGCTGGTCCTTCTTATTATGGCGGTCTATGCAATAGTCGTCGATGTGATTCCGGTGCTTTTTGGTCTCGCATTATCCGTGATGGCTCTGTTTGGTATTGCGATATCCCTGGTAGTCACGCTTTGTCTGAGCTTCATCGCTCTTTTTAAGACTCTCTTTTCTTTCGAAGACCAGGTTTCCGCACCTTCCTTCCTTGCCGGAATCCGTAATTTCTGTCTGTTCGGGGTGCTGAACCGGCTACCGGTACTTCTCAAAACCTACTGGGGGGGAATTTTCAACTTTGTTCTTGGGTCTCTCTCTCCTGAAAGGGGATTTGCGAGCTTTTGCATCCTTACAGCCCCGCTACTTATCGCAGCCGTTTTTCTCCTGGTACTGGGGAATGTGGCAAGTCTCCTGTTTACGGCACTTCTTCTGGGGTGTCAGGCAGTGCTCTGTTGCCGATCGGAGTGGTAGCGGCAGGATGCGATTTCTTCCTTTTGGAAAAGCCGGTAATCGGACTTTCCGAACTGTTCCGGCTGCCGTCCGCCATTTCCCGGTTCTTTCTCGGGATTTCGTTTGCTGCTGTGGCCCTGATTTCATCGGTCTATACGGCAATAGTGCTGGAAAAGCTTCCTTATATTGACAATGTCTTCGCCGGTATCCGGGATTATCTGAGCGGTCTTGTTGCGGGATTTTCAGGCATTGGATCTTCGCAGGACCCGTTTTCCGGAATTACGGCATTTTTTCAGACTGTTGCCGATACGAACCATGTAGCAGGACTGGATTACCGCAGCATGCTGTTTTCCATGGCTGCGATTATTGTCCCGCCTCTGATTCTGGCCCTGATATCCGGAGTGGCCAATACCGCTGCCGCCCTGTTTCCCGGCCGGGACCTGGAGCCTGCCGATCGGTTAAAAAACGGCCTGGTTGCCGGACTTGCCACCTTATGGCTTGCAGTTTCCGGCATCCAGTTCGGGGCCATGTACCATACTGCCGGAAAGTATTACGACCTCCCGCAGGCATCTCTGGCGCTCCAAAGCAGCTCAGGTACCTGTTCTTACAGTATCACCCCGTTCTATTGTGACGGGAGCGGAAGAGCCTGGCTTACCGAACTTCTGGGTTTTGCCGGAAACAATGTGGTTACCGGTCTCGCAGCCCCTCTGTTTCATGAACAGGTTTTTTATGCCGGTACAGAGGATGCTTCCGGAAGCTGGTACCAGACATTTACGGATAATGTCAGAGCCGGCCGTAAAAAGAAATAATTCCGGAATGAAAAGGATGTTTCTCCGTTTTTTTAATTGTGCTGTCAGGTTTTGGGCAGGGCCTACGCATGATCAAAAATTAACCAATTTGTCTATAATCTTAACTTTTTTGCGACGAATGTGTCACATTTTATAAAAAATACTGGTGACGTGTAGCAATATAAGATCAAATACCCTCATCTTTAATCAAGGGCAAAAATTATGTTATCAGA
>CACYPY010000104.1:0-7107 GCA_902776415.1 uncultured Ruminobacter sp.
CCATACCTAAGGTCAATCCTGACGATGAGTAACTCTAGTGAATAGGATTGTTGAGGGAGAGGTGCTTGTAGTTAGAAGATACCCCCGGGAATTTGGGTTTATCCACAATCAAATCACAGTTTCTCCCGCATTTGAACACACCCTTTCACACCAAAATTGTGAACAGCTGTTAAATTCCGTGAGAAAACCCCCATTTTACCCGGAAGTAACCACAGAAAATCACAGGATATCCCCAGAAAGCTGCAGATAACTCCCGAAACACCACAGAGATTCCCGGAGAATGACAACACAAATTCCTCCCCGACTGTGACGGAAAACACCGCATTTTCCGGAAAAGCAAGTACAATAGGGAGAGACGCCCGGAACTTGTTAACAACCAGGAGAAAACATTCCCATGGCAGGACTTCTCAAAACCATCATTGACTTCATGGCCGGAAAGACCATCCGGAAAAAACGCACCTCATCATCCACGGCATCGCGCAGCGGCTCCCGCACCTCGGGACGCAGCTCCAAAGCCCTTACCGAGGACGAGCGGATCTTCAGAGAGGTGATGCGGAAGATCAGAAAAACGGGAGACCGCCGCAGCGTATCCACCACGGAACGCTTCAAAAGAGCTGTGGAATCCCAGGGCTTTTCCAGGGCGGAGGTTAACAGCGCGGTAAACACCTACAACGCCCTGAAATCCCGCAAGAACGGTGTCAGCAAAACCTTCTCGGTGCTTTCTGCCGCCACCCGGGATGCGGACAAAAACGGCCGGGCGGATATTCTGGATTTCGGGGAAGCCCTCTGGAACCGTTTTTTTGACAGCGATGACGATGAGGAAGAAAAGGAATCCGGAAAGAACTGATTCGAATGCCCTGAAATCCCCAGTCGCATCCCGTCCGGGAGTTCCTGATGACTTTCGGCAATTCATCTCTGTCCCGAAACGGGTTTTTCTGCCGGACTGAAGAATTTTCCATGAATCTCAGATTTAAAGTTTCCGGAATGAACTGTGCCGCCTGCGTATCCCGGGTAACCGGAGCCGTAACCCGGCTTCCGGAAGTAAAGAGCGCCGCGGTAAGTCTCCTTACCGGAATCCTTACGGTGGAATCCTCCGCAAACCTGACTCCCGATGCCGTCATGAATGCCGTAAAGGCAGCCGGCTACCTGGCGGATCCCGTATCCTCCGGGGATCCCGTAATTCCGGATCATTCCGACGAGTCCCGAAAGCTTAAAAATCGGCTGATATCAAGTCTGGCGGCACTGGTTCCCCTGCTGATTCTGTCGTGGGGGCCGGCATGGCTCCGGGACCTTCCGGGAATTCCCGGGTTATTGGCAGGGGTGATTGAAGGAATTCTGGCGGGACTCGTGCTTTTTATAAACAGCAGCATCATTGGCGGAGGACTCAGGGCCATGTTCCGGCTGGCCCCCGACATGAACTCCCTGGTCAGCACGGGGGTACTTGCGGGCTTCTTCTGGTCATGCCTGGTTCTTCTCGGCATGTCAGGCCTCCTCCCGGGAACCCCGATCCTGACAGGTCCCGGTTCCGGACTCTTTTTTGAATCGTCCGCCATGATCCTTACCCTGGTAACCCTGGGGCGGCTTCTGGAATCAGGAACCCGGGATAAAACCCTTCGGGCTCTCCGGGGGCTTGTCAGCATGAATCCGGAAACCGCCCGGGTTGTCAGGAACGGCCGTGAGATCACTGTTCCCGCAGCATCCCTTTCTCCCGGAGATATCTTTATTGTCCGGCCGGGGGAGCGGATCCCCGCTGACGGCACAGTGCTCTCAGGCACCGCTTCCGTCAGCGAATCCGCACTCACCGGAGAGTCCCTCCCGGCATTCCGGGAACCCGGTTCCCCGGTCAGGGCCGCCACTCTCAGCATGGACGGCTGCCTGACCTGCCGGGCTGAACATACCGGGAAGGATACCCTGTTCAGCCGGATCATCTCTCTCCTGGAAAATGCCCAGGCTTCCCGGGCTCCCATCGGAAGAACCGCTGACCGGGTTGCCGGGATATTTGTTCCCGCGGTCATGCTGATCGCACTCATCACCGTTACCGTCTGGCTTCTTGCGGGGACCGATCCCGGATTTGCCATCCGGGCCGCAATTTCCGTACTGGTGATAAGCTGCCCCTGCGCTCTCGGACTGGCCACTCCCGTATCGGTGATCACCGGGTCCGGAGTGGCTGCCAGACACGGCATCCTTTTTAAGAACGCCGCGGCTCTGGAAAACACCGGACGGGCCACCACCGTGTTTTTTGACAAAACCGGAACTCTGACCACCGGAAACATCTCGATAACCGGAGCGGTACCCCTGGGAAATACCGGGATTTCCGATCTTCTCAGAACCGTGCTGGCACTGGAAAAAATGAGCGAACATCCTCTGGCGAAAGCCGCGGTGTCATTTTCTGAAAAGATGCTCCGGGAAACAGGAGAGTTCCCCGAAACTCCTCCAGAAGTCACCGGCTTCAAAAACACTCCGGGGCTCGGCATCACCGCCGAACTGGACGGCCATGTCCTTAAAGGCGGTTCGCTACGGTTTATGAAGAAGGAAGTTCCGGATCTGCCCGCAAATCTGGAAAGCAGGCTTGCCGCCGGCGGGGATTCCGTGCTCATTTTCGCCCGGGACAAAACGCTCCTGGGATACCTCACGGCAGCCGATACCTTAAGAAACGGCGTCCGGGAACTTCTTTCCGGGCTTCACAAAATGGGCATAAGAACCATAATGCTTACCGGGGACCATGAAGCGAATGCCCGGAAAACTGCTCTTATAACCGGCATTTCCGAATACCGGGCCGGACTTCTTCCGGAGGACAAGGCCGCCGTAATCCGGGAATTCAGCCAAAACTGCCATACGATCATGGCAGGCGACGGCATCAATGACGCAGTGGCCCTGAAAACCGCACATACCGGAATTGCCATGGGTTCCGGAACCGCCATTGCCATTGATGCCGCCGATGCGGTTATTCTGAACTCGGATCCCGCAGCGCTGGCAACCGCCATAAAGATCAGCCGCAAGGTGCTCCGGAATATCAGGGAGAATCTTTTCTGGGCTTTCGTATACAATGCGGCAGGGATCCCTCTGGCCGCCGGCTGCTTTCACAGCTGGCTGGGCTGGCAGCTGAATCCCGTTTTTGCGGCTCTGGCCATGTCCCTCTCCAGCATCTCGGTAGTGGGAAATGCGCTCAGACTCAGTCTTTATTCTCCGTATCCCGGGAGGTCTCGGAACATGAACATCACAGGAATCTTCAGAAATATCATTGCCGGAGAACCGGAGCTTTCCGAAAACCAGCTTCTCCTCCGTATTTCGGGAATGAAATGCAGTCATTGCGAAAATGCGGTCAGAAAGGCCCTGGAAGCCCTTCCGGAAATCACCGCCGCCGATGTCAGCCATAAAAAGGGACGGGCCATAATCACCCTTTCCCGGGAGATATCCGGGGAGTGTCTCAGGGCAGCCATTGCGGAAAGCGGCTTCGAGCTTAAGGAGGTGACCGGCAAAAACGGCCCGCTGTAAACAAAAACGAATCCGGAAATGCACAATACAGAACAGAATGAATGAAGGAAGGAAGGCAGGAACGGGGAACACCGGGATGAGGGACGCCGGATAAAACAAATGAAATGGTGATGATGCAGGATGAGCCTGCGGCCACGCCGGGACTCCCGGTCTTTGGCCCGGAATAACGGGGAACGGCGCCCGGAAATTCTTCTCCGGGCGCCGGCAATCAGCTGTCTCGGGTTCTTCTGTTGTTTTTCTGATTTTTACTTTCTGTCCAGCTCGTCATCAGCTTCTCCGGTCTCCTCGTCATCAGGCTTTTCGTCCTGACCTGCGGCGCAGATTCCGTCCAGGGAACGATCCGAAATCTCTTCAAAGCTGCTCTTGACACTGTCTCTTTTGCTCTTAATGAGGTTCATAAGAGACCCGAGGAAACCCTGTCTGTTTTCCTGCTTCTCGCCCCAGAGTCCGGTATCCGGCTCCAGAGCAATATTTGCAAAATCCGGACATTTGGGAGCTTCATTCCTGTAGGCCCTGCGCACCAGCCCGTCAACAAAATCAATATCGTTGTTCATATCATCCACCTCTGAAAATTTAGCTGCTTTTGTACATATAACGTACTGTTATCGCGATAAGTTACAATTTTTTTACAAAAAAAAACCAATCATTAACGTCACATCCCGTTCTGCTGATTATCCGGATTTCCGAACCGGATTTTCACGCCGGACATCTCAGGTCTCCGGAGTACTGTTCGCATCATCTGCGTTTTCCCCGGAAATACTTTCCAGCCGGATACTCATCCGGGAGTCGATATTTTCATTTATCTTCCGAATCTCCAGACGCAAATCGGCGGGGAGCGTCGCAGGATCGTATTCCGAACGTTCCAGAACTCTTTTAAGAGTGTTCAGAATAAGCTCCGGAATGGTGTAGGAGCTGTTCATCCCCTGCTCCGGAACCCCGGTGATATTAAGCTCCCGTCCTTCGATTTCCAGAACCGGTATCTGCCACTGAATACCCTGATAAACCGCGGCGGTTTTTACCGAAATGACATTGGTGGTATAAACCGGAATCCGGAGCCTGTAGCCTTTGAGAATATCTGCCAGATTGCGGATATCCCGGTTTACTCCCGCAAAAATGATGGCTTCGAGCTCCGGATTCCGGAGATAGGTATCCAGAAGCACGCCGGGGGATTCTCTCAGGGGAAACAGGTAATTTACCCGGTAAATCCCCGAAAACGACTGCCCTTTAAAGCGGGATTCGATATCGGTACAGAAAAGATCTCCGTAGGAATCCCGATCCGGACAGATAAAAAGGATACTCCTGATGTTTCTCCGGATAATATCGCCGTATACCGCGTCCGTAAAGTAACGGAGCTCAGGATAGAACCCCACAAAATTGTCATTGCCGAGAGGCGGAATGCCGTTAATCTTTTCAGCCGCAGGAGAAATGTAGGGCACCGCCTTTTCATGGGTTATGGCCCGCCCCGAAACCAGATGCCTGGTATCAAAGGGACCGATACACACGGCGGTGTCAAAGGGAGCGCAGACCTCCTCCAGATAGCCGTAATAGGAGAGCGTGCTTCTGACATTCCCCTCCTTCCTGAGGACCGCCGGCTTTCCCATGATGCCTCCGGAGGCATTTATTCTGTAGAGCGCCTTTTCCAGATCATTTACCGCCTGCACGGAGGACGGAGATTCGTTATTGAAGGGAACCCCGATTATAAAGTTTTCCGCCGCATTTACCCGGGCCTTTCTGGCATCCCGGTACTCCGTCTGATAATCCCTGTTAATCAGGGCATATTCGGACATGGCAAAAAAGCTCCAGATTGCCACCACCAGCGAAGTGTAAAGCACCGGAATCATAAACGGTAATTTCATGCCAAGTTCTCCCTGTTCTTTCCCGATGCCAGCATCCTGAAAAAGCCGCTCCTGTTCATAAGCTCCCGGTAGGTTCCGGCATCCCGAATCCCGCCGTTATCAAGAATATAGATACGGTCGGCGTTAATGACGGTGCTCATTCTGTGAGTGGTGATAATTCTGGTAATTTTCATTCCGGCTATATTGGCCAGAATCCGATCCTGGGAAATGGTATCCAGGGCAGAGGTGGCCTCGTCCAGAATCAGCACCCGTGGCTTTCCGATAAGGGCCCGGGCAATCAGAATCTTCTGCATTTGCCCTCCGGAAATGCGATCCCGGGAGATTGCCGTGTGGATTCCCATGGGCCAGGATCTCACCTCTGCGGCGAATGATACCAGATCCAGCGCCTTCCAGACGTCTTCCTCCGTTGCTGCGGTTCCTATGGCAATATTGTCAAAAATCGTTCCCGCAAAAACGGTGCTTTCCAGAAGCGCAGTGCCCACCTGCCGTCTCAGAAAATGAAGGTTAACGGCGCCCTGTCCGAGACCGCCCCAGAAAATCTGACCGCTTTCCAGTCCGAGTTCCCCCAGAAGAAGCCTGACAAGGGTGGTCTTTCCGGAACCGGACGGTCCCACCAGCGCCACAAACTGCCCCGGCCGGATATCAAGAGAAACATTTTTGAAAACGAACTCCTCCTGTCCCGGATACCGGAAGGAAATATTTTTAACCTCAATATGTCCGTCAATAGGTTTGACGGTCTTGCCGGTTTCCGGGCGCCCGAAAAGCTCCCCGGGATCCCCCCGGGTATCCTTTTCACGACAGTGCATTCTGGTGCCAAAAGCCACCAGATTAACCACGGCCGTCATGAAGAAAAATCCCGCCGCCATGACTGCCAGGTTTTCCGACAGTTCCGTCTTTCCGAACAGCGACATCAGAAGCAGCAGCACCGGCAGGGACAGTACCGGAAAAATGGAAACCAGATAATGGTAGAACGCTGTCTGTCTCCGGAGATCACGTTCCGCCCGCATTCCCGGGACAAAGGATCTCAGAAAGATCCGGGTAAAATTCTCCTCGGCATTGCAGGCTCTGACATGAACTATCCCCTGTGCGGTTTCCCTGATAATTCCGGAATAGTCTTCACGGTGTTTCCGGGTTTCCCGGGCCAGTCTCAGAGCCCTTGTTACCGCCAGGTACACCATGACTCCCGAAAGTCCGGCCATAACAAGACATCCGGTTCCCACCAGAACTCCCCCGATCGCAAAAAGCGGGAACAGGGTTGCTGCGATGATGCTTAAGCTGTATAAAAACGCATCAGGCCCCTTGCCGGTACCGGACACCGGATGCATCAGTATTCTCATAACGGCACCTCTGCCGGATTTTCCGGCAACTCCGGCTCCTCCCGCAAAAAAGGTGTCCATGGCGCGAAGCCCGTGATTTTCCGCATCTCTGACAGCAAGAACATCCAGAAGCATCCTGGGAATCATTTCAAACCCTGCCCAGGCCAGAATCAGAAATGCCAAAAACATAAAGCTCCGGAATATTTCATCATGTTCGCCGAAGGGCAGAATTTCGGATACAAAATAATTTATGAAAAAAGGCGTGAGCCCGTATGCCAGAAATGACGAAATCAGACACAGCGTCAGGATAATCAGGTATCCCGCTGCCTTCCCGGGAAAAAAGCCGGAAAACGGCATCCGGGAGACCGTTGTGTTCTCTTCCGGGAAGATAAACTCATAGGCTTCGTCATCCAGCGGCGGAATCCGGGACTTTTCAAAAA
>CACYPY010000104.1:7134-16060 GCA_902776415.1 uncultured Ruminobacter sp.
GTTTTTTCCCCCGAAGGCCGGTATCCAGACAGTTAAAACGTCCGGCGGAAGAAAGGATCACGGGAATCCTTTTTCCGGCATCGTCGGTTTTCCGGAAAACCAGATAACGGGAAGCGGTTCTTATCACGCTTCCGGACAGCCGGAGTCTCCGGATCCGGAAACCGTTGATTTCCGAAAAGGCCTTAAGACGCTCTTCAAGAGACATTCCCGGAATGTCAAACACGCCCCAGCCGTCATGAACGTCAAGACCATGTTCCTGACAGATTGACCGGACAATTCCCAGAAGTGCGCTCCTGCCGGACACCTCTCCGCTCCCCGGGACGCTTTCTGAGGAACCTGCATCATCCGGGGGCTCCCCGAGGAGCGTACGGATTTCAAGAACCGTGAGATCCCGGTTCTGTTTTATGAGATTCCGGTCAAAGCTTTCTCTTTCTCCGGTAAGAGCCATAATCATTTCCGGGAAATTGCCGAGAGTGATGATCCGGGGAGCTTCAGGATATTCCCGGTACAGCGCTCCCGCAAGCGAGGCTTCAAATTCGCTGTCCGAAAGATCCCCGGAACACGGCTGAACCTTAAGATCGGTTTCCGCCACCGCGAAGATCCTGAAAAGATCATCAAACTCGCAGCTCCGGAGAGCATCACCGGCACTCAGGGTACCGATACGGAAAACGGAATTCCCCGGACAGGAGCAGAAAACGCAGAGACTTCCCTCCAGAATCCGAAAGCCGGTTCCGAGACAGGGGTGCTCCCCGTAAATCCTGGTGCCTTCCCCGATACGAATGAGGTTTTCAGCCATGAAGAACCTCCGGATTCTCCGATGCCGCCATGGAGTTAAAAAGCCCTCCGGCTTTCAGAAGCTCGTCCCAGGTTCCCCGCTCCATGACGGTTCCCCGATCCATGACAATAATTTCATCGGCATGACGCACCGGAGCCAGCCTGTGGGTGATGGTGATGAGCCCGGAATTCCGTCTTCTGACCGCCCTGTAAATATTCTGTTCCATGACGGCATCCAGGGCTCCGGTTACCTCGTCCAGAATAATAATCGGAGTGCGGCGGTAAAAAGCCCGGGCCAGGGCAAGCCGATGACGCTGTCCTTCGGAAAGATATTCGTCGCTGCCGGAAATCCTGGTGGCGCTGCCGATACCCCGGGCCACAAACTCGGCATCCAGCCCCGCATCCCGGAGCGCTTCCCAGTAATCATAGACATTTACCAGGGGATCGAACATCGTCACATTCTCCTCCAGGGTACCGGTGAAAATCTGACTTTCCTGAGCAGTGTATCCGACATGGGAATAAAAGGTCTCCCGGGTTATCCGGGTCAGGGGAATGCTTCCCAGAAGCACCTGCCCGCTGTCCGGATTCAGAAGCCCGGCCGCAATCCGGGCCACGGTGCTTTTTCCGGAACCGCTGGCCCCCACAATGGCCACCACCCGGCCCGGAGCCACGCTGAGAGAAAAATCCTTTATTTCAAAGCCGCCGTCCTGATACGAAAACGAAACATTCTTAAGACCAAGCGCGACATTAGGACCGAGAAACGGCTCCCGGGGATTCCCGAAATCCGCCACGGGAAAAACCTGCCCGAAAGCCGCTCCGAAAGCAGGATCCCCGACTCCGGCGCTGTCATTTTCGGCATCCGGGGTGCCGGCTGCCGCCCCGGGCTTCCGATCATCCAGAAAGCACCCGGGATCCCTGAAATTCTCCAGATCCGCGATATTGGTCTCTTCCGGCATCAGAGAATCGAATTTGAGATTCCTGGCGATTATTTCCCGGAATACAGTGGAAATTCCCAGCATCATGAGTGCAAACACCGTGAGC
The DNA here is from genome assembly GCA_902776415.1 of uncultured Ruminobacter sp. Classification (GTDB taxonomy): domain Bacteria; phylum Pseudomonadota; class Gammaproteobacteria; order Enterobacterales; family Succinivibrionaceae; genus Succinimonas. The sequence continues at coordinate 8,950 of CACYPY010000104.1, forward strand.
TCCCCCAGGGAGATCTGCCCGGAAACCACCCTGAATGCTCCGATGCCGGTGACTGCCGCATTGCCCAGTGCCACGCCTGCGGCGGAAAGACTCTGAAACAGGGAATTCCTGGTTCTGATGTTCTCCAGAGCCCAGGACAGCCGTTCCAGCTCCTCGGCCCAGCGATCAAACAGGACATCCTCCCGTCCCAGAAGCTTCAGATCCCGGTAGATGCCAAGTCCCTGATACACGGCATCGCAATAATGGTCTTTCCGGGTCTGAAAAATCTTTTCCTGCCGGATGCGGGTCTCCCAGAGAATACGAATGACAGTCCCCTCCAGAATTATAAAAAACAGGACGTATCCTGTCATTTCCCGATTAATCAGAAACATGACGGTTATCAGCAGAGTCAGTGCGGCCACTATGGAAAACGGGGCCATAAGCTGCCCGAAGCCTTCCCGTACCAGTCTGATGCCGGCCAGAACCTTTCCCTGAATGCCCGACGGGGTGCGATGTCTGAAATACATGAGCGGCTGCCGGAAAAGAGCCTGCATGGAGCGGTAACACCTGCCAACGATAACCCGAAACTGCAAATCCGCGGAAAACCGGATATAAACGGCCAGAACCGCAATTTCCGAGAGAATTATGATTCCGAAGGCAAGCCCCGTTCCCACGGCCCAGTTATCATTCCCCGTAAGAACATTGTCTGCCCAGAGCTTGATAAATGAGGGAAACAGACACAATGTCAGAATATACAGAAGAAGGCTCCAGAAGATGACCGCGAGCTCCTTTCCGAAGCGACCGAACAGTCGCCGGAACCGGCTCGGGATATTCTCGCCTTCCGTTGCGGCAGCGCGCGCCCTTCTGCCGGAAAACTCCAGAAGCACCCCGGAATAGCAGCGCTCCATTTCGTCCGTGAGCACGGTTCTTTCGCCTTCCGCAGGATCGTTAAGGTAAAACCTTTTGCCGTCCCTACTGACCCCGTTCAGAACCAGATAATGCCGTCTCTGCCAGAAAAGAATAACCGGATGCCGGAGATTCCGAAGATAGGCGATATCCGACCGGAGTCCCCGGGCCTCAAGACCATATTCCCGGGCCGCAGCCAGAACAGCGGAAGCCTTCACTCCGTCCCGTCCCGTATGACAGCGCTCGCGGAGAGTATCCAGGTTTTCGGAAATGCCGTACCAGCCCAGAATCATCGCCAGGGAAGCGGCCCCGCATTCCTGAGCCTCCATCTGAAGAACCAGCGGGGTATTGAAAAAACGCCTTCCGAACATCGCGAGATCCTCAGTCAAGGCCCAGCGCATCGGCCAGACGGGGCAGAATATATGCTATTGGCGGCTTATGCTCGACATTTACCGTAACCTCCCCCATAACGCCGTTCTCAATCACATCCCGGAACTCCTGACCCGCAGTCCAGGAATAGCCGCTGGGATGGGTTCTGTCGGGAATCAGCTGGATGACGGCCCGGTACATGGCCCGGCCTTTGGAAAGCTCCCGGCCCAGCGACTCGTTGGAAAGCTCCTGAACAATGGCCTCCTGATTTACCGGAGTGCCGCTGATTTCCCGCACCACCCCCCGGATATAGCCGTACCGGGACGGAGGTGCCTCCCGGGGAGAAAAGAAAGCGCTCATCCCCGCCCGGATTCTTTTGGAATTCTCCGCGCTGAACACCGCCAGAAGGTAAATGCCCTCCTCGGGGGAGGAAGCCACAATGGCCACGGGATCCCCGGATCGGACATAAGTCCCCTCGTCCTGAAAAATTTCAATGACCTTTCCGGTAAGAGGACTGCGCAGCCAGTATCTGTCATAAAAAATGCGGATATCCCCGGAAGCACCGTCCGGTCCGGCTCCCTTAAGAACGTATTTCTGATAATCCTCGGAGTTATGAATAATGCCGATGATTTCGTCCTGATTAATGAGCGATCCGGTTTTGACATTCAGGTTGATCATAATGCCGTTGCCCTGGGCATAGACGGTTCTGATACCCCCGCTCAGGAGGGTAATTCCTTCACCCCTGACCCTTTCGGTAATTCTGGCGGAAAAGCTCCAGACAATTCCCAGAATAAGCACCAGGGTTATGAAAAACAGAATAAAAAAAGCGGAGACAGAAGATCCCCGCCATTTAAGAATACCAACAGAATCCCGAGAAGAGTTTTTCACAAAAAGAGCTCCCGAACTTATATCTCCATTCTGCCGTCAGAAATCTCCCTGATCCCGAAGATACTGCAGTTTCTCGGCCAGAAAAAGCTTGGCCCGGTGAATGCGCACCTTTACCAGAGATTCGGATATTCCCAGAAGCTCCGCAATATCCTTTATCGGCATTTCACCCACATTATACAATGTATAGCAGGTTCTCAGATCCTTGTTAAGGCTGTTCAGCGCCCGGTCGATGCAGCTTCTCAGATACTTCGTGTCGGAAGCATCGCTTTCATGAGAATCCTCCACTGCCGGAACCATGGAATCCTCATACTCGTCAACCAAAACCTCTTTCCGGTATTTTCTGAAATTGTCGATCCGGATGTTTTTGGCGATCCGGAAAACCAGCCCGGATATACTGTCATTTTCTGTCAGCTTGTCGCGATGCTGCCAGACTCTGATAAACGATTCCTGAACAATGTCGCAGGCCTGCTCATAGCTGGTGCCGTCGGCAACAAGGTAGTTTGTAAGTCGGGGAGCGATTTCCTGATAATACCCCTGCATCTCTTTTTCGTTAATCATATAGTCCCGGATCCGTAAACTTCGATACCGCGATAATTATGCACACCTTTTAAACAAAACAAAAGATTATTCCGCGAACAGTGGGTTTTTATCACGGCAAAATCACGGTTTCCGCAATATCCCGTAACAGCGTTGCTTACAGGCTTCCGGAGAAGATTACCGAAGCCGCTGCCCCCTGCGGCGCTCTCCCGGCCGCTTTTCAGAAAAATTTTTTTCGGAATGCCACTTCCTTCTCATTTCCTTATCAAAATGCCCGGCTAAGCTTCAAACTGCAATGAAACCGGCAAAATTGCCGCCAACTCTCGGATATACTCATAGACACAGGTTCTCAGATTGCATTGAAGACACAACGGGGAGAATTGTATGCTGCTAACCACTCTGGAACGTACAAAACAGGTATCTCAGGGAAATCTTCAGTGGATAAACGACATGATTCGGGTGCGCGAAACACTGATCGTGGATTATTTCAGGATCCTCAGCATCCCGGATGAGCTTGACAGCGAAACCCTGAGCAGGGAAGATGCCGAAAAACAGCTCAACGAATTCTGCCAGGCCCTGGTGGACTATCTCACCCGGGGGCATTTCGTAATCTACCCCAAAATTCTGACCATCATGGAACATGTTTCCAACCGCCGGCTGACCATAGCCAGAAGACTGGTTCCCAGAATCGAGGACAACACCGAGCAGCTTCTCCAGTTCAACGACATGTATTCTGAAGGTCTCAGCGAAGAAAATATCCCCCTGATCCGCAAGGCACTGGCCCGCATCGGGGAACTTATGGAGGTGCGCTTCAAGCATGAGGATCGCATGGTGGTGGCGCTGCAGATCATGGACAACACCATGTCCGAGGCTGCGGCTTCCCCGGCTCTCAGAGAAAAGAGACAGTTTTCCCGCGTGGCCTACAAGTCTCCGGGCGTGCTGACCCTTAAAAACGGCAGACAGTATGAAATAACCGTTAAGGACATCTCAATAAAAAGCGCCCTCATCGAATTCCATGACGCGGGCATTGTCAAAAAAGGCGACGAAGGCACACTGGATATATCCATAAGCCCGGAAATCACCATTACCTTTGATGTCCGGGTAGCCCGGGTGGAAGGACTCTCCGTGGGAGTGGTCTGCACCAGCATTGACATTGACAGCATGACCGAACTCCGGCGCATAGTGGAATATAACTGCAACGGAAACGAGGAGCTCCTGAAAAGAGATCTGGAGCATCTCATAGGCTGAGACTGGCGGAAAGCAATCAGATAAGGCTCATTACCTCCGCCAGATTTGCCACCGGATAAACGGTCATCCCCGGAATATTCCTGCGGGGGGCGTTGTCTTTGGGAACGATGGCCTGTTTGAATCCGTGCTTGTAGGCTTCTGTAAGACGATCCATCCCGTTCTGCACCGGCCGGATTTCTCCCGAAAGCCCGATTTCCCCGAAAATCACCATATCCCGCGGCAGCGCCCGGGAGTTGTAGCTGGACAAAAGAGCCGCCACCAGAGGCAGATCCGCGCTGGTTTCCTCCACCTTGACGCCCCCCACCACATTTACAAACACGTCCTGATCCCCCATGGACACCCCGCCGTGCCGGTGCAGCACCGCCAGCAGCATGGCCAGCCGGTTGGCCTCGGTTCCGATGGTAAGTCTCCTGGGATTCCCGTACTGAGTGCTGTCCACCAGAGCCTGCAGCTCCACCAGCAAAGGACGGGATCCCTCCCAGATTACCATTACAATCGACCCCGGACTTACCTTTTCACCCCGGTTCAGAAATATCGCCGAGGGGTTGTCAATTTCCCGGAGCCCCCGGTCAGCCATGGCAAAAACCCCGATTTCGTTCACCGCCCCGAAACGGTTTTTCTGGCAGCGCAAAGTCCGGAAGCGGGAATCCCGATCTCCCTCCAGAAGGAGCGAGCAGTCCACGCAGTGCTCCAGAATCTTGGGACCGGCAAGGGATCCTTCCTTGGTAACATGACCGATCATAAAGGCGGCGATATTTTTTCTTTTGGCGAACTGCGTCAGGGCGGCCGCACTCTCCCGCACCTGGGAAACGCTTCCCGGAGCCGAGGAGATGCCGTCCATGTACATCACCTGAATGGAATCAATAATGAGTACCTGGGGAGTTTCCTTTTCGCACAGAAAAATAATCCGATCCACCCCGGTCTCGGTGGCGATTCTGACGTTTTCGGTTTTAAGCCCCAGTCGCCCCGCTCTGAGGGCCACCTGCTGCAGGGATTCCTCGCCGGTGACGTAAAGCACCTTCACTTTGGCCGCAAGGAAGCTCACCATCTGAAGCAGCAGGGTGGATTTGCCGGCCCCGGGATTTCCGCCGATAAGCACCACGGAGCCGGGAACAATGCCGCCTCCCAGCACCCTGTCCAGCTCTCCGAAGCCGGAATGAATTCTGGGAATCTGCGTGAGCGGCACCGAGCCCAGACTCACCGCTCCGGAATCCGTAGCGCCGGCAAATCCCGAAAATCTTCCGGAACGGCCCTGACTCCCCTGAGCGGTCTTTACCTGCAAAGGCGGCTTGTCGGAAACCAGTGTTTCCTGAATGGTGTTCCATTCACCGCATTCCGGACAGCGTCCCTGCCATTTGGGAAGCTCCGCCCCGCACGAGGAGCATACGAATACCGATGTGTTTTTAGCCATTTTCCTGTGATTCCTTCTTTCCGGATTCCCGAACGGAATTCTTTTCCTGCGGCACAAGATCCACTACCACGATTTCTCCCGCGGGAATGCCCAGCCGGCAGAAAAATCCGCCCCACAGGAAGGTGCCGCTGCTGACAATAAGGCGGCTCCTGCCTTTTGCATAGTAGCCGGAAACATACCCGCCGTTCAGAAGCGCGATAATCCGGTCCAGACCGATAATATGTCCGCCGTGGGTATGACCGGCCAGAGTCAGATCCGCCCCCAGGGCGGCAGCCCTGTCAAAATCTGCCGGCCGATGGCTCATGAGCACCGCCGGCACTTCGGGAGGAATGCCAAGGAGCGCCTTTTCGGGATTCGGCCCCTCATATGCGGCATCACTGACACGCAGTGCCTGTCTGTCGTTTACGCCGGCGATATAAAGAACCGTTTTGCCGTCAATGACCACAGGGACGTTACCGTTCTCCAGCATGGTGATTCCCAGTGATTTCCAGATGACGTCCCACTCCCGGGGATACGAGTAGTACTCATGATTGCCGTGCACACCGTATATACCGTAGGAGGCCCGGAGATTCTTCAGGAAAGCAACCTCCTCCCGGGACTGCTCCGGTTTGCCGTCAATGATGTCTCCGGTAATCAGGATCAGATCCGGTTCCTGCCGGTTAACCAGCTCCACGGCCTCCCGGGCTTTATCCGGCCCCACGCTGGTACCGAAATGCGTATCGGTGATCTGGACTATTCTGATAAACCCCCGGGAGGTGCGGGGAAATCTTTCGTCAAAAAAAGTATATTTGTGAATTTCCGGGGTTCTGCCGGCATTGACGTGACCGGTAACGGCCAGCACCATCGCCACAGCGGTAAGCACCGGATACAGGTGCCGGAAGGCTGCCGGACAGGGAATGCCGCGGTGGGATATTTTCCAGAGAAGCCGGCCCAGATGAATGCAGAATGCCAGAAACAGGGAGATGATCACCGTTATGTTCAGGGTGCTCATCCAGGTCACCACATGGTAGGAGGCCTCGGGAGCAACAACGCTGGTTCCTCCGGTAATATTGGTCAAAAGATCCTTGTAGCAGCCGGCAAAATAGACAGCAAGGAGAAGATACCTCCATTTCCCGGGCAGATTCAGAGGTTTTACCAGAAGAAACCAGGAAAGCGCCATCAGGCACGACGGATATACGATAAATAATATGACAAGCCCCATATGCAGAAATTTCATCCCCCAAAACTGACGGGGGACAGTATACCGCATCTCTCAGAAAATGAGGCGGCCGGTGTTCCCGTTATCTTCCAGGGCGGATTGGCCGGCACCGGGAAATGCGGGTATTCAGAGTTCCCTGCAAAACGGATGACCAGCCTGATCCTGCCAAAACGGCTGAGTACCGTTTTGAATCGCCTGCAGAGACCGAAACCCGGCCCGTTCCGGCGCTTCTTATGTACTGCCTCGCAATGCTTTTCATGAAAAAGAATGCCGTATTTCCTGACTATATCGTAATACGGTCAGAATTCAGTTTTTTACTCCATTCGATTATGTTCTTCCGGCCCCTGCCCTGTTTCATCATCTCATCCGCAAGTTTCAACATAGCACACGAAAGACTGTCCCTGATTCCGCGCAGGGGATTTTTCGGAATCTTGCTGCAATGTACGGCTACTATATTTCCGGTCTCCGTCGGGACGCTATGCCCCGATAATCCGGCAGCTTTTCTGAAAGAAGGCAATACCGTATTTATGAATTACCCGGCAGGTGTTTTTGAGATCCCGGTCGTAGGCCTGATC
>CACYPY010000105.1 GCA_902776415.1 uncultured Ruminobacter sp.
ATCGTAAAAGCAATGACTTCTGGAGTCTCCTCCTGTACACCGGGTATCTGACATCCGTTTCCAAAAAAGCCGGCGGTGACTCCGACAGTCTGGCACCGGTGATCGGGGCCAGTCCGCCATTCTTTCCGCCATTCCGTCTTTTCGGAGGAATGCCGTCTCACATTACCTATACCCCATTCCCTTCCTTTTCCAACTTTATCCCTGTTCTGCCGCTGTTACGTCCCCCGTTTTTGAAAAAAAACGTTTTTCGAATGCTTTTTTTTGTGAGGATGCGGGCAACTGTTAATAGCGACACATTATGTGCCGTTAATTATTCAGACACCGTATTATCCCGGGTACAATTATTCTGGATGTTTCGTGCCGGCGTGTCTTCTTTTGTTATCGGAATCGTTAAACTGCCGGACGGACGGGTTTGTAACGGAATGGGCTTATATGACTGACAGCAATACGGAATCCCTGATTTCCCTCAGGGAGGTGAGCAAGGTCTTTAAAACCGATAAGGGGGATGTCACTGCTCTTGAAAATGTTTCCCTGGATATTGCCAGGGGGGAGATTTTCGGGATTATCGGCATGTCCGGAGCGGGAAAGAGCACCCTTGTCCGTACCATGAATTATCTGGAGGTTCCGACAGGGGGAGAGGTGAAAGTTCTCGGGAAGATTCTCGGCAGTCTTTCCCGGAAGGAACTGAACGATCTCCGGCACAAGACAGCCATGATTTTTCAGCACTTCAATCTTCTGATGCAGAAGACCGTCATTGACAATGTCTGCTTTCCTCTGATTATTTCGGGAGTTTCCGGATCCGAGGCCCGGAAGCTGGCAATGGAGCTTCTTGGGCTGGTGGGCCTTGCGGATCGTTCCGGGGCATACCCGGCTCAGCTTTCCGGAGGGCAGAAGCAGCGGGTGGCCATTGCCCGGGCACTTGCCACCAATCCCGAGATCCTGCTCTGCGATGAAGCCACTTCGGCTCTGGATCCCCAGTCCACATCGGCGGTGCTGGACATTCTGAGAGAAATCAATAAAACCATGGGGATTACCATTGTGGTGATTACCCATCAGATGTCCGTGGTCAAGGAGATCTGTACCCGGGTGGCGATAATGGATCACGGCAGAATCATGGAGACCGGACCGGTTCTGGAGGTGTTTATGAAGCCCTGCACCTCTGTCGGCCGTCACATCATTTTTGACGGTTTTTCGCTGCCGCCCCTGGATACCGACTGGCGCATCCGGGTGGTAATCGAGGGGGATCGGGCTCTCAAGCCGGCAATTGCCTCGCTGATTCAGGAGGTGGGGCCGGTAAGCATTCTGTATGCCGATGTTCAGAATACCGTAGTGGGATCCGCGGGGCAGGTGATACTCGAGCTTCCGGAGGATGAAGACCTCAGGAAGGCCGTTTTCGGGTATCTCAGAGCTCAGGGACATTATTTTGAGGTGAAGGGCGGCCATGTATACTCTGACTGATCAGATTCTCAGAGGGATCTGGGAAACCGTTTATATGACACTGGGGGCCACTTTTTTCGGGTACGTGCTGGGAATGCCTTTGGGGTTTGTGCTGACCATGTGTCATAAAAAGGGACTTCGGCCTCATCCCGTTATTTACCGTATTGTGGATATCGTAACCAATATCGGACGCAGCCTGCCCTTTGTGATTTTAATGGTGCTGGTTATTCCGGTGACGGTTTTCATCATGGGAAAATCCTACGGATCCACCGCCGCCATTGTTCCCCTGGTGCTTTCCGCTGCCCCCTTTATTGCCCGGCTGGTGGAGTCATCCCTGAACGAGGTGGATCGCGGGGTTATTGAGGCGGCAGAGAGTATGGGAGCCTCGCTGTGGCAGATTATGTACCGGGTGATGCTGGTAGAATCCCGCACTTCCCTGATCACCGGAGCCACTATAGCTCTTTCAACCATTCTGGGGTATTCGGCCATGGCCGGAGCCATTGGAGGGGGCGGTCTCGGAGCCATTGCCATTCAGTACGGTTATCAGCGTTATGACGTTAAAATCATGTGGATATGCGTGATTCTTCTGATAGTGCTGGTTCAGATTTTCCAGGTTGTCGGGATGTATATAGCGAGAAAGCTCGACAGAAGAATTGTCTAGAGGCGCCGGCATGCTTTAACGCGGCTTTGATTACTTGAGGAGATAATGATTATGAGAAAAATACTTGCTTCTGCTCTGGCGATTCTGCTGGTGGCCTGCGGGGCGGATGATGACGGAACCGGCAGCGGGGGAAAGCAGAACCGGGTGATTACCATTGCCGCCTCTCCGGCACCTCATGCGGAAATTCTGTCCGAGGCCGCCAAAAATATGAGAAAAAGAGGCATTGATGTGGATATCAGGGTTTTTGATGACTACGTCCAGCCCAATAATGTGGTGGAAAGCGGGGAGATTCTGGCCAACTACATGCAGCATGAGCTTTACCTGCATGATTTCAATCATGATCGCGGCACGCATCTTAAGGTGGCCGGCAGAATTCACTATGAGCCTCTGGGCATTTATCCCGGAAAGAAGAAGCAGCTTTCGGAGCTTACCGAAGGCGATCATATCGGCATCCCCAATGACACCACCAACGAGGCCCGGGCTCTTCTGCTTCTTCAGGACAACGGCCTTATCAGGATGAAGAGCGATGCCGGGCTCACCGCCTCCGTGCGGGATGTAACCGAAAACCCGAAGAATCTCCAGCTGGTGGAACTTGAAGCCGCACAGCTTCCCCGGGTAAAGGATCAGATGGCCATGGTGGTTCTTAACGGCAATTATGCCCTGGCGGCCGGTTTTAATGTGGAGAAGGATGCCGTGGCTTATGAAAAGAGTGAATCACTGGCAGCTCTGACCTATGTGAACGTTATCGCCGTCAAAGAGGGCCACGAGAAGGACCCTCTGATTCAGTCCCTGGTCAGCGAGCTCCGCTCCGACAGAATCAAGGAGTTTATCCATAACAAGTATTCCGGGGCTGTGATGTTTTACACGGAGCCTCTGAGAGCAGGCAAATCCGCCACTGAGAAAAAGCCCGTCGAGAAGAAAAAGCATCCGGACTTTATTGACCAGCCTTCTCCTGTCGGGAATGCCGGAAGTTCTGCCGGGGTTTCGGGCAGCGGGGATTCCGATTTGAACAAGGCTGCCTGAATCGTGCGAACCTCGGACGCCTCCGGTTTTCGAGGTGCAGGGGGTATTCTGGTGAGGGAGACTCATGTGATAAGAAAACTGCTGTTTCTGACGGCCGGACTATGGTCGGGACTCTGTGTTGCGTCCGGTACCCTCAGTGTCGGGAAGGAGATTTCTCCGGAGGACATTACCGAATTTTTCTATACCCGGGAAAACATCAACTACCATGCCAGTTTTCTGAGATACCGCTACTTTCTTGAGGACGGGCGCCCCTTTTTTTATCATGTGAAAAGGGAACGGGAGGATTACGGCCCGACCACCGAGAAGGATACGGTTTCTTCGGGAACCGTAGCTCTCACCCCGGAGGACTGGAACGGGGTTCTTGAGCTTCTTAAGGATGGCAGGGTCCGTAAGCGGCAGGACTCCGCCGAGTCCGGTTCCTCCGGCCCCTGGATGTACCTTTACTGGAAAAACGATCGGGGAATCCTGCAGGAATATGCTTTTTCATCATACGGGAAGCAGCGGAGCTTTGAGGAGTTTTCGGAAAGGCTGGCCGCGCGTTCCGGTATTTCTCAGGAGAACAGTGGTGCGGAGTCATCTTTGGGGAAGTGAACGTTATCACGATGTGTGATCGCGGATACCGTGCTCTTAATACGGTTCGTGATATTATTTATATGAGTCCGGGTTGATTCGGAATCACTGAATCGGCCTTTCGGTTTTCCGGCCGGCGACAGAGTTTCCCTGTCCGGGGGCTGGCTTCTTTGAATCTTTCGAAAAGGACTGTGATTGTGTCCATCCCGAACCGGAATAACCTTTCCCCCGGGATCCGTTGTTGAATCTGAAATGTTATTTTTCCGGAAATGCGTTATCCCGAAGGAGCGCGCGGAAGGAGCGGAGTTATGAAATTTTTCTGCGGTTTTCTGATGGCGTCAGGACCCCGCACGATGCGACAGATGTGCAGGGATGCAGTATTTCTGTTCCTGTTCCTGTTCATGATCCTCTTGCCTTTTCCGGCGCATGCCGGTGATGACAGACCTGTCCGTGCCGGCTGGCATGAGGCCCCGTACTTTATGACGGATCGGTACGGCAGACGGACGGGATACTCATATGAATATCAGCAGAAGCTTGCTGCCTACACCGGATGGAAGTACGAATATGTGAAGGGCGGCTGGTCGGAGCTTCTGGAGATGCTGCGAAAAGGGGAGATCGACATTCTGGCAAATGTCTCCTACACCGAGGAACGCGCCCGTGATTTTTCATATGCGTCTCTTCCCATGGGAGCCGAGGTGTACTATGTTTTTGTTTCTCCCAGAAATACGGATATCACCTCGGAGAATTATGCCTCCCTGAACGGCAAAACCGTGGGTGTTGCCAGGGACAGCATTCAGAGCTCCCTGTTCCGGCAGTGGGCAAAGACTCACGGTGTCAGCCCCGAGCTTGAAGAGCTTACCACCACGGAAGAAGAGTCCATCGGCATGCTGGGCAACCGGCTCGACGCCTTTGTTACCATGGACGTGAATATTGCTCCCAACACTGCCGTGCCGGTCTGGAAAATCGGTTCTTCTGATTATTATTTTGCAGTTGCTCCCGACCGGGCGGACCTTCTGCAAAAGCTTAATGCCGCCATGAGCATGATACAGGATGAAAACCCTCTTTATGCGCAAAAGCTCAGCGGGAAGTACTTCAAAAATGCGAAATCAAGTCTGTTTCTCAGCGCCGAGGAAAAGGACTGGCTTTCAGAGCACGGCACCATCCGGGTGGGGTATCAGGACAACTATCTTGCGTTCTGCGCCAGGGAGCCCGTAACCGGGGAACTTACGGGAGCGTTGCGGGATTATCTTGACTATGCTTCCTATGCATTTGAGAATGCGCACATTAATTTTGAAGCGATTGCCTATCCGTCTGTTTCTGCCGCCCTGGAGGCTCTGGGCAGGAATGAGATTGACAGTGTGTTCCCGGTTAACTTTGTGGTGTCCGATGCGGAAGACATGAATGTGACCCTGACTCCGGCACTGATGACCACGGAGATGGATGCCGTGGTGCGCAAGGATGACAAAAAGGATTTTATCCGTCAGGATCAGGTGACCGTGGCGGTGAATACTGGCAATACCAATTATGAAAAGTACCTCACGGCTCATTTCCCGAACTGGAAGATCAAATATTTTCCTGACACGTCCACAGGACTGCAGGCGATTGCCGCAGGAGATGCGGATGCCATGATCCTCAGCAACTACCGCGTCAGCAATATTGCAAAGCAGTGCCGGAAGCTGGATCTGACCACTGTTGATTCCGGTGCGGTTCTGGATTACTACATTGCGGTGCGGCGGGGAGATACCATACTCTATTCCATTCTTGCCAAGACCACGGCAGTTGTTCCGGAGAGCACGGTTCATGCGGCTCTGACGTATCATTCGACTGAGGATGCGAAGACCGACATTATTGAAGTCATTAAGGAAAATCTGGTTGCCGTGATTCTGGGAATCACCACGGTGGTTCTCCTGATCCTGCTGCTTCTGGGAAAGAGTATCCGCGCCGAAAAGAAGCTCACGGACGGGGAACGCAGGATAAAGGCTTTAAGCAGCAAGGTCTTTGTGGATGCCCTGACCCATGTCCGAAACAAGGGCGGCTATGATGAATATATCAAGCAGATCCAGTCCCGTTTTGACATCGGGGAGAACTTTGAACTCGCCATCGGCTTTTTTGACTGTGATGACCTCAAGGGAGTCAATGACCGGTACGGGCATGGCAAGGGCAATCTGTATCTTCAGGCTTCCTGCACCATGATCTGCCGTGTCTTCCAGCACAGCCCGGTTTTTCGGGTGGGGGGAGACGAGTTCGTGGTGGTTTTTCAGGGCAGTGATTTTGAGAACCGGGAACAGCTTATGAAGCTTTTTGAAGAGAAGCAGGCCGCATCAGTCACCGCGGCGCAGAATGAATGGGAAAAGATCAGCATTTCCTGCGGGATTGCGGTGTACTCTTCTCAGGTGGATGAGACTGTAGAGGATTTGGCCAGGCGTGCCGATCAGCTGATGTACGAGAACAAGAAAGCCCGCAAGATTGCCCGGGGCTCCCGATAGCGAATTTCCGGCTCCTCCGCATTCTCTGTTTTTCAGGCCGGGCATCTTTTCATTCGCGTGTCCCGTGCCTTCTTGTCCTGAGGACATTTCTCCCGGTTCCGGTTTTTCCCCGGAATCTTCCCGGAATGTTTATTATCCGGCATTGATTATTTAAGGACAATGTCGGATAATCAGAATGTCTTTATCGTCTGTCGGAGTGCCCCGGTGGCTGAGATCGCGTCCCGCGAAATCCGTATAACCTGCCCAGGATAATGCTTGCGAAGGAAACAGCGCCAACTGGATCAGATCCCAGGGGATTCTGAAAATCCCTGTTCCGGCAGACCATTTTTACGAGAGTTACTATGGCATCTGCAATTATGGAACGCATGAAGGCCGAGAAGGAGGCCCGGGATCGTCTGAATCATCTTCGGGGCTTTGCCTGTCCCTCGTCCTCGCGCACCTTCAAAACCTCCCCGGACGGCAGCTTCCGGGTTCCCTGTCGCACAGTCAATCTTTCCAACGGAGAACATGTCGACCTCTATGATACCTCCGGGATTTACGGCGCCCCCGCTTCGGAAATCGACGTTACCAGGGGAATTCCCCTTCTGAGAGAGTCCTGGCTTCGCGAAAGAACCGATCTGGAAACGGTGCAACCGGCTCAGGAATCCTGCGGCATCTCGTCTCCCAAATGTACCAGAAGGGGCCGGCACGGTTCCGGGATCACTCAGTTTGCCCTGGCCCGGGCCGGGGTTATTACTCCCGAGATGCGCTATGTCGCCATGAGAGAGAATATCGGCGATCCCCGGGAAACCGTAACTCCGGAAATGGTGCGGGATGAAATTGCCGCCGGCCGGGCCATCATCCCCGCCAATATCAATCATCCCGAGGCCGAGCCCATGATCATCGGCTCCCGTTTCCGGGTAAAGATCAATTCCAACATCGGAAATTCCAGCATTACCTCCTCCGTGGCCGAAGAAGTGGAGAAGATGGTGTTCAGCACGGTGTACGGGGCGGATACCGTGATGGACCTCAGCACCGGAAACCGGATTCATGAAACCCGGGAGTGGATCATCAGGAATTCCCCGGTGCCCATCGGAACCGTTCCCCTGTATCAGGCACTGGAAAAGGTAAACGGCATTGCCGAGGATCTGAATTTCGAGGTGTTCCGGGAAACCCTGACGGAGCAGGCGGAGCAGGGCGTGGACTACTTCACCATTCATGCCGGACTCCTGAGACGCTTTATTCCCGCTGTTACCAGGAGACTTACCGGCATTGTGTCCCGGGGCGGATCCATTATGGCCCGGTGGTCCATTGCCCGGCATCAGGAAAACTTTCTCTATACGCATTTTGACGAGATCTGCGATATCTGTGCTGCCTATGATGTGGCCATTTCCCTGGGGGACGGACTTCGTCCGGGTTCCGTTCATGATGCCAATGACGAAGCGCAGTTCGGGGAACTCAAGGTTCTCGGCGAGCTTGCCGAAAGAGCCTGGCAGAAGGGCGTCCAGGTGATTATCGAGGGGCCGGGGCACGTGCCCATGCATCTTATCAGAGAGAACATGGAGCTTCAGAAGGAATTCTGCCACGAGGCTCCCTTCTATACTTTGGGCCCGCTGGTAACCGATATTGCTCCGGGGTACGACCATTTTACGTCGGGCATCGGTGCCGCCATGATTGGCTGGATGGGGACCGCCATGCTCTGCTATGTTACTCCCAAGGAGCACCTGGGACTCCCAAGGAGGGACGATGTCCGCGAGGGGCTTATGGCCTACCGGATTGCCGCTCATGCCGCGGATCTGGCCCGGGGACACCCGGCGGCCATGGCCTGGGACAATGCCATGAGCAAGGCCAGGTTCGAGTTCCGTTGGAATGACCAGTTTGCCCTCAGCATTAATCCGGAACGTGCCCGGAAATTCCACGACGAGGATCTTCCTGAGGAGTGTCATAAGAATTCCGAGTACTGTTCCATGTGCGGCCCGAAATTCTGTTCCGCCCGGCTGTCCCGGGAAATCAGATCTTTGGACAGGGAGGAGATAGACAGATGTCTCAGCCGGGAATAGTTTTAATAATTGCCGCCACGGATTCCACCTGCGGCGCCGGGGCCTTTCAGGATGCCCGGGTGGTGTCGGAGCTGGGCATGATCCCCATGGTGGCCGAGACCGCAATGACGGTGCAGACCGGCGATGCGGTGCTCAGGGCGGATCCCGTAAAGCGCAGCAGTCTCAATGACATGTTCCGGACCGTCCTGGACCGGGATGTGGTTTTTCGGATCCGGGCGGTAAAAATCGGACTTATTTCCACGGAGCAGATTTTTGAGGCCGTGGTGCGCTTCCTGGGCAGGCTCAGGGAAATCCGGGGGGCGGAGCTCCCGGTGATTTGGGATCCGGTCACCATCGCCGGAAACGGCGATCCGCTGGCGGATTACGATATCCGGGACTGGGCCGGAGCCATGCTGCCCCTGGTTACTCTGGTAACCCCGAACATTTCTGAAGCCATGAACCTTTCCGGAACCCGTGAGACTCTGGACAGTGTCGAAGCCTGCGGCCTCTGGGCCCGTAATGCCGGGGACTGGTTTTTGGGAGCGGGCGCCGACAATGTGTATATCAAGGGCGGCCATCTCGGAGAGTACACCGGTAATCCGGCTCTGAAGGATATTATT
>CACYPY010000106.1 GCA_902776415.1 uncultured Ruminobacter sp.
GGAATTTTAAACATTTCGAAAGTATCCTGAACGGAGTTCCCGGTACTTTTCATGAAATTCCGTATCATTTCCAGAATGCCTTCCTGACGTCCTTCCAGAATACCTTCCTGACGTCCTTCCAGAATACCTTCCTGACGTCCTTCCAGAATCCCCTCCTTACGCCCTTTCTCAATTCCCTTCTCAATTCCCTCGTTGTATTTGTCTATGAAATATTCTTCAAAATTGCTCATACCGATCAGCTCCTCATTTGTATTCATTGGAATACCATAATCATTCTGCAATATATTTTTACGCTCATCAAGTCTTTTGTCGTTGATAAGCAATGTGGCTATCAATTTCATTAATCTGGTACGGTTCTTCGCATTGCTGCGAGACAGTCTGATTATTACACTGCACATTTTGTTCGGGTTATTCTCCGAATTTTCAGGATTCGGAGAGTCGTGAATGCAGCATGGTGAAAAACTGTATCTCCGGGCAGAATTGACGCCGTAATCTGACAGGCAGAACCAGACTGAACACACCTTTTTAACAGAGTCGTAATCATCATTCATGAAGTACATGTTTTTCTGTCCGGACACAAGCCTGGAAACATAGTACTGCACCCGATTGATGAGATGATAGTACTGGACTTCTCCTTTTTTGGCTTTTCTTTTAACGGTGTTGTTTTTCCCGATGTTCGACTGAATTTCGATGTCCAGGAGCATCAGTATCTCCCCTTCATTTTTCGGATCACGAAGTTCAGTCAGAATATCAAAGGTCACCGGACCTTCTTTGAACGAGACTGATTCGGTATTGATCCCTGTTACCCGGATATTATGCTCTTCATTCTCGGAATTCTTCACATCCGGCTTATCCTGATCAACTGCCCTGTTGGAAATACGACTGCTTCCAATGTATTTATCGGCAATGACATCCGGCGGAATGTCCCGGTATTCTTCGAGAATCTCGCTGACAATATTTGCAATAACCAGCCGGTTGCTCAGCAGTTTTTTGGCAGCCTGATCATATGAAGGCCTGATACACTTTCCGTTTTTGTCGGTATATCCGTTAATCGCCTCCATGATTTCGGCCAGATCGCTTGTTTTCTGAATCATTGAACCTCCTTCAAAAATGATACTCGCCTCTAGTTATGTATCTGTATTGCAATTGATAAGATATGAAATTATGATTATTGGTTGCAATATAGTACTCCAAAAAATCTCATTTGCAAAACAATTTTTAAAATTTTACTTTTTCAGGTTAAATTGTGAACTGCCAAACATGAACTGTGTCTTATATTTTAACTTTTTTGTAAAACACAGGTTATTAAACACAATCGAGTGTTTTTCTATATTGAGCTAATGAACTGCTTGCTTTACTGCAAATTAATATCCTGATTTCCCTGCAACCATGATCCCTGACATGCTGGTGTGACTGCTTATGAAGGTACGGAATGACCGCCCCTCTTAATTCATGTAGTTGTGTGATTTATGTTGCAAAAATCTCAATGTCAGATATAATTCAAACAACTACTTAACCTACAGGGTTAATAGGTTATAACAAAGGAAAGCTCTGCTGTTTCGTATCATTCGGAACTGGTTCAGACCTTCGTTACAAATACAAATTTCATATTGAGGACGATATCTTATGTGCTGTTTTTTGGTTCCCGGTGCCGAAGCCGCTGTGCTGAGCCTGGCTTCTCTGGCACTGCGTAACTGCCATGGAGAACGGGCAGTGTCTTTCAGAAAGCATCTAAGAGGCCTTTCCGGGCTTCTCTGGGGCGGTTCCCTGCTTCTGGCTCTTGAGCATGTCTGGCATGGAGAAATCATGTTCGCGCCTCCGTTCATCACTGCAATGAAGTCCCCTGAGGATACTGAAGTCATGATTGCCGAAATATCCACCTCCGGGGTGGCCATGGCGATGCTGGTGACAGTTGCCTACCTGGTATTTGCCCTGGTGCGTTCACGGGTTTCCGGACGTGCCGGCACTGCCAAAAGCGCAGCTTTGTAGTTTGTTCTGGAACCGAAAACGGGAAATACTCATGATTCTTGTAATGTTTATGCTGGTATCGGGGCTTCTGGCCACTGTCGGTTATGTTTTGGACAAGGGCGGGAAATATTCCTTTTCCGCTCTCTGCTGCATGTTTTACGGAAGCTGCCTCATGTGGACGGTGGACCTTGCGGCGGGGCTTCTCGAGGAAGGAACCGCGGCGCTGGCCATGACCGGAGAGGAAGCTCTTGACGACATCCTGCTGTCCCTGTCGGTGATCCTGCTGGCGCTGTTTGTCTGGGCTGTTATTCTGGCCAAAGGCGCGGTGATGAAATCCCGCAGTCCTGCTCTGGCCTGATTCACTCCGGCAAATCTGTCCGTCCCCCTGCTCCGGCACGTCCGCTGCGGGGCGTCCTGATATTTCAGGTTCTTGCCGGTTAGTTATTGTTTTTTACCCTGCTATCAAGGATATTCCCCATGACCTCTGACAACTCCCTTAACATTTCCGGTATAGCCGGCAGAAACCCCGGGACTGTTTCCGCGGCACTGACCGGGAGCAGCCATGAGCACTCTCACGGTCATTCTCATGATCATCCGCATGACGGCCTCGGACATTTTCATTCCCATCGCAACATCATCGGTTTTGACGAGCACGGGGTGCCGACAGTCATTATCAGAGGGGATCACAATGCCGCTGATGCTGCGGAGGATCCCCAGTCCTTTATCAAGGATTACAGCAAGGCCGTTACTGAATACCGGAAGACATTTCCCTCAAAACAGGATGTCATCGAAAACACTCCGGATCCCGCAGTGCGTGAAATGCTCCTCCGTTCGGAACAAATAGGCTTTGATACCGCCTTCGACCGTTTTGACAAACAGAAGCCACAATGCAATTTCGGAATGGCCGGAATATGCTGCAAGATCTGCAACATGGGGCCCTGCCGTATTACTCCGAAGGCCTCCCGTGGAGTCTGCGGTGCCGATGCGGATCTTATTGTTGCCAGGAATCTCCTGAGGTCCGGAGCTGCCGGAGCCGCGCAGCACGGCATGCATGCCCGGGAGGTAATTCTTAACCTGAAATGGGCTGCCATGGGAAAGCTTGACGTTCCCATTATCGGAGCTCAGAAGGTAAAGTCTGTGGCCGCCGCCTTCGGCATTGAAACCGGGGATCGTTCCGTAAATGAAATTGCCATAGATCTGGCTGACGCCCTCTTGGCTGATCTGTCCCGCGCGGAGCCCGGGGAGTACAGAACAATCGGTGCCCTGGCTCCAGCGGAACGGCAGCAGGTCTGGAAGGATCTGGATATTATCCCGATAAGTGCCTATCATGAGGTGTTCGAGGCCTATCACAAATCCGGCTGCGGCATTGACGGCGACTGGAGGTCGATAATGCAGCAGTTCCTGCGCTGCGGACTTGCTTTCACCTTCACCGGCGTGGTGGCCACCAATATCGCCACCGACTGTCTGTTCGGCGTGGGGGATCGGGTAACCTCCATGGTGAATCTCGGGGCCCTGAAAAAGGGATATGTGAACATTGCCGTACACGGACACCTGCCGCTTCTGGTCAGTGAAATCGTGAAGTCCGGTCAGTCCGAAAGAATGCTCTCCCTGGCAAAGGAAAAGGGAGCTCTGGGAATCCGGTTCTACGGGATCTGCTGTTCAGGTCTTGCGGCCATGTATCGCTATGCCGGGGTAATTCCCCTTTCCAATGCGGTTTCCGCGGAACTGGTACTGGGTACCGGAGCTTTGGATCTGTGGGTGGCTGATGTTCAGGATGTCTATCCGGCCATTATGGATGTAGCAAAGTGCTTCAAAACCGCAGTGGTAACCACCTCCGAAAGCGCCCGTCTCCCCGGTGCCGAACGCTTTGAATTCGACCATCGCCACAGCAATGTCGGAGAGGCCCGGGAGCTTGCGGATCGGATTGTGCTCCGGGCAATTGAAAGCTTCGAGACCCGCCGGGGCATCCCGGTTTACATTCCGCCTTATGAAGTGGAGGCCGAGATCGGATTTTCCGTGGAATACGTATGCAGGCGTTTCGGCGGTTTCGGTCCCCTTCTGGAAGCACTGAAGTCCGGGCAGATCCTGGGAATTGTCAATATGGTAGGCTGCAACAATCCGAAGGTGGTCTACGAAAAATGCATTATCGACGTTGCCGATGTTCTTCTGAAGAACAACGTGCTCATTTTGTCCAACGGCTGTGCCTCCTTCCCGCTGATGAAGCTCGGTTACTGTGCGGGAAATGCGTTTTACAGCGCCGGAGAAAAGCTCCGGGAATTCCTGAAGCCGGATCTGCCTCCGGTGTGGCATGTAGGCGAATGCATTGACAATACCCGTTCCTCGGGAATTTTCGGGGGGATTGCCGGAGCTGCAGGGAAGGCCATACATGAAATGCCCTACGGTTTTGCGTCTCCGGAATGGAGCAATGAAAAGGGTATCGACGCTGCACTGGGCTTCCGGCTTATGGGAGTAAATTCCTATCACTGTGTGGAAGCGCAGATCTGGGGATCCAAAAACGTCATTGAGTTCCTGAAGGAAGGCACCCGGGAAACCCTGAAATCAGTCATGTACGTAAATACCGATCCTTTCCTGACCGGAAAGAAGATCGTGGATGACATAATTGTGAAGAGAAGAAGACTCGGCTGGCCGGTACCGGATGAAATTCTGGACCCGCGGACGGCACAGCCCTGATTTTCCACGTTATGCCGCAGCCTGCAGGACGCCGTTCCGGGAACGGGACGGCTCCTCATGGCAGGATTTCCGGCCATGGGAGATTTATCGGAAACAGATTCAGCGGGAAATGCGGAAAATATTGCACAAACATTTACAGAAACACAGAAATGACAGAAACAGAGGAGAGACAGTCATGATGAAGAATTTATATCTGGCAGCAGCCTTCGGATTTATGGGATTTGCCGCTGCGGGATGCGGTGACGGGGCTTCAGCAAACGGTTCGGATGCGAATTCCCCGACGGCTCTTCCTTCGCAAAATGCGGCGGAAACCGTAAAGAACCAGACTCTTATCGAGGAAAGAGTCATAAAAATAGCCTATCTTCCCATAACCCATGCCCTGGCAGGCTTCGAGGCTGCCGAACAGGAGAAGCTTAAGAAGGAGACCGGTCTTAATATCGAACTTGTCAGGTTCGGATCCTGGACCGAGCTTATTGATGCTCTCAACACCGGACGCGTTGACGTCGCATTTGCACTTGCGGAACTGGTAATGAAGGCCCGGGAGCAGGGAATTGATGTTTATCTGAGTGCCCTTGCGCATCGTGACGGCAACGTGATTGTGGTGGGTAAAGATATTTCTTCTGCCCGGGAGCTTAAGGGAAAGACCTTCGCCATTCCCCACCGGCAGTCCTCCCACTATATACTTCTCAACGAGGCTCTGGCAAAGGAAGGTCTTACCGTTTCGGATGTGAACGTAGTCGAGATGGCTCCTCCCGAAATGCCCTCCGCGCTGGCTGCGGGACAGATTTCCGGGTACTGCGTGGCCGAGCCCTTCGGTGCCCGGGCTGTGTCTCTTGATATCGGGAAGGTGCTTTACAATTCTCAGGATCTCTGGCCGGATTCCGTTTGCTGCGGTCTGGCTATGAGCGGCAGATTTCTGAAGGAACATTCGGAGCTTGCCGCCCGGCTGGTTGCGGCTGTCAAAAAGGCCGGTATTTCCCTCGAGAACGATCACGCTCATGAAAAGGACCTGGCTGCCAGATATTTCAGGGTGCCGCAGGATACGCTGGATGTTTCCCTGAAATGGATCTCCTTCCGGGATTTGGACATTGGCAGAGAACAGTATGAAAGCCTGCGGGAAAAGGTAATTAAGTACGGTCTGTCGGAGAATCCGGCCTCCTACGAGGATATTGTCAGAAATGTCGAATAAAGCGGTACGTTATCTTTGGAAGAAAGCCCGGGCCCTCGGATGGGTGGCACTGTCCTTTCTGATTTTTCTGACGGTATGGGGGCTGGCCTCGTACTTCAGCAATGTGAATGCGGCGCTGTTCCCGTCTCCCCTTGGGGCATTGCACGGGTTTCTGGAGGTCCTGGCAGACGGTTCTCTTTACGGGCATATTGCCGCCAGCATGTTCCGGTTCTGGAGCGGCTTTGCAGTTGCCGTGGTTCTGGCCGTTGTTTCCGGGGCGGTGTTCGGATGGTATGTCCCGCTGTTCCGGCTGGCAAATCCGGTGGTGCAGCTCCTTCGCCCCATCTCGCCCATTGCCTGGATGCCATTTATCGTGCTCATGTTCGGTATCGGAGACATGCCGGCCATCGTCACCATCTTTATTGCGGCATTTTTTCCGGTATTTCTGTCCGCGGTTTCCGGAGTCATGAACATCCCGGAGATCTACCTCAAGGTGGCCCGGAACTTCGGAGTCGGCAGGTTTGAGATCTTCTGGAAGATAATTTTTCCGGCGGCTTTTCCCCAGATTATGAGCGGAATTCACCTGGCACTGGGTTCAGCCTGGGTGTTCCTGGTGTGCGGCGAGATGATCGGAGCGCAGTCCGGCCTGGGCTATCTCATTATCGATGCCCGCAACAATCTTCGGAGTGATATTCTGGTGGCCGATATCACGGTTATCGGTCTTATCGGCTTCCTTCTGGACGCCCTTCTGAAATTCGCCGAGGGCCGGATGCTCAAAAGATGGGGACTGGAGAAGGAGTAGCAGTATGTATATTGACATCACCAACGTAAACAAGCAGTTTACACATAAGGGGAAACTGTTTACCGCCCTGGAAAATGTGAACCTGTCCATAGATCGCGGGGAGTTTATCTGCCTTCTGGGACCTTCCGGCTGCGGGAAGAGCACTCTTCTGAATGCCATTGCCGGGTTTGATCCTCCTTCCTCCGGCACCGTGGTCATTGACGGCTGTGAGGTGAGAAAGCCATCTTCCCGGAATGTGACGATTTTTCAGAACTACGGTCTTCTTCCCTGGCGGAACGTGCTCCGGAATGTGGAACTGGCACTGGAGTCCCGGAAGGATATCACCCGGGCAAAACGGGAGGAGATTGCCCGGAAGAACCTGGATCTGGTGGGGCTCTCGGGCTTTGCGGACGCAAGTCCCCATCAGCTGTCCGGCGGCATGCAGCAGCGGGTGGCCATTGCCAGAGCTCTCACAGCCGATCCCGAGATTATCTTCATGGACGAACCTTTCGGAGCTCTGGACGCCATTACCAGAATGAAGCTTCAGGATGATATCAGGGCCATCCGGAAGGAGAACCGGAAAACCATCATCTTTGTAACCCATGATATCGAGGAAGCCGTTTATCTTGCCGATCGGGTGGTGGTAATGACCCCCAACCCCGGAAAGGTGAAAAGCGTAATCAAAGTGGAGCTTGGTCCTTCCCGGAATCGCACGGGGCAGGATTTCTTCATGCTCCGGCAGAAGATCCTTGAGATTTTCAGCATGAAGCATGACTACCCCATTGAATACAGCATCTGAGCGGTGTGGCGGTATGGGAAATGTTGTCCTGTGCTGCATTTCAGTTCAGGCAAAGTCCGGAGTGTGATCCTCCGGCTTTTTTATTCCGGCTTCAGGATTTACAATGCAGTGCGGCTCACGGCTCCTCATTCACTTTTAAGTTTTAAGACAATCGGAGAAATTCATGACTCTTTACAATTCCGTTACCGAACTTATCGGCAACACCCCGCTCCTGAGACTTTCCCGGCTGGAAAAGGCGCGGGATATCAGTGCGCATATTTATGCCAAGCTGGAAATGTTCAATCCCGCAGGATCCGTCAAGGACCGGGCCGCTCTTTTCATGATCCGGGACGCCCTGGACAAGGGCCTCATCCGTGAAGGCAGCACCGTTATCGAGCCCACCTCGGGCAACACCGGCATCGGGCTTGCCCTGGCGGCCCGGGTATACGGGCTCCGGCTTATCCTGACCATGCCCGAAAGCATGAGTCTTGAAAGACGGGAACTTCTTAAGGCCCGGGGGGCCGAGCTGGTGCTTACCCCGGCTCAGGAAGGTATGAAGGGAGCCGTCAGGAAGGCCGAGGAGATCCGGAATTCCATCCCGGGAAGCATGATTGCGGGGCAGTTTGAAAACCCGGCGAATCCTCTGGCCCATGAGCTTACCACCGCAAAGGAAATCTGGGAGGATCTCAATGGCGAGATTGCCGCCGTGGTGGCCGGCATTGGCACCGGCGGGACGATATCAGGAATTGCCAAAGGTCTCAAGTCCCGGAATTCCGCCATCAAGGCCGTGGGTGTGGAGCCTCAGGAATCTCCTCTTATAACCGGCGGTGTTGCCGGTCCCCATAAGATTCAGGGCATCGGAGCCAACTTTATTCCGAAATGTCTTGACCGGGATCTCCTGGACGAGGTACTGGCCATTGCTGGAGATCAGGCAATCCGGGAGACACAGGAACTCAATCGCACTGAAGCGATTTTGGCAGGGATTTCCGGCGGTGCCAGCATTGCGGGTGCCCTGGAGCTTGCGAAAAGGCCGGAATATGCCGGAAAGAATATCGTGGCCATTATTCCGGATACCGGAGAACACTACCTCTCAACCGGGATATTCTCCTAAACGGAAGTCCGGAAGGACCTGAAGAGACAGAACCGGCGCGGAGGTGCCGGTTTTAAATTTTCGGGCCCTGATAAAGGTTTTTGTTCAATATCACGCCCGAATTTCCGGGGAAGTGATTATCGCCGCAGAAGGCAAGGCTGATTATGCAGCGGTGTCCGGGAGGCTCCGGTACAAATTGCCCGCTGGTTACTGTACCAGCTTTCTGATTCTGTGAAACTCCTGGCACCCTTTGGCGTCGCGCTTTTTGCAAAGGTCCTCATAGACTTTCATGGCTCTTTTATATCTTGCGGGACGGGAAAGCGTCGGATGATTCT
>CACYPY010000107.1 GCA_902776415.1 uncultured Ruminobacter sp.
GGCCTGGCTCAGAATGGACTGGGAGGCCTGCTGGATAATGTTCTGCTGGGTCATGGCCGCAGTCTCGGAGGCGAAGTCGGTATCGCGGATCCGGCTTCTGGCGGCACTGACGTTTTCGGAAACGTTGCTCTGGTTCCGGATGGTGGACTCGAGGCGGTTCTGAGTGGCGCCGAGTTCGGCTCTCTTGGAGTCAACCTTGGCGATGAACTTGTCAATGTTCCCGATAACCAGCTGGGCCTTGTCGGCATCGGTGATGTCAAAGGCCTTGCTGCCGGTTTCGGCACCATCCCTAAGCCCTGCAGATACGCTTACCGCACCTGCCACATCATTGACTGACCAGCTTTTCCCGCTATCGGCTCCGTTGGTAAGGTCCAGGGAGATCTTCTGATTGGCATCGGCACCTACCTGAAAATCAACAGTCGTTGTGGTCGTGCCATCAAGAATCTTGACGCCGCCGAAGGTGGTCTGGGCGCTGATTCTGTCAATTTCGGAGCAGAGGGAGGTTACCTCCTCCTGGAGAGCAGTGCGGTCAGCTGAACTGTTGGTGCCGTTGGCGGACTGGAGGGCCAGGGTGCGGATGCGCTGATACATGGTGGTCATTTCGTCCATGGCGCCTTCAGCGGTCTGAGCCATGGAGATACCGTCCTGGGCGTTGCGGTTGCCCTGATTAAGGCCGTTGATCTGGGAGGTGAGACGGTCGGAGATTTGAAGGCCGGCGGCGTCATCCTTGGCGCTGTTGATCCGGAGGCCGGAAGCAAGACGCTTGTAGGAGGTGTCAAGGGAGTTTGTGGAGTTTGCCATCATGCGCTGGGCATTCAGCGACGAGGCATTGGTGTTTACATACAGTGCCATTTTAGTTTCCTCTCAAAAATATTCGCGGAGCTTTACCCGTGTGCCACTAAGGGCTTTTTATAATTATTGGTAAACTTATAGCGGACGAAATTTTCGAGAATTTACCGAAAACTTCCTGTAAAAAGGCTTTTTGTTTTCTGTTTGTGAATGGTGTCACATAACTGTGCAAGATGTCATTTCCGGAAATCTCGGGGGAGCTTAAAAATGCCCGGAAAGAATAGTGACACCATAACGATTTCCACCTAAAATATGGAGCTGTTCAGAATCTGCATCCGAAAGACTGACACCAATCTTCCGGACATATGATAACAAGGACGGGCTTCCGTTGATTTGGAGGCCTCCGGGAGCCATTCTTTAGAGGAGAACCTTACTCATGGGGAAATTTTTTGCGGGGCTGATTGTTGTTCTGATTCTCATATTCGGCCTGGGAGTATCGCAATACAATACAATGGTGCAGCTCAGTACCGAAGTGGAGGAGGGGATGGCCAATATTGACTCCTCCCTGGAAAGAAGGGCGGACCTTATTCCCAACCTGGTTAACACCGTCAAGGGCTTTGCCGCTCACGAAAGCGGCATCTTCAGCGAGGTTACCGAAGCCAGAAAGGCTCTTCTGAGTGCCAAAAGCATTGATGAGAAGGCTCAGGCCAACGAGGCTCTATCGGGAGCGCTGGGCCGGCTTCTGGCCATTTCCGAAAACTATCCGGATCTGAAATCTGACAAGGTCTATATAGGACTTATGGACGAGCTTGCCGGCACCGAGAACCGCATTTCATATGCCAGGGATCAGTATAATTCGCGGGTAAAGAAGTACAATGCCTGCATCAAGGGCTTCCCCGGGTCCATGTTCGCCAGCCAGTTCGGCTATGAACCCGCAGTATTCTTCAAGGCCGATGAATCCAAGAAGGCCGTGCCGAAGGTGGAATTCTGATACCTTAAAGCTGATTCAGGGGAGGCTCGGGCTTCCCCTTTTTTGTTTCTCCTGAAAACCTGCATCAAAGTGCCCTCCGTCATCGTTGCCGTGACTTTTCCTTCGCGACATATTTTCCGGTACTGTTTCCCGAAGTCACGTATACAATCCCCGTCATCAGAACAGAACTCCCGCCAAAAGTCCTTTCTGATCTCAAAATCCGCAGTTTTTGCATACTGAACATCCGAATTCCCACTTACAATCTCATGTCAGGGCAGTTCTGTCCTCAGGATCTCCTGCCTTACCTCCTTTTTTCAGTGTCAGGACACAAGGATAAAACCCATGGATCTCAGTGAAATCAAAAAATTCAATACCGATATTTTCAGTCTGTTCGATGACCGCTGGGCAGTGCTCACGGCAGGGAGCGGGGATCACTTTAACGGCATGACCATAAGCTGGGGATCCCTGGGTACGCTTTGGGGACTTCCTCCCCGCGGGAAACCTGTAGCCACCGTGTATGTCAGACCTGACCGCTTTACCTTTGATTTTCTGGAGAATTCCGAGGCCTTCACCATTTCCTTTTTCCCGGATTCCCTCCGCAAAATCCATAACGTTTTCGGAAGAAAATCCGGCCGGGACACCGACAAGCTTGCCGAAACCGGACTTCACATTCAGGACAGTTCCCGGGGCATTGTGTACGCGGAGGCCGATCTGACTTTTGTCTGCCGGAAACTTTACGCCTCGAAGTTCAATATCAATGCCGTTCCCGAGGAAATCCGGGAGGCGTTTTACAGTTCCAATGAACCGCACTTCATTTTTATCGGCGAGGTTCAGGACATCATCAGAAAATAATCCGAGAGGACAAATCAGAGGGAAGTACCGGGAATCCGGGCATTCTTTTTATTATTGAAATGCAAACACAGGGGATATAACTGCCATGCATAATTATGATTACTACGCTCCGACACGGCTCGTGTTCGGGAAGGGGCGAATCGGAGAACTCTCCAAATATGTTTCCGGACGGGGCAGGAAGGTGCTCCTGACCTACGGGGGCGGCAGCATTAAGAGACTTGGACTTTATGACAGACTGAAGGAGATCCTTCAGGATTTCGAGGTATTTGAGCTTTCAGGAATCGAACCCAATCCCCGCATTGATTCGGTAAGAAAGGGCGTGGAGCTGGTCAGAAAGGAAAAGATCGACTTTATCGTGGCGGCCGGTGGCGGCAGCGTTATTGACTGCACCAAAAACATCGCCGCGGGAGCCTGCTATGACGGAGACCCCTGGGACCTCGTAATGGATGCCTCTCTTATCAAAGGACATATTCCGTTCTTTGCCGTGCTGACTTTGTCCGCCACCGGTTCCGAATACGACGGCTCCGGCGTTATTACCAATCCGGCCACTCATGAAAAGAACGCTCTTATGGGAGAGATCTTCCCCGAGGTTTCCATCATGGATCCGGAGTACACTTTTACGGTTAATGCCTGGCAGACCGCCGCAGGATCCGCCGACATCATGTCCCATGTCTTCGAATCCTATCTGGTAAAGGACGGCAACATCTTTACGGACGGTATCTGCGAGGCCATGCTGAAGACCGTAATCGAATGCACCCCGAAGGTTCTGGAAAAGCCTGATGATTATGACGCCAGAGCTCAGCTCATGATGGTCAGCTCCTTTGGCTGCTGCGGACTTCCGGCTCTGGGACGCACTCCTTCGCCCTGGGTCTGTCACGGCATCGAGCATGAGGTTTCCGCCTTCTATGACATCACCCATGGCGCCGGTCTGGCCATTCTGACTCCGCCCCTGATGCGGTACAGCCTAAACGAGGAAACCGCACCGCGTTTCGCCCAGTACGGCGTGAGAGTGTTCGGTCTGGATCCGAATAATGACGTCATGTCCAATGCCGAGGAGGCGATCCGGAAAACCGCCGCCTTCTTTAAGAGCATCGGTCTTCCGGGAACCCTGAGAGAAGCGGGCATTGATTCCGACGAGCATTTCGGAGAAATGGCGGATCACATTATCGCCCACTGGTTTGGGGACTTTAAATACGCCCTGAAGCCTCTGGGACGCGAGGATATTATCGCCATCCTGAAGGATGCCCTGTAGCAGATCTCTGAAAGCCCCGGCCCTATAAGCTGAGCCACTGTCAGCCGCGCTCCCATGAAAAGCTTCGGCATTAAAAACCGAAGCTTTTTTAAGTATCTTTCGGGAGAATCCTCCGCTCATAACTATCGCTGTCCGTCATGAAATCCCTTCAGAAAATACCATTATTTTGAGCTGGTACCGCATCATAATTGCAGCATTTATCGGCTATTCACGGCTTCCGTGACTGGAGTCACTTCCTGCCACCCCCGTAATATGATAACCTGAGATTGATGCCTTACCGGAAATCGGCTGTAACCTCATAACAGAAAAAACGTTATCCCACTAAGGCCCGTTATCCTCTTGTCCAGACACTGCGCCTCCGAATCGCCAGAGCTGAAATGATGCTCCTCACCAGACTTTTCCCGGTACGGTTCTGAGATTTTTTCTTGAAGGAATACAGCATGAAGACTTTAGACGATTACAGGAACTTTATTGCCGGGCTGCGAAAGGACACCGGCATTGAGGCTTTCATTCCTGATGAAACCGGTCTTGTTTCAGTGCGCATAGACGATGCCTTTAATGTCAATCTTCAGTACGTAGCTCACAATAATTCCGTTCTCTGCTTTGTTGAAATCTGCCAGCTTCCCGAAGACGCTCCGAAAAAGGTGTACCGGGAACTCCTGACCGGAAGCCTTTTCGGGAAGGAAACAGCCGGCGGCTATTTCAGCATAGAGGATACCAGTGAAATGGTGGTTTACAGCTACTTTTTCGACGGCAATGAAGTTGAAAGGGATCCTGAGGAATTCGTAGCCGCTCTTGAAAAGATTCTCCAGCTCTGCGGTCTGTGGGCCGAACGAATTCAGGATCTGCTGTCCCCGGATTCCGAGCCTGATCTGGATATGATCCAGCACCACCTGCGGACCATCTACCCTTAGCCCCGTCCCCCCGAAAACAGGAGCTGCAAAATGACCGATATCATCAACAGATTTGAGAATATTGCAAATTCATGGTCTCTCGGGTTTCGTGACGTTGTTGTCAACGAACAGGGCAGCGATGCCAAACTGGGCAGATTTATTATCTCTCAGGGTGCAGTCAAAAACGATCAGACCATGCAGGCTTTTCGCGATGCTCTTTCCAGAAAATACGGCGTCTTCGGAGAACATGCCTTTGATACCATTCTCGGTGCCAGAAGCCAGCTCCACAAATCCCTGAGAGTCTGCGATATCAGAGACACCCTGTCCAACCTTAACAAAATCAAGGAAAACCGGCTTAAAAGCGAAATCAACCGCCAGATGGACACGGACCCAAAAATGATGGAGCTGCCGGAAGATGTCCAGTCAGAGGTACGGCTGGCTGTCAAAAAGAAAATTGACGCCAGCAAAAACCTCGGCTCCCGGATCAGCAACAACGCGGATATCGGAAAAATCGCCCAGAACATTATCAGGGATTCCCTGGAAAGCGTCCGGGAATCTCACAGTAATTCTCTCACCGGAAAGAAGGATATAGTTACCCAGGATCTGACGGGACGTACCGATACGGAGCACGAAGCCGGAAGCCGCACCCCGGTGGGACTTAAAAATCTCAGCCTGATTTTTGACGGCAGGTCCACCTCTGTCGAGGACCGGATCAAAAACGGAACTATCGGCGTAGGGGAACGCATTAATCGTTCCTCCGATAATCCCACTCTCCTGGTTAAGCTTAAAACCAACGGTGTGGAACCCGGATTTATTTATACCAACGACTGGTCCCAGAACGATACCCGGGGACTCATGCAGGATTACGACTCCCCGGAAAGCCGCGAGATTCTGGATGATCTTAAGAAGAAGTATCCCGTTACCGCCAGTGAATGCGCGAAGCTCCCTCTGAGGGAACAGATCATGAAATTCGGCCGGGCGCATCCGGCATGCATTTCCGCCGTTGCTGAATTCATGATCGAACGCGAAATGAAAAATCCCGAAAGCCGCCTTTACCGGGAATTCTGCCAGAAATTCCCGGATTGCGACCCCGGACAGTGGCAGAACATCCCCCTCGACAGCATCAAGAAAGAGCTGTTTGCCCAGATCCGGGATGCCGTGCTGTCTGTCAGGCCTGAAGACCCTGATTATGACAAGTCTCCCATGTTCCGGCATTTTTCAGACCGGCACATTGTCAAGCTGGACTACAACGAAAACGTCCGGATCATTAATAAGAGCCAGGCCTCGGCCGGCAAATTCATGCGTCCCGAGCGCATTATCACCAACCGCAAATTTGGCCAGCTGTACCGCCTGCAGACCGCCACCACCGCGAACAAGTCTTCCGTGGGGGCGGTTACAGAAGCTCTGGCAAATGACCTTTCCCGGCTCTCCGGCGTTCCGACCCAGGAGCTCAGGATTGTGAGAGGGCAGTATTCTGACGGGCACCCCAAGATCATGCTGGAGGCCAAATTCGCCCAGGGCTACCAGGATCTGGAAAACGGCTTCCTGAAGGACGGCCAGATAGTTCCGCCGCCAGGCAAAACTGCCGAAAAGATCGGCAAGTACAAGGCCTTCTTCCTTGTCAGTGCCGACCGCGACGGCATCGGCTCCCGGGGGCAGAACAAGGGCTTCGCAGACGGCAAGTTCTTTGCCATTGATCCCGGACACTCCCTGGAGGGGAACGGCCGGCATCTCACCGTAGACGACAATTTATCCTTCCGTGATACCTATGGCTATTCCACAAAACCCCGGTTTAAAAACTTTTCAGTATTTGATGACGATACCCGCTTTGCCAAATTCCAGGGGGTTCTGGAGCTCCGTGATATGAAACAGAGCCTGCGGGCGGAAAAACTGTTTGAAGATTACCGGAAGGCCTTTGATCCTGATGAAAAGGGCATTAGCGCTGAAGAAAAGGCCCTCCGGAAGGAAATTATCAGTGAAATTGATGTAAAGCAAAAGGAATTCCGGGATAACCTGGACAAGGTGCTCAGCGTATCTGAAAACCAGCTCAGGCTCTATGATGATCTCGTTCCGGACGGCCCCGGGATTCAGGAGCTGGCCATTGAAACCATTGAGAATCTGGAGAAGCTGACTTCGCCTACCACCTGGATAAGCCCTCACGGGGAAACGCCCCTGGAGCACCTTTCTGTCATTCAGGAAACCAGAGTCCCCTGGAGAGCCCACTTAGAAGGGGACAGCATCGTCTATCACTGCGACAGACCTCTTTCCGAAGATGGGCGGAAATATCTCACCATTGTGGCTCAGGCCGCCGGCGCCGCCCTGGAAATAGACGCCGAAGGCTGTGCCCGGCTCACCATACCCAAAGCCGGCGCCGCCCGGATTATGGAGAAGTTTTCAGAAAAGAACGTCTCCAAAATCACCCATCCGGATGAATTCATGGCCCGGACCACCGGCGGCACCGGTCTCGAAGAGGGGCGGGTCTTCAACCGGAAAGCGGAGGTCGCCAGAACCGAAGTGAACCAGGCCAGAGAGACCGCCAGTAACACTCTCGGTTTCAATATTCCTGATAATCTGGAGGTGGCTGTTAACGGCAAAACCTACCGGTTCCGGAAGGAGCATTATACCGACATGATCATGGACACCCCGCCTGCTGACCGGCCCCGGAGCATTGCCGAGCTCAGAAATATTCTTGCCGCCAGAATAGGCAGGGGGCAGGAAATCCTGAAGGCAGTTTATAGCGGACAGGGACACCGTTACGAAACAAGTCTCCGTAACGCCGCCTGCGTTACCCTGGCATTTCATGCAGCCACCGTGGAAAAGGGCGAGTACAATGAACGCGGATCCTTCTCGGTGGAGGATCCTGACGGACGCATCTACCAGTGGCTCGACAAGTGCCAGGAGGTCTACCTGCGCACGTCCACCCATGCCAGAGCCTACCACCATCAGCAGGTAGACGGACATCTTAATATGCCGCGGGGGATTGACATTCCCCGGAGCATGGGAGGTCTTCTGGGCGGCATGAGAACCTTCCATTATTTCACGGTGCCGGCTACAGAAAACGAACCCCGGAGACTGTACCTCAAATGCGAGACCCATGGCATTTACAACAGCACCATCTCCGACAAGGAGGTGGAGGATTCCCGGGTTTCCGGAATGCAGGTTCGCAAGGAACGGTCCGGAGACAAGTCCGAGTCCTTCCTGCATTGCATGTCTCTCGTGACATCAATTACCAGACATGGCCCCGGAGAAGGAAACCGCAAGGAGGATTTCCCGGCTTCAGTGAAGACCGCCATGGAGAGAGCCCAGAAGCAGCTGCGGGAGAGGGGGTTCCCGGACTACGCCGCACGGCTGTCTGCTAATGTCTCAGGCAAAGATAACGGCGGTATCCGCATGCTTCTGGAAAACCTGGGCAAAATTACCGGAGACGCTATGAACAGTAATGACAGAACCGCCATGGCCGAGCTGGAACTCATTACTGTCAGCCTGGAAAACGCCATTCAGGACTATGTTTCCGAGGTTAATGCCGCCGGGGTGCAGTTTCGATCCGGAGCTTCCACTGCCAGACTCGGAAACGAGGTGATTCTGAACGTGAATGAAGTTGTCCCCGGAGCGTCACAGAACCCGGCGTAGCCAGGACAGGTACCCGGGTGATTCCCGGGGGACAACAGAATCTCTGCCGCAGAACTCGATGTCCAGATGCTGGCTGACGGGACCGTTGATCAGGAGCCGGAGCTGCTGTCAGAAGAGCCTGATTCCGAAAAAGAATCGGAGGACAGTCTGGCCGGTCCGGTATACGGAGGCCGAATACGGCCGGATCGGATCCTTCAGCATGTGGACGGCGACAAACGCCATGATCTTTATCTGGATCTGCGCGGGCCTGGCGGCTCTGCTGGCGGTGCTTTTCCTGCTCGAAAACACCCGGGTGACGGAACCGTATGAGAACCCGGCGCAGCTGCGCAAACTGAAAGCCCGGCACCGCCACTTCCGGAGGATCGCCTGGGGAACGCTGATCCTGCTTCTGCTCTTTACGGTCATTCTGACGG
>CACYPY010000108.1 GCA_902776415.1 uncultured Ruminobacter sp.
ACCGCCATGAAGGATGCTTTGGATCAGCTTAAATCCCGTCATTACGGCGAAACCGTCCAGAATCTCAGGCTCATCCGGGCGGCAATGGTGATATCCCCGGAAGACAGGAATCTGGCCGATTTCCGGGTATTGGAGGAGGTTGCGGACATTTGAAAGAAATGAGCCGGACTCAGCTTGCCACATGGGTGGTGTTTGTGAACCGTACCGCAGCCGGGGTTATCAGAGAATTTTCTGAATGCGCAAAAAAAGGGAGGTCTCCCTCCCTTCCCGGTAACGTAATCCGGGCCAGCCCCTGTTACTTGTCTTCCTTTACGACAACAACAGAGTTTTCGCCGCCGAAAGGATTTGCGCAGTACTCGTCAGCATTCCAGTCGTTATCGTACTTTTCGGAACCGTCGGCCATTACATAATGGAATCTGTACTGATAGGAATCCTTGATTTCGGCAACAGGGATTTCAATGGTGGCAGAGAAGCTGCCGGCAGTTTTTTTGGCGGTGGACTTTTTGAGAGCTACCGGATCCCAGCCGTTAAAATCGCAGAGAAGCTCAATCTTGGCAGCATCCTGAGCAGCGTCCTGCGCAACTTCGAAGGTGATTTTAACAACCTTGGCCTTGGCAGACTTGGCAGGAAACTTAACAGTTGTACTCATTTTTCGTGTTCTCCTTTTAGTTAAACGAGTCTGTTCGGATTTCTTATAGTATTTTTGAATTTAATGAATCGCTGATTCCGAGCACCGAACTTGTGATGATTGTATCACATTATTGATAACAGGGAATGCTTAAAAGTATCGTTTACGGACCTGTGCAGAAGATACAGGTCGTTACCAATTGTGATCATAATAAAAATATTAAAAATAAAAGTGACCGAAAACGTTATCTTTTCATTTGCCGCATTGATATTTGTTATGAAAACGTTTTTAGAGTACGATGGCCGTGGTTGTTCCGGTACTCTGTCGGAATTCCCGTACGATGAGCAAATGAGCTGGTTCGGGGCGTGGTTTTATGTGCAGGCACCATTCAGGATAAGGAAACGGTCCTGGGATTTTTCAGCAAGCAGTCATGGCAGTCCCGTCCCGGGCGGGAGATAATCACTGATGTCCTTTTTGTGTGCTATCATGGATACAGCAGCCTGAAAATACCGTGCACGTCCTGAACAATAATCAGAAAGGGACAGCGCTGCCGGAGCCTATGGCAGGCTAATCAGGCATTCTGAATTTTGTTGTACAGTCGCCGCCCATGGTTTCATTGGTCTTAAGACGCTGATTGCGGATGAACCCGGAGTGCATTTTTTAGAGGAATTATGGAATATCAGCTGATAGATGGCGACGGTTACCGCCAGAATGTCGGGATAGTAATATTCAACAGCTCGGCGCAGGTTCTTTGGGCCAGACGCATTGGTCAGAATTCCTGGCAGTTTCCCCAGGGAGGCATTAAGCACGGGGAAAACCCCGAAGGCGCCATGTACCGTGAGCTTCGCGAGGAACTGGGACTCACCAGGAATGACGTTACCTACATTCAGTCATCCAGATCCTGGCTTAAATACAATCTTCCCAGCAGAATGGTTCACTGGGACGAAAAACCGGTATGCGTCGGACAGCGGCAGAAATGGTTTCTTCTGAAAATCAATGACGGGGCGGACAGAAAAATTGCTTTTCATAAATCCTCGGTTCCGGCGGAATTCGATGACTGGCGCTGGGTTTCTCTCTGGTATCCCATAAGACAGGTGGTGTCTTTTAAAAAGGATGTCTATCGGAAGATCCTGAAGGAGTTTTCACAGGCGATTCTTTTTCCGGAGCTTGCGGATTCCCATTCCTCCAAAAGCCGGAGTCTTGCTGACTATGGCCGGGGACGCCGGAGATCTAACAATGTCTGATACCATTTCTGCCGTGAGATAATTTGCCCCGGCTGGGTTATAATTAGCGGCATTAGCCCGGAGGAATTTTATGAAGCAGTATCTGGATCTTCTGAAGCACATAATGGATAACGGAACCGTGCGTCATGATCGTACCGGAGTCGGCACCAAATCGGTGTTCGGGTATCAGATGCGGTTTGATCTCAGTCAGGGGTTTCCGCTGGTTACTACCAAGAAGTGTCACACCAGGTCGATTTTTTATGAGCTTTTGTGGTTTTTGAAGGGAGATACCAATATCCGGTATCTTCATGATCACAAGGTGACCATCTGGGACGAATGGGCCGACGCCGAGGGAAATCTGGGGCCGGTGTACGGTTATCAGTGGCGATCCTGGCCCGATCATCACGGCGGGCATATTGATCAGATTTCCAATGTGATTGCCGAGATCAGGCGCAATCCTGACAGCAGAAGACTTATTGTCAGTGCCTGGAATCCCGCCGACATCCCTGAAATGAAACTGCCCCCCTGTCATGCGCTGTTCCAGTTCTATGTTTCCGAGGGCAGACTGAGCTGTCAGCTTTATCAGAGAAGCTGCGACACTTTTCTGGGACTTCCGTTTAATATCGCCAGCTATTCTCTTCTTGTTTCTATGATTGCCGCACAGTGCGATCTGGTGCCGGGTGAGTTTGTCTGGACCGGAGGCGACGTTCACATTTATCTTAATCATTTTGAACAGGTCAGACTCCAGCTTTCCAGAACTCCCAGAAAGCTGCCGGTTCTGCGTCTGGCGAGAAAGCCGGAGTCAGTTTTTGATTATCAGTACGAGGACTTTATTCTGGAGGGGTATGATCCCTGGCCTCCGATAAAGGCCGAGATTGCAGTCTGAGCTGACAGAGTCTGTTCTGATGAAAACCGGCTTTTGAATTGACCGAACATTCAAATGGCAGCAGTTACATTATTTGAGAGGCGCGATTGTTTATGATAACGGCGGGCAGGCTTGATTCCCTGAGATGGCAGTCCAGAAGAGGGATGAAGGAAATTGATCTGATGCTGGAACCTTTTGTTAACCGGCATATTCCGGTGCTCCCTGACGCAACGGTGGCTCTTTACGAGAAGTTGCTCATGTGCTCGGATTTGGATCTGGTTCGTTATCTGCTCAGAAATGTGATCCCGGAGGATCCTGAACTCAGGGAAATCGTGGAGCTCGTCATTGCCTGGCACCGGAAGGATTTTCCGGATTCGGCCCAGGGACTGGAATAGCAGCGTGTCTCCGGTAAGCTTGTTTATGAATGGTAGTAAAAAGTGGATTTTGGGGTTGACCGGCGGTATTGGAACCGGGAAGTCCACCGTAAGTAATTTTTTCAGGAGCTACGGCTGTACTGTCATCAATGCGGATACAGTGGCCAGAATGGTAGTGGCTCCCGGAACTCGCGGAATATCCGAAATCGTTGCTGCCTTCGGGAAATCCGTAACCGAGAACGGGGAAGGCTGCACTCTTGACAGAAGATCCCTGAGACATCTGGTGTTCAGCGATGCGGAGAGTCTGGATCGGCTGAACAAAATCATGTATCCCCTTATCATGTCGGAAATCAAGAAGCAGATTTCCGAAGCCGACGGAGTCTATACGGTTGTGGAGGCTCCGCTTCTTTTTGAATACGGTCTGGATTCTCTTGTCAACCGGATTCTGTGCATGATTTCCGATACCGAAACTCAGATACAGCGCACCATGGAGCGGGACGGCTGTTCCCGGAAAATTGCAGAAAGCATTGTTGAAAAGCAGATGCCTCAGGATGAAAGAATTCTGAAAAGCAATGATATTATCCGCTCAAATATGCCCAGGCCCGAAGATCTGGAGCCCGTCATCAAGAGGCTGCATCTGAAATATCTCGATATTATTGCCGGGAAGTCCCAAAAGGAAATCTTTTCCGGAGAATGCTGATACAGCCCGCTGGGGGCTTCGTGCGGCAATTCTGCCACTCATTTTTTACAGTTTTTTTGTTTTGTACAGGACAGGCTTTTTATGGAATTTTGTGAATTCGAACTTGATGAAAAACTTCTCAGAGCGGTGGCGGATCTGGAGTATAAAAAGCCGACAAAGGTACAGGAATCCGTGATTCCGGAAGCGCTGGACGGCCGCGATATTCTGGCGGAATCCCCCACCGGCACCGGAAAGACCGCCGCATATATTCTCCCGGCGCTGCAGCATCTTATTGATTTTCCGTCAAAAAAACTGGGACTGGCCAGAGTGCTGGTTCTGGTGCCGACAAGAGAGCTGGCCCTTCAGGTTGCGGAACAGGCCCGGCTTCTTGGAAAGTATATGCCGGGTCTTTCGGCAGGAACCCTGATAGGCGGGGTGGATCACGAGGAACAGCTTCCGGTTCTTACCGGAAAAACCGATATCGTGATTGCGACCCCGGGACGTCTTATCGAGTATCTCAGGAAGGAGATGTTTGATATTCGGGCAGTGGAGATTCTGGTTCTGGATGAAGCTGACAGAATGCTGGACATGGGGTTTATTGACAATGTGCGGGAAATTTCCCGGGCCGCCTACCGCCGGGATCAGACCTTTCTATTTTCGGCTACCCTGGAAGGGGGGATTCTGACAAAATTTGCCAACACGGTACTGAAGGAACCTGTGGAATTTCATGTGGATTCCCCCAGGTCCGAGCACAAGAAAATTAATCAGTACAACTACCATGCAGACTCACTGGAGCACAAGATACAGCTTCTTGAAGCGTTGCTTCGGGACAAGTCCGTGGAAAAGGCCCTGGTGTTTGTCAAAACAAGGGAAGGGCTGCAGAATCTGGTATCAAGACTCGACAGAGACGGGTTCAGTTTTTCATACCTCAGGGGTGAGATGGATCAGGAAAAACGTCTGGAGGGGTTGAGGAGATTTGCCGACAGCACGGTCAGAATTCTTATTGCCACAGATGTGGCGGCCAGAGGTATTGACATTACCGATATTACCCATGTTATCAATTTCGATCTCCCGAGAACAGCCGATGTTTATGTGCACCGCATCGGTCGCACGGCCAGAGCCGGAAGGAAGGGAACGGCCATTAATCTGGTGGAGGCTCATGACGTTCCGATGCTCGAAAAGGTGCAGCGCTATACCGGAGAAAGTCAGGATACCAGGGTGATAGAAGGTCTTCGTCCCAGGAACAAGACTCCGGAATTTTCCAAAAAGAAGAGAAAATCCCGGGACGACGGAAATCCCGGAAAGAAGGCAGGAGCGAAAGGCGGCATATCCGGTGAAAAGCCTGAAAGAAAGCCCCATACCAAGGATCGCCTGAGAGATAAGAAAAACAAGGGCAAGCCGGATTTTGCAGCCAAGAGGGCAAAAAAAGCTCTTAGAAGCCAGGAATCCGACAAAATTGCCGAGTCCGGAGCGGCAGATTAAACACACTTCAGGGACAGCATGATATAGGTTCTCAGCGTTGGCACACGCCGGACAGCCCTTTTTCAGGCTTTTTCGGATTCGTAACTTCGTAATGCATCATAACTTTGATAAAGTTATAATGCAATTTGAAGTTAAGATATGGGGGCAATGTGGACTATCTTTATCAGGTATTGGGAATTCGTACAGAGTTTTTGGATGGCCATTCAGGTTTCGAACAACCGAACCATATC
Organism: uncultured Ruminobacter sp.; assembly: GCA_902776415.1. Classification (GTDB taxonomy): domain Bacteria; phylum Pseudomonadota; class Gammaproteobacteria; order Enterobacterales; family Succinivibrionaceae; genus Succinimonas. Next base: position 5,482 of record CACYPY010000108.1, read on the forward strand.
CGCTCGAATTACAGATTACAGTCGGTTGCGCTCGATGGAAGGCCGGTAATATTCGTTTATCCTAATACTGAGATGCTTCCTGTAAATTTGGTAAAAAAGCACTTGGAAATAATCAGGAAGACTGCGAATAAACCGGCAGTTCTTGTTCCTGAGCGTCTGACATCCCGTCAGAAAGCATATCTTCTCAGAGAACATATTCCGTTTATAGTAACAGGAAGGCAGATTTATCTTCCGTTTATGGCTGTTTATTTGCAGGAATCCGGTGAAGGTGCCAGTCAGTCATTGACGGAAATGTTGCCGTCTGCCCAGTTATTGCTTCTGTATTGTATTTATCACGGTTGTCGGAATTTTCAGGTAAGCGAAGCAGCCAGGGAACTTGGTTTTACTCCTATGTCAATGTCCAGGGCTTCAAGACAGCTGAAAGAGATGAATCTTGTCAGGACGGAAAAGATTGGGGTACACAAGATAATTTTTTCTGAAAAATCCCCTAGGGAGCTTTTTAGTTCAGCTAAAGCCCTTATGAAAAGCCCTGTCAAAAGGACGGTTTACGTTTCAAAATCGGAGATACAAGGGAAAGAAACATTCCTTTTAAGTGGCTATTCCGCACTGTCAGAGTATTCAATGATCAATCCTTCTCATGTTGAATGTTTTGCAACTGACAGCATAGCTTCGTTGGGTGCATTTGTATCGATGAAACTGCAAAACTCCGATGACCAGTGTGCTTTGGAGTTGTGGTGTTATGACCCGAAAAGACTGTCCTCCGGCGATTGTGTGGATCGGCTTTCACTTGCTCTTTCCTTAAGCAATGAAAAGGATGAACGGGTACAGGAAGCTGTAGAGCAGATGCTGGATGAAGTTTGGAGGGAAATTAAGTGCTGAGAGGATTTGAAGGTTTTAGAGAATGGTTTCAGGGGTGCGGTGATCAGTATGCGATTATTGGAGGTACTGCCTGCTACCTGCTGATGTCAGAAAATGGGCTGGATTTTCGAGCTACAAAGGACATTGATCTCGTATTAATAGTTGAGGTGCTTGATAAGCAATTTGCCACGAGGTTTTGGGATTATGTTGTTGCAGCAGGATACGAACATCGAAACCGGAGTTCAGGACAGATGGAGTTTTATCGCTTTTCTAATCCGAAATCTCGTGATTATCCGGCGATGATAGAGCTGTTCAGCAAAAAACCTGACGTTGTTGTGCTTCCTGATCATGCTGTACTGACACCGCTTCCGATGGATGATGATATTTCCAGTCTTTCTGCAATCCTGCTCAATGACGATTACTATGATTTTTTAAAGACCGGTCGAATCAGGATTTCTGGTGTAACCGTTTTGGATACTCTTTACCTGATTCCCTTTAAGGCAAAAGCGTGGATTGACCTTTCGGACAGAAAGGCCGCCGGTGAACAGGTGGATAGTAAGAATATCCGAAAGCATAAGAATGATATTTTCAGATTGACTGAATTGCTGACTCAGGAACAGAAGGTATTTCAGAATCTACCAGTTATGATTGAAAAGGATATGCGGGAATTCTTCAGAAGGATAGTCACTGAGGAAGTCGATTTGGTTCAGCTAGGAATTTTGGGCAGAACCAAAGAAGACGTATTCAGGCAACTACGGCACGTGTATGGGGTATGATATGGTTTTAGCCGGAGACTTTTGGGCAGTGTCCGGGGGGATTATTACTCGGTTCCGTTTCTCAGAATATCGATGTATTGCGAGTAGGCAAAGGTTCTGTTTCGATTTCTGTTTTCGGTTTGAACAAGAATTCCGGAATTGATCAGTTTTTTTACAGCCGCCGAGACGGTGTTAAAGGACAATCCCAGAGACTTAGATGTTTGGCTGATATCTATAATCGGGCTGGTTTCGAGATAATCAAAAAGCATTCTGGCGTTTGTCCGGGATTTTCCCAAGGTGTTTATCAGGCAGACATTCTTTTCGTGAAGAGCTGACAGTGCGTAAACTGTTGCAATGGCATCATCGGCACATTCCCGTACGGCTGTCAGAAAAAAGAGAATCCATTGTTCGTAATTCCCCTTGTTTCGGACTTCGGTCAGTCTGTCATAATATTCAATGCGGTTTCTTTTCAGAAAATATGAAATGTACAGTGCAGGTGATGAGATCACTTTGGCTTCAATAAGATAAAGGGTTATCAGGAGTCGTCCGATTCGTCCGTTTCCGTCAAGAAAGGGGTGGATCGTTTCAAACTGGTAGTGGATCAATGCGGCTTTGATAAGACTGTCATAGCCGTCATTGTCATTGTTTATGTATTTTTCAAGATCAGACAGAGCTGTTACCATGTCATCAGGACAGGGCGGAATGTACCTAGCATTTTTGATTGTCGATCCCTGACTGCCGATCCAGTTTTGCGAATGCCGGAATTCACCGGGATTTCTCTCCTGTCCACGGACACCATTCATCAGAACAGCATGAGTTTCTTTAATCAGACGGGTACATAAGGGAAGGGTTTGCAGCCTGTTTATGGCATATTCCGTGGCCCGGATGTAATTAATCACTTCGGCGACATTTTTGTTGGCGTTGCTGCTGTCCATGGGATCAAGCACATCCTCCAGGGTGGCCTGCGTTCCTTCGATTTGGGAGGACATCAGGGCTTCCTTTCTGACATACATGGAGACAAACAGGGCCATGTCAGGAATTTTTGAGGTTAACTCTTCTAAAACTGCGAGCCGGCTATTAGCCGCTATCAGGGCTTTTGTGAGGTTTTCATCCATCACAATTTCAGGAACGGGCGGTAAAGGGCTGGGAATGAACGATTTGTATGCAGCCTCTCCGGACAGATTTGACCGGAAGGTTCCGGATCTTAAATTTCCCACTGTTGTTGCCTCCGGAGTTTCCTGAAATATGTGAAATAATTTTGTCATGTTATTTCATTTTAGTGAGTTTTGTTGAAATATGATATGGAATTTTTAGGTTTTATTTCAAGTTGATATTTTTTGTTGCAATAACTACAGGAGAGATCAGTCCTTGTTGCGTTCAGGATGCTGGCATTTATGAGGGGGATTACCAGATTTCGGCGGGATTTGTGGTGTGTATGTATTTGGAATTTTCTGTGGAGCGGATTCTTTTGAAGCAATGAGAGGTCCCCGGTATCAATCGGGGGCTGGAGAAGTATAAAGAACTCGAAAGTTATTGATTGAGGAGGGAAGCCGCCTTAGGCGACTTCCTGTTAATGACTGAAGGGGATTCTCCCCTTCACCCCTTATACTGCCCCGTGCAGAAGCCATATCCGAGGTACCATGATGTGGAGTATTTCTTCCTGAAGATTATGGACGCTTCCCGTCATGGCATGCTCAAAAATGAAACATTCCTACAGGAATTTCCTTTGAGCCAAAAATAATCATTCTGGCAGGAACTTTTCCTGAACCGAATTCATTCCTGCGGCACAGAATCGTCTTCCTTTGCTGACGGTGCAAAAATCTGATACCCGAGGATGCCGAGTGTAATGAGGTAGTGGCTCAGAAAAAATGTCAAAACTATAAACAGGAATCCCCAGGTAAAAATATTAATGGCCAGAATGCCGGTACTGCCGAACAGCATCGGGGCTGTAATAACCGCCGAAGCCAGCAGGCAATATATCAGGGCGAGTTCCATAAACCAGTTCATAAGCAGGATAATCACAGAGATTACATTCTTTTTCAGCAGGGAGATAGCCTGGATGCAGGATACCGAGATACCGTTGTTCTCTCGGTGGGCCAGAAAATTGGCAGAAAAGAGAGCCAGTCCCCAGACACTGCTGAACATGATGGCGATAAGGATGTAATAGATGGCGGATACGTTGCGGGCTTCAGGAGTCCCGGTATTCTGCATGAGATTAATGATGCTCCCGAAAACCGCAATCAGGGGAGGCAGGCTCATGAGAGCAAATGTCCACACCCTTAATTTCAGTCTGGAATAGACCCATTTGTTAAGATCCTTCCAGTCAGCATCGGTATCACAGATGGCGGATACGGTTTTGGCCATTATCAGGCTCAGAGACATGGGAACAATGAAAAACGCCAGAAAGGGAATGGCAGCAGAAAGGAGACACAGTACCCCGGCCAAAATTGAGACAGCGAACATTCCCGGAACATTCAGCATCATTGTAAGTGCCTGAAAAGGACTTGCAAATGCTGCCCGGGGAGAAATAGTCCGGGGGCCTTCCAGATTGTTAATAAAGTACTTCATAACGCGCTCCTGCCATCAAACGGCGGTAATTATACACGTTTTGCGGGGATGGCAGGAAGCAGGAGGGGATTTGAATGCGGGAGGTCCGTAATTGCTGCAGGTGTCAGATCTTCTGAGGGGAATCCAGGGCGCTGCGGTACATGGTTTCGTATTCCGAAGCTGATTTATCCCAGCTGTAACGGATTTTCATGGCATTCTTTCTGACACGCCTGAATTCTGCCTTGTCCTGAAGATAAAATATCAGTACCCGGCGCAGGCAGTTAAGCAGCTCGTATGATGCGGGTTCAGTAAATACAAAGCCGGTGGCATTGTCGGAATCGTCATCATAGCAGGTGACGGTGTCCTTAAGCCCCCCCACAGCCCTGACTATGGGCAGGGTACCGTAGGCCAGACTGTACATCTGGTTGAGACCGCAGGGTTCAAACAGGGACGGCATGATAAAAAAATCTGCCCCGGCTTCCACCAGATGGGCCAGATGATTGTCATATACGCTTCTGAATACGAAGCGCTTGGGGAATTCCGCAGTATAGGGTTTCAGACTTTGTTCCAGTGCCGGATCGCCGGTTCCTACGAGGATAAACTGTACCTCGTGTTCCAGAAAATTCTTGAGAATCGGGATCAGCAGGTTCACTCCTTTCTGTTCCGTAAGCCGGCAAACCATCCCGAATACCGGAACGTCCTTTACCGGAAGGTTGGTGGTTTCCTGCAGGAGGTATTTGCAGAGCTTTTTGTTATGGATCTTGTTTTCGGAAAAGTGGAAAGGGATTTCCCGATCGTTGGACGGATCCCAGTCGGTATAATCGCAGCCGTTAACTATGCCGCACAGGTCTGACATTCTGTCGATGAAATTCTGAGCCATGCCGTGCCCGCCCAGGAAGGTAGTAAGCTCTTCCGCATAGCTGGGACTTACGGCATTGATTTTGTTGGCATAAAAGACGCCGCATTTAAGGTAGTTTATATTGCCGTAGCCGTGCTCGATGCTGTCGTTGTGAATATGCGAAAGCTCAGGGATCATCCAGAGCTGGCTGCGATCGTAAATCCCCTGAAAGGATCCGTTATGCACCGTGAGAACGGTTCTGGTGTTTTTGTAGAATTCGTTATTCTGATATTTTACTGACAGAATAAGCGGTGTAAGAGAGGTATGCCAGTCGTTGCAGTGGATGATGTCGGGACAGTAGTTCATTGCCAGCACCGCCTCCAGACAGGCGGCTGAAAAAAACGCAAAGCGCTCCCCGTTGTCCTGATAGGCGGTGTTGTTCTCTCCGTAAAGGTTGTTGCGGTTAAAGTAATATTCGTAGTCAACCAGCCATACCCGGATGCCGTCAATATTTCCTTCGCGGATTTTATAGCTGATGTTGTTTTGAGGTATGCCGTTCTGCATTACCAGTTCCGCCACTACCGGAAAATAACGCCACCCATTAATTTTGCCGTAGCAGGGCATCATTATAACGACCTCATGCCCTTTCTGCTTTAATGCCATCGGCAGTGCTTTTGCCACATCGGCCAGCCCGCCGGTTTTGGCGTAGGGAACTACCTCGGAGGAAAGGTATAATATCTTCATGCTCAGAAGCCTATTTTGGCACCCTTGGGAACGGCCACAATCCCGCCGTCCGATACTGAAAAGAAATTGCGATCCCGCTCGAAATCCTCTCCGATAACGTATCCCGGGGCGATTTCCACATGCTTGTCGATGATGGCACGGCGAATCCGGCATCCGGCACCGATTTTTACATCTCCGACAATTACGCATTCCGATATTTCGGCTCCTTCCCCGATTATGGAATTAAAGCCGACGACGCTTTTTTCCACAAGTCCTCCGCTGATATTGCTTCCTGCGGAAATGAGAGACTGGGAGATGCGGCATTTATAATCCGTCGTGTCGCGGAAGGCGGCCGGAGGCAGTGGCGGATAATGGGTATGGAGCGGCCAGGAGGGATTGTACAGATTGAACTTCGGAGGAGAGGCCACCAGATCCATGTTGGCTTCCCAGTAGGCATCGAGAGTTCCGACATCGCGCCAGTATCCCGAAGACGTTTCATTGGCAATTACATTGGTCAGAAAGTCATAGACGTAAACCGGAACTCTGGGGAACATGTCGGGAATAATGTCACGGCCGAAGTCATGGGAGGATGTAAAGCTTTCAGCGTCCATTGCCAGTTCCCGGTACAGGGATCCGGCTTCAAAAATATAATTTCCCATGGATACCAGGGCGTGATCCGGATCGCCGGGAATGCATTTGGGGTTTTTTGGTTTTTCTTCAAAGCCGATCATTTTTCCGTCGGCATTCACTTCAATGACACCGAAGGATCTGGCTGCCTTTATGGGAACCCTGATGGCGGATACGGTCAGCTCGGCCCGCTTTTCTCGATGAAAGGCCAGCATCTGGCGGATATCCATCTTGTATACATGATCACTGCCGAAGATGCATACCTGATCCGGGGAACTGCCTTCGACAAAGCTGAGATTCTGATAAATGGCGTCAGCGGTGCCGTCATACCAGCGTTTTCCCATGCGCATCTGGGCAGGAACCGGATCGATAAAGCATCCGGGGATGCCGTTTACCGTCCAGCCCTTTTTCATATGCATGTAAAGGGACTGGCTTTTGAACTGCGTCAGAACAAAGATTCTGATAATGTCGGAATTGACAAAATTATTAAGAACAAAATCGATTAGCCGATAGCTACCGCCAAACGGAACGGCCGGTTTGCTTCTGGTGACTGTAAGCGGCTGCAGTCTTGTGCCTTCGCCGCCGGCCAGAACCATTGCCAGTACTCCCGCCATGATCTGTCTCCCTGACTGCCTCTTTAGATAAGATTATAACTTATCAGGACAGCGTTTTCGTGAAACCATACAGTATTTTATACTGCGAATTGCGGTTTTTGATACCGCTTTTGCAGAATGCCCGGGACAGGTGATCTTCATAGGGCAGAAAGGCATTGGCAACCATGAGGAAGGTTCCTCCTGGCATAAGATGTCCGGGACAGTCCCTGATAAGATTCAGCACCGGTCCGAATACCTGCCGCTTTCCTACATGAAACGGCGGATTGGAAATGATGAGATCATAACGGGCCGTGTTTTCCAGCATGTCCGAGGGCATAACAGTGATTTCGGCATTATTCAGAAGGGCGGTCTTCCGGGCAGCCTCAAGAGCGAAGGAACATACGTCAACGGCGGTAACCCGGGCGTGAGGCAGCAGTTTCTTAAGGAAAACCGCAATAATTCCGGATCCGGTTCCGGCGTCCAGAATGCTGTGTACCCTGGAGAGATTCAGATCCCTGAGGTTTTCCAGAAGAAAAATGGTTCCCGCATCAGCCCGGTCCATGCTGAAGACACCAGGGATCATGGCCACCTTTAAATCAGTATTTCCGATTGTTGTATGGTAGTACTCCGGGGATTCCGCAGGAGAAAGGGTGGGGACTCCGGCTTTATTGCGGCTTTCTTCGGTAACCAGAAGTCTGAATAGCGTGCATTTTCTCCCGTAATCATATTTTTCGGAGGGGCCGGTATTTTTAAGAATGGTCTCCATTCCCCGCACGCCTTCGTCATTTCCGCCGATCACAAACACCTCGGATCCTTCGGGAAGAAGATTGCAGGCGGTGCGGATATAGAAAATATTTTCCTTTTTGTTTTTGCTCATAAAGATGAGGGCCCTGGAGGGCTGTGCCGCCGGTTGGGGTTCGGATCCGAAAACAATAGTCTCCCTGCCGTTCTGAAAGATAAGCTCCTGTCCGGAGACTGTCCCGGAAGAAATTTCGGAATCCGCGGGCATAAGGCTCCGGAACTGCGTGTAGTCAGTGCACCATACAAAGAGACTTCCGGCATTTCGGGCCAGAACGGTGATTTCGCTGTCCGGGAAAAAACCCATGGCCAGAAGATCCTGATCCTCAAAGATTTCCGGATGCTGTGATAAAAGTTCGCTCTTAAGGGACATTATTCCTCCAGAAGATCCGCCAGGGTGCAGTAGTCCCTGAGAGTGAGATTTTCCGCTCTTGAAGTCAGGGATATTCCAGAGGCTTCAAGACTGGCATCACTGAACAGGGACGCCAGACTGTTGTGCACGGTTTTGCGCCGCTGATTGAAGGCCACGGCCAGTACCTTTTCCAGGGCGGGGATGCTCCGGACATTGTACGGTCTTTCCCGGTACGGCACCAGACGAACCACGGCACTGGTTACCTTGGGGGCGGGACGGAATGCCGAGGGTTTTACCTCCATAATGGGAATCACGCGGCAGTAAAACTGGGTAATAACACTGAGCCGCCCGTAATCCTTGGAATTCGGTGCGGCGGCAAGTCTTTCCACTACCTCTTTCTGAAGCATGAAGTGCATGTCGCGGATTACGTCACTTTGGGAAAACAGATGAATGAGGAGAGGAGTGGAGATGTTGTAGGGCAGGTTCCCGAAAACCCGTACCGGGTTTTCGGGAGTGGCCAGACTCCGAAAATCGAATTTCAGGGCATCGGTTTCAATAATGTTCAGCCGTTCGCTCAGAAACGGCGTGTGCCGGAGCCTCTCGGCCAGGTCCCGGTCAAGCTCAATGCAGTTCAGCCTTGAGACTTTTTCGGCCACAGGTTCGGTAAGAGCACCGAGGCCGGGGCCGATTTCCAGTATGAAGTCGTCTTTTTGCGGGTCTATGGCGTTTACTATATTGGTGATTACCGTGGCATCCTGAAGAAAGTTCTGTCCGAAACGCTTTCTTGCAACATGTCCGAAGGTTACCTTGTCATTCATTGTGGTTCTCCTGATGGTGATATAGGTTAGTCCGGATTCCGGCGGATTCTTGCGGTGAGGGCTTTTCCCTAACGGGACACAGATTAGCATTTTTTAGAGTTTGCTTCTTTGAATAACGCCAAAACGAATGTCCTTCCGGCCCCCTTGATTTATGCGGAAACAGCAGCAAGGCCGGAGACATTATTTTTGAAGTTCGCAGCATACGCATTTCGGCCCCTCGAATATCATGATATACGCTTTTACCTCATTATCCCGGAATTCGCTGGCGGAGCGGTACAAAAGTACCTGCTTTGCGGCATTCTTTTTGATGCTTTCCAGGGATTTTTCGGGATCGGTTCGGGGTTTCTTTTTTTCCTCTTCCCGGGATTCCTTTTTTGTGCGG
>CACYPY010000109.1 GCA_902776415.1 uncultured Ruminobacter sp.
AGGTATCCGGATACGCTTCGGCAGCCGAGGCATCGCCGCAAAGGGGCCAACCCTTTCGCGGTATTGAAACTAGATTACAGCCCATGGCCATATAGGTCCGACTATAAGCCGCAAAGGGGCCAACCCTTTCGCGGTATTGAAACATGCCCTCAGCACCATTACCATTGATAAGTAGTAAGTTGCCGCAAAGGGGCCAACCCTTTCGCGGTATTGAAACATCAGGTAGTTCATCGTCTGCGAAACCGCAAAGACGAAAGCCGCAAAGGGGCCAACCCTTTCGCGGTATTGAAACCCACCCAACGTTTTACCATCGGTGGCCTGGGCTCCGCGGCCGCAAAGGGGCCAACCCTTTCGCGGTATTGAAACAATTCAGGAGATACCTGATACACTGCCCCCGTCCGGGACAGCCGCAAAGGGGCCAACCCTTTCGCGGTATTGAAACATTTCATCTGCATGAAAAATGCCGTCATGCACGGCTAGCCGCAAAGGGGCCAACCCTTTCGCGGTATTGAAACTTCCGTTGGTGAAGGCCGTGTGGCCGTACATCATAAGCTGCCGCAAAGGGGCCAACCCTTCGCGGTATTGCAACGTATGTCTAAACCACGGGCACTTCATTAGTTTTCTGCCCCAGGAATTAACAAATCGGCAATACAGGATGTTTATCAGGTATACGTGGCAGCTCTTGATTTTTCCGGAGAAATGAAAGACAAGGAACTTTGGAACAAATGACTCCGCGCGGAGGAAGATGTGGAATGTACCGGAGAAGATCAGAGGTAAGGTAGGATTCAGTAACTTCAGCCGGAGATGTCTTAAGAACAATGTCCGGAAGTGGGAAATCCCGGGGAACCGGGATGGTGCCCGCAGAATCCCCGGGGTTTTGTTTTCAGCCGAAAAACATGGTTCCGATGACAATGGCCGCTGTCATGGCTGCAAAGTCCGCAATAAGTCCGCAGGTGACCGCATGCCTGACCCGGACAATCCCCACTGACCCGAAATAAACTGCCAGCACATAAAAGGTGGTTTCCGTGGATCCCTGCATTACCGCGGCAATGTGTCCGGCAAGCGAATCCACACCGCTGGTACCGAATACGTCCAGCATGAGAGCACGGGAGGCGCTTCCCGAGAAGGGGTGCATAAAGGCCACCGGGAGCGCGTCCACAAAGTCAGCGGAAAGTCCTGCTTTTTCCACAATTTCCCGGATTCCGGAAAGCAGTAATGAAAGCACACCGCCGGCTCTGAGAAAGGCCACGGCTGTCAGCATGGCCACCAGGTAGGGCAGAATATCGATGCATACCCGGAAGCCTTCCCGGGCCCCGTTGATAAATTCCTCGTATACCTTAACCCTTTTCAGAAGCCCGAAGACCAGAAGCCCGCAGATAAAAAGGAGCACGGCACCGTTGGCGGCCAGTGACGCCTGAGATGCCATGGCGGCTCCGGCATAAAGTGACCAGACAAACACTCCGGCCACGAGTCCCAGAAGCCCGCCGAAGGCCAGGAGCACCGGCAGCCGGAGGAGGTTAATCCTCTGAAACGCCGCCACGGCCAGAAATCCCGCCAGGGTGGAGCAGGAGGTGGCCAGAAGCACCGGCAGAAAGATATCCACCGGATCCGCGGCCCCGAATTTGCTGCGGTACAGAAAAACCGAGATCGGAAAAATGGTCACCGAAGAGGTGTTGATCACCAGAAACATGATTTCCGGATTGGAGGCAACACCGTGACGGGGGTTCAGGGTTTCCAGCTCCTTCATGGCCCGGAGCCCCAGCGGAGTGGCGGCATTGTCCAGGCCCAGCATGTTGGCGGCCATGTTCATGGTGATGCTGCCGATGGCCGGATGGCCGGCGGGAACCTCCGGCATGATAACCCGGAACAGCGGAGTCAGGAGGGCGGCCATTTTTGCGGTAAGGCCGGCGGCATCCATAATGCGGGAGATGCCGAGCCAGAAGCACATCATCCCCGCAAGTCCGATGACGATGTCGGTGGCGGATCCGGCGGCTTTCAGAAATTCCTGCAGGAGATCCCCGAGGGCGTTTCCGGAGGCATTGCCGAAGAAGGCGGCCGTGAGTCCTCCCATAATCCCCAAAATTATCATGCCGGCCCAGATGTGATTCATCATAGCTGTTTTCTCCTTTGGAATTGTGCATTAAATTTTATGCACAGTTGCTGCGTTATGCTTCCGGAATTCGTCAGTACAGGGTTTTCGGGAGATTCCGGTATTCCCCGAAAAGCCTGAGACAGGCCTCCCGATCCAGCGGAACCAGAAGATCTCCGAAGGCCCGGCGATCCCCGAACATTCTGTCAAAGACCTCGTCCCGGAATCCGATGAGGGCATTGTCGTGAATGGTGGCCCCGTAATATACCCTGCCGATGTTGGCCCACATGATGGCCGCCAGACACATGGGGCAGGGCTCGCCGGTGGTATAGAGCTCGCACCCGGAAAGATCGTGGGTGCCAAGATGCTGTTCCGCATTGCGGATGGCGGCAATTTCACCGTGGCAGGTGGAATCATGGGCGACCAGCACCATGTTGTGGCCGCTGCCGATGACTGTGCCGTCCCTGACCACCACCGCCCCGAAAGGCCCGCCGTGACCGAGATGAATGCCGGTTCGGGCTTCCGCTATGGCCAGATTCATGAACGGGTTTTCAGCCCGGTAGTCGCAGGCGGGTATTTCGGGGGTGTCCGGCGCGGAGCCGGCTTCGCAGGAGAGATGCTTTCTGTTCATGAGACTCTTTCATTAATTGCGGGAAAAAAAACGGGATTCCGGAATTTCGGAAATCCGAAACGGCCGCGAAAGACTGCGGCAGCAGCAATTTTAAGTAATATTCGTGCCGGTGGCAATTCAGAGAAATGTTTTCCGGAAAGTGTTCCTGCCGGAGTTTCCGCCTGTCCTTCCGGGCTTCTTGTGGCTGCCGGCCCCCGGAAACGCAGGAAAGAGTTAAAATGAGAGCGGAAGCATTCCTTTTTTATGTTTCGGGGGTACTATGAGCAGCATTCTGGTTTCCGGGCTTTTTAATATGGAGACGACCGTGAAGATCCGCGGTTTTCCCATAAGCTACTATCCCATTGATTACGATTTCTTCGGGGTGGCCAGTTCCCTCTCCGGGGTGGGCTTTAATCTGACAAAGGCTCTGACAGTTCTGGGAGACAATGCGGTTCCGGTCTCGCTTACGGGGCAGGATGCCGCCGGGGAGCTTTTTATGAAGGAGCTTCGTGCCATGGGACTTCGCACGGATCTCGTGCTTCCGAAGCTCCGGGAGACTCCGGCCTCCGCGGTGCTTTATGACGAAACGGGGCGGCGGCAGATTTACTGCGATCTCAAGGATATTCAGGAAACGCCGTACGAATTTGAAAGGAGCATTCTGGACGGAACGGATGCCGTGGCCGCCTGCAATATAAACTTTTCCAGACCGCTTCTGGAGCTGGCCCGGGCTTCCCGGAAAGCTGATTGCCACTGATGTGCATGTGCTCTCGAATATTGATGACGAATACAACCGGAGCTTTATGGAGCATGCGGATATCCTGTTTCTCAGTGATGAGGGAATTCCCTCCGGGAAACGGGATTTTGTGAAGACTCTCGGTGCCCGTTACCATAACCGGGTGATTGTGCTCGGCAGGGGGCCCGGGGCGCTATTTTGCATCTTCCCGCGGAGAATGTTCTTCTGGAGATGCCGGCCTTCGAAATCGGGGGAGTTAAAAATACGGCAGGAGCCGGAGATGCTCTGTTTTCCGGGTATCTGCACTTTCATCTGAAGGGCCTGAGTCCGGAGGATGCTCTTCTTCGGGCGCAGCTTTTTGCGGCTCTTAAAATCCGCTCCGGGGGAGCCGCCCAGGGCTTTGTCGGCGAGGACGAACTAGAGGAGATGCTTAAGAGACTGAAATCTTCCCGGGGATAACGAGGCAGTGCCGGTAGTGGCGCATTGACACGATCGGTCATCTCAGGGCGCGAGGAATCAGAATGAACCCCAAATCGGGTTACAAACAGCCGGAAATCAGAAAGGCCATTGCGGATACCGTGAAAAGACTCGGGATCAGCGGGGCGCGGTTTCGGGAGTATTCAAAAACGGGATACCGCAGGATCTTAACGCGTTTTCTGTATGCGTTTGTCCGCTGTCCTGACCGGCAAAAAGGTATCCCTGATGGAGAACCCCGGGTTGCATTCGCCTGGACCGGACTGCGCCCGGATTTGGACATGATTCATTCCGTATCGGAAAGAGACTGCGGATTTGACTCCCTGCTCAGGGAACTTTTCCGCAAATTTGCCCCCGAATCCTCCCCGGTATATCTGATTACCGGCGCGGGATGGGTATATTTCGGCTTTCTGGACGAAACTGTCGCCGTTCTCGGGAATCTTACGACCGATCCCGAAGAATTCTATCTCGTAACGACTGATTTTAAGAAACTGGCAGTTTACTGTGCTGACGGTGAACTTTTGCAGATTTTCAGGACCGGGCCGTCAGACGGGCCGGAAGGTTGCTGAGATGCCGGCTCCGGAGGTATCCGGAGCCGGCCGGAGAGCAATGGTGGTTACCGGTTAAAGCGGCACTTGCTCTTGCGGTTCCTGACCAGCTTGTAGGGGCTCGTGCCGAAATCCTCCACGGAACCTCCGGCAGAAAACGAGGCATCGGTGATTTTAACCTTCATGGTTTCCGGATCCTGCGGGAAGATAAACACTTCCATGACTTCCTCCACGTGCTCCAGATTGTCGTCTCCGGGAGGTATTTCGGCCCAGTCCGGGGCGGTCCGGCAGTAGATGGATCCTTCCCGGAGCGCGCACTGCCGGTCTACCAGCACCTCGGCTCCGCGGTACATGGAAAAGCATCCTGTTACATGATATCCCCCGTCGTTTTTCTTCAGAGTGAATTCGCCCCGGGGAAGATCGATGGTGTCGCCGCCGTTCCGGAGATCAAAGTAGACATCGGCACCCAGAAGTTTCTTTCCGACTTTGATGACATAGGTCCCGTCCCGGATTTCCGTTTTTGGCGTGTTCGCCGCGACAAGAGGTTCCTCCCCGGCTTCTGAAATCCCGCACAGAGCCGGCAGGGAAAGGGACAGAACCAGAAAAACGTGACTGAATTTAAAACGATATGACATGACTGCTCCCGATAGTTGTTCCTGTTGTCCGGCATCTTCGGGGATTCCCGGGGATGTCCGGGAATCCGTTTCCCTCTGAAGTTTTCCGAAGGAGGATTCTGTACCGGTTCCGGGGGCCGAAGGATGCCGGAGTGACTATACACGGGATGTGCCGCTCTGGCAACCCGGGCTGAAAGCGGAATCCCGGTCAGGAATCCGGGATTGTCGTTTTGCCAGGATGACATTTCCGCCTTAGAATGGGAGCATCTTCCGGGATCCTGACAGCAGCATTCTCAGGATCCCGGATCCCCCGAGTTTTCGCCTGCCGAGGTGTCCATGCATCATTCCGCTTCCCGCCGCAATGTCAAACGTCATCATTTCCCTGAATCCGGAAATTTCCCGGTGCCCGATTCCGGGGGCTCCGTAACGGTGCTTTCCCGGGGCATTCTGACAGCTCTTCTCTGGGGACTTGCCATGACCGGATGCGATTTTGAGGAGCACCGGGACTATGCCGGCTATACCGGCCGGGTGGTGCCCGAGGTGCAGGTTCCCCGGCCGTTTGCGGTGATCCGGCAGGGGGACATCGGGGAAGGGGATCCGGAATTCATCCTGAGGCCTGGTGATGAAGTGGCGGAGATTACCGGCACGGATCCGGAAGCGGGGGAGCTGGAATTTCTTCCTGACGGCAGCATCCGCTACGTCTGGCCGGGTGTCTGGACCCCGGAGACCCGGGACTGCGAGGTTCCGGTATATTACCGGGATCGGAACGGCGAAAGCCGGAGCTGGCAGCTCCCTCTTTACGGGGATCCCCTGCACTGCCGGAGCTGGCATTACCGCAATGCCGGCACCTTTCAGGGAGATCAGCATGAGCCGGGGCTTCCGGGCTTCGATCTTAACCTCTGGCAGCTTTCCGGAATCAGGGATGCCGCGGGGGATCCGATAACCGGAAAGGGCGTCCGGACGGTGGTGTTCGACACGGCGACGGATTCCGGACACGAGGATCTCCGGGACGGCATCGCCGTGTTTGACAGTGTCTCTTCCGGAGTGTCCCGGGCGTTTTCGTATCAGACGGAGGATGCCGCATATACGGACATGAACGAGGATATGTTCCGGCACGGCACGGCGGTGGCAGGGATTATCGGAGCCCGGGCCGGGAACGGTCTCGGAATGCGGGGGATTGCCCCGGATTCCGAAATCGTTTCCCTGTTTCTTCCGGAGCTCAGCTATTATCAGTCCCTGAAGCACGGGTTCAGCATGAACGTTTACAGCGAGGAGAATCTTCTCTCGGAGCTCGTCAGACACCGGAATTCCTTCCGGGTGGTGAACGAAAGCTGGAGCATGACTGGATCGGCCCGGGTGACTCCGGCGTCTCTCATGTATCTGGAATCCCTGGCGGATTCCGGGGTTTCAGTTTCCGCCTCCTCCGGCAACTCTTTCGGACAGAATACCTACACGGTGGAGATCCGGGAGCTTACCGGACATGATCCGATAACTCTGGCGGGACCGTGTCAGGCCTTCGGGGTGAACTGCGGCTTCTGGCCCGGAGGAAACAACGGTGTTTCCCCCGATGTGATTCGTTCCGGGGCGGTGGCGGCATCCGGAAAGATCTCCTCCTACAGTCCCATGTGCTTCGGGATCTGGATTGCGGCTCCCGGAGGGGAATACGGACATCCGGGGGCCGGGAGAGCGGTGGTCACCACGGATGTCTCCGGAGCGGGGGCGGGGTTTGCCAACCGGGTATCCCGCAGAGGGAATACCGGATACACGGCATTCAACCGGACCCTGGAGGAATCCAATATCAACGGCAATTACACTGACATCATGAACGGCACTTCCGCTGCGGCCGCCATGGTAAGCGGTCTTCTGACCCTGATGTATCAGGCATATCCGGATCTCAACGTCTGGCAGGCCCGGTACATTCTGGCGGAAACCGCCAGGAACGACCGGGATTTTCCGGAAATGACGGACGCTCCTGCCAGTACCGGCACTCTGGGAATCTCCCTCCGGAGACATTACGAAAGGGGGCCGGATCTGATCTGGAATCCCGGCTGGATTGAAAACGCTGCCGGTTATCGCTATCACGGCCGGTACGGTTTCGGAATCCCGGACGGGACCGCTGCCGTGTCCCGGGCTCTTTCCTGCGAAACGGATCCGGAATGTCTTTTGAGAAAAAATCCTCCGGAGTCCGGAGAAAGCTCCCGGGTATCCTGCCGGGCGGAGGCGCCTCTTTTCCTGGGAGCCTACGGCAATACCTACGAATGCACGGCGGAGGATCTCCGGAGCGATTCCGGGGAATCCCTGGCCGGACGGGAGATCAGCATTGAAAACGCCGGTTTCAGCATTGACGCTCTGAGTTTTCAGAAGATATCCGGGGACAGTGCTGCCCGGGAACGGCCGTCGGCTGCGGAAATGGCACGGGAACTCCGGGATCGGGCGGTGCTGGATCCGGAGCTTTTCTGCCGGGACGCCACCATGTACTTTTCTGAAAGCCGGAACGGGGGTATCACTCCTGACAAGTATCAGCAGAAGCTGACGCTGCAGATTGAGCTCTATTCTCCGGCCGGAACTCCGGGGATCATCAAAAACTACTGGTCGAACTTCATGGGAATCCGGGGGTATCGTGACGAAACCGGCCGGATTCTCCCCTACGAATCCGGAATCGGGCGGTATGATTTCCGGATCTCGAGCTTTTACGGGGAAAGGATTGCGGCACCTGAAAATGCGGCCTTCAGGGTTCGGATTCATTCCTTCTGTCCTTTGGATCTGAAGTATCTCGGGGAGCGTCTCAGGGTTGCCTTTGACTATTATGAGAGGTAGTGTGCTCTGTCTCCGGTCCTGAAAACATAAATAAGGTACGGATCTCAGGGGGCTGTATGACGCCAGGTTTTATCCGGCGGATGATTCCAATCTGACGGTTAAAAAGGACCGGGAAGCGTTTTTGCAAAAACAGGCCGAGGATATCCGCAACACAGCGACGCTGTATACTGTGGTTTCGCTGGCACTGTTTCTCATTTCAACCTCGATCATGCTGAACAATTACCGTGATACCAGACGAATGGGAGAGCGTCTTTTTGAAGCTGAAGAATCGGCAAAAAAGAGCAGACACCAGGTTGAAACCCTGAACAGGCAGGTTTTTGTGGATCCTCTTACCAGGGTTCGCAACAGAGCCGGGTATGAAGATTACATGAAACAGCTTGCGGAGCGGATCAGTCAGGGTGAAACGACTGAATTGGCAATCGGTGTTTTCGACTGCGATAATCTGAAAAAAATCAATGATCTGCTCGGGCACGACAAGGACAGTCT
>CACYPY010000110.1 GCA_902776415.1 uncultured Ruminobacter sp.
ATCTTAGAATGCGAGATGATGCCGAACTACAGGAAGCTATGTTTAAACCTCGAATAAGAAGGGGCAGAAAGTCCAAAATCAATCCCCAAAATGAAGGAGTGATCGAACAAGTATTGGAAGATACCATCTGATGCGGTACTATACATTAGACACCGCAATTTCAGTTACAGCAAACCAAAGCCGGGGTTCGGAACGATCCGGTTCTGCGAAGACAGCGAGCTTCTGGAACGGGTCAGCTCGAACGCATTACGCCGGGCCAGATATGATAAGGAAATAAGAAAGTTCCTTGAGAAAAACCCTCCGGAAACAGTCAGGGAGATCATGGAAGAGTCCGGGATCGAATTCCCGGAGGATCCCTTCAAATCCGAGGCTCATTACCAGTCATATTTCCGGCATGTGCAAAATCTCCTCCTGAACGAACAGAAGAAAAAGCCGGATAACCCGGGAGAGACGGATGCAGCGGAGGAAGGATCCCCGGAGCCTGATACCGGCTCCGCCACTCCTGAACTCATGCCCCCCTTCTGAGGGGAATCTTCCTGCCAGAGGAGAGAGTCGGGCTGAAAAGAGGCTGTTTTGGAATGAAACGGCAAGGGACAGATAAGGCTAATCCGGCTGAAGGAGCGGAATCGTCTGTCCCGCCTGCCTTATTTATGAATCCGGCCTGGCTTTCGGGAGAATGCCCGGGGTATCGCCGGTCTGTGGCAAATCGGCGCAGGATGACTAATCATGCTATAGCATCGTTAGTCAGCACGGGGGAGATGGCCTTCCCCCCGGCATAAAAAGAACGTCCCGGATCTCAGACGGGGATGTTTTTAAGGAGAAAGAAAGGCGATATGGGAATTTTTTTGAATCCGAAAGCCGGTAATGACAGCGGCAACCAGTTCTTAAAGCTCTGCAAAAACCGGATAAACGGCCTGTTTGTCGATAAAACCGATTTTATTGGTGAAACCATTGATCGGTTTGATATGGATAACAATCTCTTAGCCTTTACCAAACCCCGGCGTTTCGGAAAAACCGTCACCGCTCATATGCTTGCCTGCTATTATTCAAAGGGCGCCGACTGCAAAGAAGTATTTTCGGGATTAAAAGTTTCCTCATATTCCGGAAAAAAGATAATTAACGGCCGGGAAAAGGAAATAACCTACGAGGAATACCTGAATAAGCACAATGTGATCTTTCTGGACATGAATGTCGTCAATACCAGATATAACAATCTTCTCAGGAAATCAGCAAAAATTGAAGAAGTTGCTGATATTGTGGATCTTACGGAATACCTGGTCATAAAGGAACTCAAAGAAGAACCAGAATTTGCTCCGGTTCTGGCAAAGGCCGGCATTTCAAACATCGGTTTGAGCGAAGCATTGTCAGAGATCCATCAAA
This sequence comes from uncultured Ruminobacter sp., assembly GCA_902776415.1. GTDB lineage: Bacteria > Pseudomonadota > Gammaproteobacteria > Enterobacterales > Succinivibrionaceae > Succinimonas. The sequence continues at coordinate 1,381 of CACYPY010000110.1, forward strand.
AACTGGATATTTCGTTTGTCTTCATTATGGACGAATGGGATCTGATATACCGCGAGTATCAGAATGACAAAGCTCTTCAGAAAAAGTTTATTGATACGCTCACCGGGCTGTTCAAAGCCTCTGACGGCCTCGCCTGCTTCTCCCTGGCATACCTGACCGGGATCCTGCCGATAAAAAAATACAATTCCGAGTCTGCCCTGAATAATTTTGATGAATACAATATGCTTTTTCCGGGAAATTTTGCCCCCTGGTTCGGCTTTACTGATGAAGAGATTACGGAGATCAGCAAACAGTCCCGGCGCTCTGTTTCAAAAGAGACGCTGAAAGAATGGTATGAAGGTTACCAATTCGTCATGCCGGATGATGACGGAGAAAATGATGCGGAAACTGCCGGAAACAAGGGAGACAAACAGAATAAATACCGTCTTGTTGACGTTTACAATCCTAATTCCGTCTCAAAAGCAATAAGCAGAAAGGAATGCCGCAATTACTGGAGCAGCACCTCGTCAAACGCAGAGCTGATCCGCCTCATAAACATGAACTTTGAAGGCATTAAGGACGATATCATTAACCTCATTTCCGGCGGCAGCATCGTTTTTGACTGCGAATCCTTCGAGAACGATATGACAAGCATTGATAACAAGGATCAGGTATTTTCTCTTCTGGTGTGTCTTGGTTATCTGGGCTGCTCCGATGAAGGAGATTTTCTGCGTTCCGCATATGTGCCGAACCGGGAAATCAGATCCGCCCTGTCATCCATAGTAAGGAAGCAGCCCTGGTATAACTCCATGCCTGTTATAGAGCGATCCGAAAAGCTGCATAATGCCATATTGAATCAGGATGCCGCCACTGCCGCATCTGTCGTGGAACAGATCCATAATTCTGAGTATGTGTCAGTTATCGGCTACAACCGGGAAGAAGCTCTGATTTTCTGTCTGATATGCGGGCTTATGTGGCGCGCCGAGAATGACTATAACACCTATCGGGAGCTTCATGCCGGGCTTGGTTATGCGGACTTGGTCATGGTTCCCGCAGGAAGTAAAAATCTGCCGGTTATGATCTTCGAGTTCAAAAAAGACGCCTCGCCGGAAGAGGCCCTGAACCAGGTTAAGGAAAAGGATTATCCCTCCCGGTACTGCAAGGGCAAACGCTATGACACCGTGCTTATGATAGGTCTCAGCTATGATTCTGACACCAAAAAGCACTATTGCGTGATTGAGAAGGCGTGAGGAGATATTTATGACAGAGGAAGTAATTGCCGTTCTTTCCTGCCGGAAGGAAGAGATTTTCGGGGCCGGGGTTTAACCTGATGCCAATCCGGGGAGGTGCTAGAGACAGAATTTAAAAGCCCCCGAAATCTTGCGATAACGGGGCGGTTTACGGCGTGGCATTCGCGCCCTGTCAGTTTTTTTTTCAAACTAAAGGCAGAATTAAGAAAGGCTTTAAACCTGAGGAAATTGCTGGAGCAGAGCTTAAAGCTGTTATCAGCGAACTTATCAAAGCGAGAAATGAAAGAAAATTAAGCCAGAGAGATCTGGAAAAACCTGGCGGGCACACCAAAAAAAGGGCTCCCTGCGAAGCCCTTCCTTCTGCCATATTTCCAGTTATGGCCTTTTAACTCTTTCCGAGATGGCGGATATTATTCCTCGTCCTTTTCGTCCTTGGAACTGTCGCGTCCGCCGCTGACCTTGATGCGATCCCACATCTTGGTAATGCCTCTGGTGAGCTTCGGAGAAAGCGGCTTCACCATGAACATTTTCGGCATCATTTCAGGCGGCAGGTAGATATGCGGATTGTTCTTCACCTCGTCCACCACCAGCTTTTCGGCCTCCATATTGGCACTGGCAAAAGCAATGTAGGAGGAAATCCGGGAGAGAATTTCCGGACGGTTCAGGAAGTTAATGAACATCTGGGCATTCTGGGGATGATCGGCATCCTTGGGGATTGCCAGGGTATCGTAGTAGATAAGACCGCCCTCCTTGGGAACGATATACTCGATATCCACACCGTTGTTGGCCTCGCGGGCTCTTCTGCCGGCCTGAATCAGATCTCCCGACCAGGCAATTACAATGCAGAGGTCGCCGGTGGCCATGTCATTGACCAGCTGCGAGGAATGGAAATAGGTTACATTCTTGGCCATTTCGCTCAGGAGCTTCTCGGCAGGCTCATAGTCCTTGATGTTGGTGGAAAGCGGATCCAGACCGAGATAGTGCATGGCGGTGGGAATAATTTCGGTGGGAGCGTTAAGCACGGCCACACCGCAGGTCTTCAGCTTGGAGAGAATCTCAGGCTTGAAGAACACATCCCAGCTGTCCACCACAAAATCCTCGCCGAGATACTTTTTGATCTTGTTCTTGTCATAGGCAATGCCGGTGGTACCGTACATATAGGGTACCGCATACTGATTGCCCGGATCCACCTTGGCCAGAGCCTTCATCTTTTCCGGATCGTTGTACTTGAGATTGGGCATCTTCTCCTTTTCGAGAGGTCTGTAAACACCTGCCGCGATCTGGTGCGCCAGAAAGTCGGATCCCGGGCCTACCAGGTCATACCCGGATTTGCCGGAAAGCAGCTTGGCCTCAAGAACCTCGTTGGAATCAAACACGTCATAGGTGACCTTGATGCCCGTTTCCTTTTCAAACTGGGGAATTACCGAAGGTTCCATGTACTCGCTCCAGTTGTATACATAGAGCACCTTCTCTTCCTCAGCCTGGACATTAAAAGATACCAGAGCTGTCAATGCAAGCATTGCCGAGGTAAGTGTCTTTTTTAACATTTTAGCTATCATCTCCAAAGATACGGCTCCGATTATCGGAGAACGGAAAACGGTCTGCATGGCGTACCCATCATGCATGCCGGCCTTTCAGAACTGCGGAAAACCCGCATTTTCAAAATTATCACATCGAAAAAAATAGAGCAAGTTAAAATCTCCGGAAAACTGCTGTCCCCCGGCTATTCGGGAATCCGATCCCGTAGAGTTCCTCTCAGGCCCGAAAGCTCCTGCTCCAGAGCATTGATTCTGCTGTCAGCCTCCGCCATTTTTGTTTCCAGGTAACCGATTTTCAGTATGCAGTGATGGAAAGCATCCGCATCCACCGCGGCAAAACGGGCATCCTGCTTCCGGGCCGCTGAAACAGAGGCAAACAGATAAACCAGAAATCCGGTATTCAAAGCCAGTATCACCATAATCGCAAAAAACCAAATCGCCATATCAGGCCTCCAGATCCGTCCGGATTGTTCCGGAAAAAAACGTAACGCCGAAAGTACCTCCCGGCCCGGGTATATTACACCGCCCCTCCTGAAAACCGAAGAATGATTTCCCTCTTCTGTTATAATTCCCCTGTCTTTTAACTCACGCCACCTCCAATCAAAACAGGACCAGCTTTATGTATCCGGAAACCAGGGAAGAGCTTCTCGCCAGAGCCAGATATCTCAGCGGACTTACCGTGGGAGAACTGGCCGCCCGGCTTCTGGTTCCCCTGCCGGACTCCCCGGGGGCGGCAAAGGGCTTTACAGGACAGCTGGTGGAGGTGGCTCTCGGCGCCGGGGCCGGCTCCCATCCCCTTCAGGATTTTCCGCATCTGGACATCGAGCTCAAAACCATCCCCGTGGGCTGGAACGGGAAGCCCCGGGAAACCACCCACGTCTGCGTTTTACGGCACGGAACCGGAACCGTTTTTGAAAACTCCAACGTCTGCAACAAGCTCCGGCAGGTGCTCTGGTTCCCGGTGGAATCGGAACCCGGGGTTCCGCTCCGGGAAAGACATCTCGGTACGGCATTTCTCTGGAAGCCCGCCCCTGAGGAATGGCAGGTGCTGAAAGAAGATTTTGACGAAATCATCGCCACCCTGAACGCCAGGGACGAAACCGACGAGACGGATTTCCTCATCTCATCCCGCATCGGAACTGCCCTGCATCTTCGCCCCTGCGGGAAATTCCGGGGAAAGCGCGTGTTCGGCTGGTTTCTGAGAAAGGAATTTACGGAAGCGATCCTGAAAAACGCCATTATTCCGGAATAACGCGACAAAACAGGTGCTTTAAAACCGGCTTCGGGAGTAGAATATCCCGGTACTCATTCGCATCAGTCATACTTTTTCAGGGAGCAATTATGGCCAAAACCGGAGCATCTGGAATCACAAGAATCATCAATGCCGGCAAATACAGCATGAAGGGCTTTCGGGCCGCCTTTAAAAACGAGGCCGCCTTCAGGCAGGATCTTCTGATTGCCGTTGTCCTGCTGGCACTGGATTTCTTTGTCTGTCAGGGAGCCGTGCAGTTCATTCTGCTTCTTTCCGGTCCGGTATTCATACTTTTGGCCGAAATTCTCAACTCTGCCATCGAAGCCGTGGTGGATCGCATCGGCGACGAATATCACGAGCTTTCCGGGAGAGCCAAGGATCTGGGAAGTGCCGCGGTTTTTCTGATGCTGACCTACACCACGATAATCTGGACAGTCATTCTTCTGAACAACTTCGGCATTTGGAACTTCAGCTGACGCCACAGCGCTCTCATTGCCGACAAACAGCGGCTGTTCCGGAGATACACACCGGCAGGAATCAGTTCCTGCCGTATCTCTCAGTGTTCATCACCTGTCCCGCCCTGGCTTCTCCTGCGGATCTGTATTCCTGAATAATCGCGGCATCATCTGTGTCGTCAGGAGCCTGGACTAATAAAGATTCCGCCTGCTCCTTACCGGGCTTTTTTCCACAATTTTTTCATCCCCCTGCTCAGCCTTGTTCTTTTGAACCCCGTTGATTTCGTTCCGCTGTCTTATTGCACTTCCGTTTCGATAATGCAACAGTTCTCCTGAACTTCAGTACTGAACAGTTTATTTGCCCCGCAGAGTTGATGCCAAAATCATCAGTTAGCACCTTCAGCTGTTTAACTGGCTATAAATTAAACAATTTTATATAAAATTATCTCAACAATAAAAAATTCTGCAACTTTATAAAAAGTCATGATACAATGCCCATTGTTCTTCGCAAGGGAACAATAATTCGAAAGTTAAAGATTTGTCTGAAACGCTGATATTAGGTTCGAAAGGTAAAGATTATGACTGCGGCAGAAATTTTTTTGCCTGAAATTTGCAGACTTCTCTCTCTGATTTTACGCTCTGTTTTGCGTGAAATTCTCTCCTGCGATTTATCCGTGCCGATACCGGACGGTTATCCCGCATCCTCCTGCCTCTCTTTGTTTTCAGGTTCTCCTCCCGGATTTTCTTCAGGGAGAACGGAATTCCCCGGATCCCTTTAAGGATCCTGAGCGACAGCTTTTCCGACAACATGACGGAAACTCAGGATTATTCGGCTGCTATCTGACGAACCGGATATCAGAAGACGGGATACCGTTCTCATTCAGATCATTTCTTTGACGAAGCCGCCCGGAAACCGTTCAGGGTCTCCGGACCTGTCGGGCACACCGGGTACCGTTACATTATTGAAAGGAGTTTATGCATGGAACAGCTATATGAGCAGGACCTTGAAATCAACAGGATACGTCTGAGCGAGCTTAGGGCAAAAAACAGGTCAGAAGAGATATGCAGAATGGAAGACAGCTATTTCAAATTCATTCTGAAGGAACGTGTTCTTGAAAACGTGGGGTGTGAGCTGATACGGATGTATTTCGGAGACGACTCTGTTTCCGGGCTCAGTTCCGGTTCAGAGGAAATTCAGGTGGCGTACGGGAAAAGAACCTACGCCATGGATACCTATGCCCAATCTGACAAATATGATGTCAACATCGAAATGCAGAACACCGGTTACCACATAGATCGTTTCCTTATTTACTGGGGCGGGAGATCGGCAACTCACGAGCCTGGAATAGATACCCGGGATCTCATGATCGAAAAAAAATGTCTTACGGTCATAATATCCAGGGTTGGAGCCCCAGACAACCTTAATCCGCCGTCTGACAACTGGTACTGGGGCGGGGGATACTTTTCGTTTGACCTCGTGAACCGGGATATTATCGGAGAACTCTTCCCTAATGGCCCCTGCACGCTGATAATCGACCTGATGAAGTTCCGGCAGCAAGTAAAGAAACCGTCATCACTGCTGGAGTACTACCTCTCATTTTTGCTGTGCTCCACATATGAGGATCTTCATAGTTTATGCGACAACGATGACAGAGGTATAATGAAAGATATTGTAGCCCGGGATTTGAAATTTCTTTCCGGAGTTGATACGTGGAGGGGGTATATGGAGAACTATAACAAGTTCTGGTCAGCCCGGCTTCAGGAGGCTGTAGCCGAGATCGAAGCCCGTGTCAGGGCCGAGACCGAAGCCCGTGTCAGGGCCGAAACCGAAGCCCGTGTCAGGGCCGAGACCGAAGCCCGTGTCAGGGCCGAGACCGAAGCCCGGGGCCGAGACCGAAGCCCGTGTCAGGGCCGAGACCGAAGCCCGTGTCAGGGCCGAATATCAGGAAAAGCAGGCCAGGGCGGATGAGAAAAATGCGGAACTGGAAAAACGTCTCAGGATATCTGAAGCCCGGATACTTGAGCTCAGCGCTGTTTCAGAGAGGAAAAACGGCTGACATGCTTTTAACGTCCTGTCTTTACAGGAGACATCTCAGAACACGGTTTTCATAAAAAACCGGAAAGTCCCAAAACAGGCCAATTTTACCGGAATTAAAAATTCGGTGCGGAAATGCCTCAACCCGCAAAAATACTGCCCCCGGAGCGGTTATGTCCATGATGAAGCCCACCGGGGCGGGGTTGAGGCAGACGCATTTTTACACCGCTTTTTGAGATATGCCCATTTTTAGAACTTCCCCTTGTTTTGTCTGCATTGGCCATACATACCTCCCGAGAACGTTAAAGACTTGCATTGAATCTAAAAACCGCAAGACTGAATTAAAGAAAAATTATCACATAACAGCTCCCTACCGAGGTTACGTGGCCAGGCTGGAACTCATCTTACGGTATTGAAACGAAATCATGATTACTGTTGCCAGCCGCCATAAACACAATGATCTGACAGAGGAACGTCAGTCCTGCACTGGCAGCAAATCCTGCGTGCGGTCTCCACGAATAATAAAACATCCCACAGTTAATCCGTGCCATAAAAAAAACCGCTCTCCTGAGAGAACGGCAACGAAGGAAATCCTAAAAAAACAGGCTCTGAAAGCCCCGGCCGCTGTTATTTTGCGGTATTCCTGAGATAATGACGCTCCGCATAGGTCCAGTCGATATGATCCAGGAAGGCCTTTATATAGTCGGGACGCCGGTTCTGATAGTCGAGGTAGTAGGAGTGCTCCCAGAGATCCAGGCCCAAAAGAACAGCCAGACCTTCGGTTATCGGATTTGCGGCATTTACGGTATTCCGCAGATCCAGTTTTCTGGTGGCGGGATCCAACACCAGCCAGGTCCAGCCGGACCCGAAATGAGACGAGGCAACCCTGAACAGCTGCTCCTTGAACTCCGCAACGGAATTGAAGTTCTTGCAGATAAGTGCTTCAACCTGTGGCGGCACCGGAGTCTCCCGGGGGGCTATGCTGTTAAAGAAAATCTCGTGATTAAGCACCTGAGCCGCATTGTTAAAGAGCGCTCCGGAGGAGTTCTTCACAATAGTGCGCAGAGACTGACTATCATATTCGGTACCCTTTATGATGGCATTGGCAGCATTGACATAGTTGACAAAATGCTTGTTGTAATGAAAATCCATGGCCTTTGCTGAAAGGAAAGGATTCAGTTTGTCAAGACCGTACTTGAGTTCAGGCAGGAAAACAGACATATATCGCACCTCCAAAAATCACCAGAAATGCCGGAAAACAGTTCGTCTTCCGGATGAAACCTGCGGGAAAAAACACCGGAAAGGCGGATCTCCCTGACTAATCGAACAGAATGGGCATTCTTCTCCTGAGATAGGCCGCGAGCCGTTCGGTGTTTATGGAAATCTGAAGCTGCAAAAGTCCCTCAAAAATCTCCCATCCCAGAAGCCGAACCATATCAAGAGAAATCTCGTTTTCATTCAGCAGGGACTGCAGCAAATCGGTGCAGTCTATGCGGTATTCGTTGCGGGCTTTTCCCTTCTGAAACTTTACGGATCCCAGGTGCTGATTCAGGAAACCGGTCTCGAGACCGGTTTTCATAATCCCCAGCCGAATCAGATTACGGGTAAGCCAGGAGGCATCCGGAAGCTCCCATGATTTCAGAACCACGGCCACCCCGGCGTATTTCTTCCCGAAAACAATGTCATTGATTCCCAGGGTAAGAACCACCCGTCCCAGTCTGTTGTTTCTGAAGCTTACGAGAAGCTCCCCTGACGGAGAGGCACCCAGCACCAGTTCCGACATAAACCCGGAGGTTTTTACCGTCTTTATGTAGTTGTTCAGAAGCTCAAAAGGGATCTTGACACGCCCGAAGATGAGATCCTCGAATTTCTGAGCTTTCCAGAGAGCCCGGCCCAGACACTTGAGATCCTCGAACTGACTGCTTACCTTGTCCTGAACATCGCGTACCCTGATTTCATGCCGCTTATGGATCTCCTGAATAACAGCAGGATCAAACATCATTCCGGCGCTGTTTTCGTTATAACTTCCGTTTTCATTGTTATCCATATTCTCATCAAACTCCCAAAACTCGGTACTGCTCACTGAAGCAATTTAGCACAAAGGAAAGCGATAAGTCTATTTGGAAGCTTAAAAATACAACTGATGACACTTTTTATCACTATTTTCGGGGAACATCGCGAAATCCGAAATGAGCGTTACACATTCCGGGGACCGGACAGCAGTCGGCAATTTTCGGAAAATCCGAAAGCGCAGACGAAAAAGGCCGGAAGCATTACCGTTCCGGCCCTGTTTTTCTGTCAGCAGTATCAGTCCCTGTTATTAAGCCATTCCATATACCTGGCCACCCCGGAGGCCACATCATGGAATTGCACATCACAGCCGGCCATTCTGAGCTTGGTAAGATCCGCTTCGGTAAAGCTCTGATAATGCCCTACCAGCTTCTCGGGGAACGGCACGTATTCAATCTTGCCATGCCCGTGATGCCTGATTACCGCCTTGGCGATATTGGAGAACGGTTCCGCATGACCGGTACCGCAATTGTATATTCCGGAAGGACCGCCATGCTCCCAGAACCAGATGTTGACATTGGCGACATCCTCCACAAACACGAAATCCCGCATCTGACCGCCGTCGGGATAGCCGTCACAGCCCTTGAACAGTTTGGGATTCTCTCCGGCCAGCATCTGATTGTTCAGATGAAAGGCCACGCTGGCCATGCTGCCCTTGTGCTGTTCCCGGGGGCCGTAAACGTTAAAGTAGCGGAGCCCCACCACCTGGGAGGAGATTTCCTGCATGTGCTTTCTGAAATACTGATCAAAGAGGAATTTGGAGTAGCCGTAAACATTCAGAGGCTTTTCAAACTGCCGCTCCTCAATGAAATGATCCGTCCGTCCGCCATAGGTGGATGCCGAGGAGGCATAAAGAAAGGGAATATGTCTGCTGGTGCAGTAATGGAACAGGTTCTTGGTGTACTCGTAGTTGTTCTTCATGATGTACTGTCCGTCCCACTCGGTGGTGGAGGAGCAGGCTCCTTCATGAAAAACCACATCGATCTTTCCCCACTTGAAGAAATTGTCCCCCTCCAGGACGCATTTCATAAAATCATCACGATCCATGTAGTCGCAGATATCAAGATCGGCAAGATTCTGAAACTTTCTGCCATCCTTCATATGATCCACCACAACAATGTCGCGATACCCCCGATCATTAAGGGCCTTGACAATGTTGCTGCCGATCATGCCGGCACCGCCTGTTACAATTATCATAGTTTCACATTCCCAGCAGGTAGCTTTCCATTCCCTGTATAGCCCGCCGGAGACACCCGGCATGCGGCAGCAGAGATAAAAAACAAAAACAGTTCCTGATTCCGGAAGACCCCGCCTTTCCGATGGCTGCGCCACCGCCCCGGGCTCCCGGATAAGCCTTTCCGGGGCATCCCCCGGCAGAGTCATTTTAACGCAGGGACATTAATTCATCAATAACACGGGGGCGGGACAAAAACGGAATCCGGTCAGGCGATTTCGCTGCCGGAGCCCCCTGTGCGGACCTTCGGAAGATTTTTCGGAATCGCGTTTTCCGCCGCAGAAGCCAAAAAAAGGGGAGCGCCGCGGATTCGCTGCCTGCGTCAGATATCGTGCGGTGCCGGCACATAGCCGGGCTTCCCGGAATTATGTTCGGCTCTGACAGATTTGTGCGGTGCCCCATCATCGGTCTGTTCTCCCTGAGCCGGAAAGTCCGCTCCGATACCGCATCGGTTACGTACGGATAACAAAAAAGCCGATCCCCGGGCTCACCCGGAAACCGGCCATTTCACTCCGAAGAGAGCTTATTCTATGATAAAGCTGTCGTCATCATCGGTTACCACTCCCGCAGGAGCCGTATTCCGGACATTGACATCCTCAATAAGAGGCTCGGTTCTCCGGGTTCCCGTTCCGCTGCTTCCCGTATTCGCGGCAGGCTTCGGGGCCGGCTTTATCAGACTGTCAGAGCCATCTCCCGAAAGAAGATCGGTGACCGGTACCGGCTGTCTCTCCCCTGTTGCCGGCTGTCTCTCCGCCGTCGCCGGCTGTACCTCCGTTACCGTCCGGCGAGTCTCAGTCACAACCGGAACAGATTCCTCCAGCACCGTGGATTCCTCATGATAAACAGGAGCCGTCGTATCGGAAATCGCTGTACCGGAGCTTCCAGTGCCGGTTACCGGCTGCGTTCCCACCCCCACCTCGTTGGAGGCATTGTCCCCTTCGCCGAAAATCGGCGCCGGCTTTTCATTATCGCCCATATAGTCAAAAAGCTTGACTATCTTCCGAACTCCGGAAATATCCTTCGTTACATATACCGCCCTGGCCGCCTCGTCGCGGGTTACATACCCCAGAAGATAAACCACGCTGTTCTCGGTAACCACCTTGAATCTTCCGGAATTGATCTTCTCTCCGAACAGAAGGCCGGTCTTGACCTTGCTGGTAATCCAGGAATCCTGAGAACGCTGTCCCAGCGATACCGGCTCCATATTCTCGATATAGTTATAAACCTTCTTGACACCGTCAAGTCTGGATACCCGATCCTTTACAAAATCAATATACTCCCTGTAAGGGCACTGACCGGTAAGCACCACAATGCCGTTTACCGAAACCACATCAATCTTGCTGGCTTTGGAAAGCTCGCGGTTATTGCTGACAATGCGCGCCCCCTTCAGCTCTATGGACTCGTCGTCAATCATGCTGCCGGTGCTTCTGCTGTCGGTGGCAATCATGGTACCGGCCCCCACGGCCCCTGCGCCAATAAGGGCTGTAACGCATCCCGAATTCATGGCGGCCATCACGGCGCCCAGCAACATAATTCCTGAAATTCTCCCAAGAGTCATCACAGATCTCCCGCAGTATGAAAAATTGCACAAAACGCCCTTCGTTTTTCTCACGAAAAGCACAAATCCAAAAACACGGACCCCGGTCATCAAAACCGGCAGACTGCCGTTTTCCGGGACTCAGTGTAACACAAATCCGGCTCCGGCAACCAAGTCTTTGTCTCCTGCCCCAAATAAAAACCGACCGGACCGCATGTCAGGGCGGCCCGATCGGTGAAGTGCCGGACAGTGTCCGTCAGTGCTTGATTCCGCAGCGATCCAGCACCCGACCGTAGCTGCCGCTGCCGTTAAACTGGGTTTTGGCCAGAATGTCCTGGGCCTTCTTGGAATCCAGCTTTTCGGCAGTGTATCTCAGCCAGGCCGCACCAAGATCAAAATGCTCGGAGTCAAGAGGATAAAACACTGTTCCCAGGTAAATGCCGGCCTGCGCATTGCCGCGACAGGCTGCTGATTCCAGAAGATGCTGTGCATCGGCCGCCATATGCTCCGGAATGGTCTTTCCGGAATGAAGCAGTCTTCCCTCCAGGTACATGGCATCCACGTTGCCCTTTTTTACCGCCTTGTCATACCATTCCTGAGCCTTGATTTCATTAATGGGAAGCCCCTTGCCCTGATCGTACATGAGTCCCATGAAGGTGGCAGCCACGGGATTGTTTTCCTTTGCTTCCTTGTTGAAGATGGCAACAGCTTTGGGGTAATCCTCCTCAATGAAGTAAAGCCGGGCCAGATTAATGCCGGCAGCGGTGATTCCGGCATTGTAGGCCTGCTCATAATAGCGCTTGGCATCGCGGAATCTGCCCATGATGTCGTAGAGCTCGCCGAGACGGGCTGCTGCTTCGGCGCTTACCTCGGTTCCAATGCTCTCATCGGCGAGCACCTTGTACCAGAGAACGGCGTTGTCGTAATCTCCCTTGAAATCGAGAACCGTGGCATAGGGCATAAAGGCCTCCTTTATGCTCTTGTCAACCGCCTTTCGAAGATACTCCTCCGCCAGAACCAGATTCCTGGGAACGCCGTTGCCCAGGAAATGAATCTGACCGTACTGAAAGGCCGCCTCGGGAAGTCCGGCGTCAGCCAGCTTTCTGAAGGTGTTCATGGCCTCCGAAAAATCCGCATCGGGAACAAACCCCTTCAGCACCAGCAGTGCTCCTTCATACTCTGCCTTCTGGCTGCCGCTCTCCGCAGCCTCGCGATAATAGCGGTATGCCTCCCGGGGATCCACCCTGGTGCCGATGCCCTCGGCATGGTATTTGCCCAGAAGCACCATGGCGTCAACCAGATCCGGCTCCGCATCCAACGCCTTTTTGGTGAGCCGGAAGCATTCGTCATTGTTGGGATTCACTCCCAGTCCCAGGCGATACATTTCTCCCAGCGCCAGCATGCCCTTGGGCAACCCGCCGTCAGAGGCGATGCGAACGTAGTAGATGGCCTCCTTCTGATTCTTTTCAACGCCGTACAGTCCCCGGGAATAGATGTCATAGAGAATATAGGCCGCTTCGGGATTCATGGTGTTCTGAATCAGGGATTTCAGCGTGGCAATGCCGGTATCCCGGGATTCGCCCATACCGGCAATCTGATAAAGCGAACGGACAATAACCACCTCCGGGGACGCGTCGCCGGATCCCAGCCTTCTGACGATCTCGCCGGCCTTTTCCAGACTGACCGTGGTACCCAGCCCCTGGATATAGGCCTTTGCCATAAGAAGCAGGGCTTCGCGGTTCCGGGGATCCTGCTTCAGTATGCCGGTCAGAATCTCAAAGCCCCGGACATTCAATGTCGGATTCTTGCTGTTAAGATAAATCCTGACCAATGCCAGGGCGGCCCGGCGATCCCCGACCTTCAGCGCCGTCTCGTAATAGCCGACGGCATCCTTCACGGCATGAAGCCGATGAAAGTGCTCCGCAAGATAATATGCCGCACGGTGCTCGCCGCCCTCCAGAGCCTTTTTTAGCTCCTTCACGGCCTTATCCTCCTGAGATTGGGCCAGATCCGCAATTCCGGAATAAAAATCGGCGAGCGCCGGTTTTTTACGGCGCACCTCCGGCAGATACTCTCTGCACTCGGCAATCTGACCGGACTCACAGTAAATCCCGGCAAGATGCAGCATGGCATCCCGGGAGCCGGCTTTGGCAGCCTCATCGAATTTCTGCAGAATTTCCTGCCGGGAATAACCGTTTTCCGCTTTGGATTGCTCCATCATTACGGCTTCCTGATAAAGCTCGTCGGCATCCTGACCGCATCCGGCAACAAACACGGACACAGCCAGCGCCATAGGAGCGAGCCTGCACCTGATATACTTAAGCATTACGCGACATCTCTCAGTTTTTCAGTCTTTCAAAAAAATAAAACGCCGTCCTGACGGCATCTCCGGTTCCGGCGGCACTGCGCCTCCGCCGGGCGTTCTGTCCCGAAAATTTCTGTCCGGCAAAACGGACATTTCCGGGTATTATATACGAAACCGGCTCCGGCATAAAAACACCGGAAACCGGCTTCACTGGCGAAGAATGATAAAGGACTCTCTGAAAAACGGCTTTCCCCGCATATCCGTCAGAACAGCCGGCGCGAAGACGTCCGTTCCCTTCCCGGAGAACCTTCGCGAACGGCAGACGGCGTACCGGAACCGATGACCTCATCAAAGAACATCACCGGAACCTCCTCGCCGATCTCGAGTTCCCTGCCGTCAGCATCGCGATATTCCGACAGCCCCCGGGGTCCGGCGCAGGAGGAGCCCTGAAGCATGCCCGAGGCGTCAAAATAAACGGTACAGCCGTCGGCAAGGATCACGGAATGCCCGATTTCATTCCTTTCCGCATCATAGTAAAACGTTCCGCCCTGCTTTTCGGCGGCAGTCACCACCAGACTGTCATTGAGGTAAACCTGTCTTCGTCCCAGAAGATCCGTCCTGACCTCGTACGAAGATGCCATAACGCTCCCTGAAATTCCCAAAGTCAGGGTCAGCATAATTTTGACGATATCCATGTTTTTCATTACGTGTTCAAATTCTATTCGGGCATTTTTCATCCCTGAAAGCCCTGTTATAGTGCCCGGAAACCGCTGTGAATCTGATTTCCGATGTCGTATATGGTAAATGTTTTCGCTGAAAATCAAAGAACGTTTTCACAAAAAAATGCCACATCACACAATTTTTTCGAAAAACGCCGGTTTTCGAAGGAAAAGGCTTTCAAAACCCTCCCCGGAGCCGCTCTCCGTCTTTGAAACACTCCCCCTGACTCCGGCATCCGGACTCCGGACTCCGGATGCCGGGAACGGAAAAACGTCCGGGTTTCCGATGATTTTTC
>CACYPY010000111.1 GCA_902776415.1 uncultured Ruminobacter sp.
TTCCGCACGGTGGAGGATCCGCACGTCATCCTGCTCCACCTCGGCACGAACGACCTGTCGGCAAACTGGAACGACCAGACGCTCATCTCGCGCTACGACGCGCTTCTCGACGAGCTGTCGGCATACCAGCCGTCCGCGAAGATAATCGCGACCACTCTGCTGCCGCGCTATCCCGACATGGACGACAACCACATGAAGCCGTACTTCAACGATCTTCTCGAGGAACATGTCGCGGCGCATGCGGCGAAGGGACAGCATGTCTACTTCCTCGACATGTATTCGAAGCTCGTCCAGGGCAAGCCCGAGAACGGCGGAGACTTCCCGGACCAGCTCCATCCGAACGAGGCGGGCTTCCGCAAGATGGCCCAGGCCTGGTTCGAGAAGATCCAGGAGATACAGAGATGATCCCGGATTTCCGAAAGACCGCGCTCCGCCAGGAGATCCTGCCAGATAAGCTCCGAGGGGTAGTCGGTCTTTTCGGAGATGAATTTCAGGGTTTGTCTGGCCTGACTGCCCCGGCCGTGATCCAGGTAGGCTTCGGCACTCCCGGTGAATACTTCCTTTTTCACCAGAGGCGCGCTTTCATAAAGAGCCTCCAGCGGAAACAGGGTTCCCGAATACCAGATTCCGGCACCGCGTTTGGACTGCACATAGGTACTCAGTTTGAAATTCTCCTTGTCCAGCCGATCCAGGAGCGGAATTTCGAAACCGGCAACCTGCTCGGGAATCGAGTTCCAGATAACATCCTTCCTGCTGAAGAATTCCTTGAAGGCAGTGCCGGTGAAAACGGATTTCTTGAAGGCAATGAAGCTGAAGGCGGAATCCTCGGGCCTTGTGAATTCGGGAGAGTCCTGTTCCCGGACAAAGCTTTCAGGATTCTGGGAGAATACGGTCCAGAGGTCGCAGTTCAGAAAGGAGTCCTCCATTTTTCTGAAAAGCTGGTCCATAGGAAATACCGGGCCGTATACAAGATCGTCGCACAGGATTATTTCGTCATATTTTTCCGGATCCCGGACATTTTCCCACCCCTTTATGTAGCTGTTTGCCGAGGTGCCCGGGGTGCATCTTTCCACAATCTGAATTCCGACCCGTCCCAGGCTTGTCCGCTCTTCGGGAACCAAAGCCCGGGGAGTTACAAAAATGATGTCATGGCACCAGGGGAGCAGGCTTTTAAGAAAGTGGTGCACGTAGGGCGCTACGATCCCCTGGATCCCCGAATAGCTGTAGATTGCAAGTCTTTTCATCATTTACATCCCTGAATGACACGGCCGGATCCGGCGGCATTATTTTCGACCGCTGTTCTCTTCTGTCCGTCCTGCCCGAAAAATACCAGAAAAATTTCATTTTTCAAAAACACAGTATTATACAGGGACAACAGGAAAAATCTGTTAACAGGGCACTGTTTAGCACTGTTTTTGCTGCCGAAACAGAATTTTGCGGGGGCTCCGCCAAGGTGACGGCAATTACGCCGGCATTTCCCGGCTGCCTGAATTTGCAATTATCTGAAACCGGTCACATGATTTAATGGGATTTTTTCTGAAAGTGAAGAAGGACTCAGATTTTATCCTTCAAAAATGTAGTATCGTTACGGAGAAAAAAGTTTGTCTCACCCCCGGGCGGGGATTTTTTTATGACAACAATATTATAACGAGAGGCGGAATACTGAGGCTGCCTCCTCTTTTCTGTGATTGCACGAGGACTGACGGATCCCGGGGATTCCCGGACAGCGATTGTTTTACTGTTGAGCAGTTCAGGATTATTTTGAGATGTTTTATTCGGAAAACAGGTTTGAATATCTTAACGGAAAACTGGGGGAGATTCCCGGAGTTGTCGCTCGTTTCGCCCATTATTCCGCAATGCCGGGCGGTTTTATGGCATGCCGTGCCGATGCGGCAGGAGAAATTCTCTATGCCAACAGCGCCCTGATGGATATCATGGAATGCCAGGTCCCCGAGGATTTCCTAAGAATCACCGGAGGAACCTGGCATAAGATGGCTTCCGATAACGACATTGCCGTTATTGCCGGAAATCTCCTGAAATGGCAGAACACGGGGGCTTTATCCGGAGACAGGTTCCATTTTCTGGGAAACTGTCCTACCGTGAACAGCTGGAAACGGGACGTGGAAATGTTTTCCAGTTTCTTCAGGGATGAGGTCCTGGGGGATCTTATTTATTTCTTTGTTGTTTTTGCCCGGGATGAAAGGGATCTTCTGACGGATTTTCCTTCCATGTCCCGTTTTCTCAAACTTTCCAACGATGTCGAGGGCATTATTGCCAAAACCGGCGAGCGTCCCGCCATGATCTCCTTCAATCTTAACGGCCTCAAGATGTACAACGAGAAGTACGGCATTTCCGGAGGCGATTTTCTTATTGTCAGCTTTGCCAATATTCTCAAGAAGCACTTCGGTATCATGAACTGCTCCCGTTTCGGAGAAGACCATTTTTATGCCTATACTTCGGTAGGCGGACTGGAGGAGAAGATCAACAGTGTTTTTGAGGAAATGGCTGAGGTCAATGGCGGCAATACCCTTTCCGTCAGAGCCGGGATTTATGTTCTGGATCCCGAGGATGCGCCTCTGAGCTCCAGCAGTGCCTGCGACAAGGCCAGAATTGCCTGTGATTACGAGCGAAAACGTCATGAATCATGTTTTGTCTACTACGACAAAAAGATTCGCAATGAAATTCTGAACCGCGATTACATTATCGGACATATTGACGAGGCTCTGGAGAAGGAGCACATCATTGTCTATTACCAGCCCCAGGTCATTTCCCAGAGCGGAAAGCTCTGCGGCTACGAGGCTTTGGCCCGCTGGATGGATCCGGAAATGGGCATGGTTTCCCCCGGAGTTTTTATTCCGGTGCTGGATGACTATTCTCTTACCTACAAGCTGGATCTCTACATTATCGAGCATGTGGCCCGGGATCTGGTGGAGGCCATCAGCCGCGGTATCAATGTGGTTCCCGTGTCCTTCAATCTTTCCCGTACCGATTTCCTGAAGTGCGATCCTTTTACCGAGGTGATAGACATTGCGGATCGCTACAGTCTGCCCCGGGAGCTCTTCAAGGTGGAAATCACCGAGACCACGGTGATGGCCGATATAAACAAGATGAAGGGAGAGATTAACCGTTTTCACGAGGCCGGTTTTGATGTTCTTATGGATGACTTCGGAAGTGCCTATTCATCTCTGAGCACTCTGAGGGATTTTGAGTTTGACGAAATCAAGATCGACATGGGTTTTATGAGAAACTTCAGTCCCCGGTCCAAAGCCATCATCAAGCCGATTGTGAATATGGCCAAGGCTCTGGGGATCCATACTCTGGCCGAGGGGGTGGAAACCCAGGAGCAGCTGGATTTTCTGAAGGGGATCGGCTGTGAAATGATTCAGGGGTATTATTTCGGAAAGCCGGAACCCTTTGAACTGGCTCTGGAAACCGGAAAGAGACTGACAAGGAATTACGAGCAGATGCTTTACAGGAATTCCAGTCTGGTCTATTCCCAAAAATCGGAGAGGGCTTCCAGCAGCGGAAAGACTTTTTACCCTGTTTCGGACAGTTCTGAGCAGGACTCTGTTTTCCGGAGCATCGCCAGTATGTTCATCAACATCCTTACCATAGATCTTAAAAGCAATGTCTTCGAAGAGGTGGTATCCAGCTATGAAATGCACCGCTTCCTGGATCAGGGAATCAAGGATTTAAATCAGAAGCTTGTCGATGCCGCATCGGCGCTTATAAAACCGGAATTTCACTACAAGCTG
Organism: uncultured Ruminobacter sp.; assembly: GCA_902776415.1. Classification (GTDB taxonomy): domain Bacteria; phylum Pseudomonadota; class Gammaproteobacteria; order Enterobacterales; family Succinivibrionaceae; genus Succinimonas. Next base: position 3,756 of record CACYPY010000111.1, read on the forward strand.
ATGAAGTTCCTTGAGTTTGCCACCATGTCGGAGCGCCTGGAGGATGTCGATTCCATTTCCTGCGACTTTCAGAGTGCCATTGATGAATCATTTTTCAGAATGGAGCTCTTTTCTCTGGAGAAGAATGAACGGGGAGAGACTGTCAAAATCCTCTATACCACCAGACAAGTGGATCCGGATGTGATCTCCGCGGAGCATTTCAAGACCGTAACCCATGCTCTTCGTCATGTGTACTCGGCTCTGGTGGCTTTAAATCTGGAGGAGCGGACCTTTGTTCCCTATCTTATGCCGGTTGCCATGATGGAAAGAACCGGGGTTACCAGTCAGCCGTATGATCTGGCCAGAAACATGTTTATTGAAAACTTTGTTTCAGACAGACACAAGGAGATGGTGTACCGTTTTACCGATCTTTCCACAATGGCTGAACGCTTTCTCGACAAAAAACAGCTTTATGTCACATACCAGAATCCGGCGGACGAGTGGTGTCATCTGGTATTTATCCCGTCCAAGATTGTGGACGGCAGGCTGGTTCAGGTGCTGGCTGCGGTGCGGAATCTTACTCGTGAAAAGGATGCACTGTCATCCGATAATCCGATGCGGCCAAACATGAAGATTTGGGATGTCTGCAAATCGCAGTAAGAGCTTTTTTGCAGATTGAAAATCCGGGGATGAACTTCCCCGTTTTTTTTGCTTTCGCAAAACCGTTCCGGGCGTGACGGCTGATCTGTACGGGAATTACCCCGGAAACACAACAATACCAACGGATAAAAACTCAGACAGACTGCAAAGAAGCTTAAAACCGGAAATCAAAGAAAGATGCATAAAAAGAATGGTGCGTCTGATTGAACTCGAATCAACGACCCCCACCATGTCAAGGTGATGCTCTAACCAACTGAGCTACAGACGCATTCTGAAGAAAGGCTTTAACCTGAAAGCGTGCTCATTATATCCGAAATTACCCGGTTGTAAAGTTTTTTCTGAAAATATTTCAGTGATGTTTTAAGAAAACGTTATCATCAGGCTCCGGGTGCCCGATTTTACGCTTCAGGAGCAATATTGGCCGTATTTCTGCCGTTTTTTTCAATCATGAGAAGCACGATGCGGCAGCTTAGTGGCCCGGGACGGGTAATGACTGCCAAAAAGGAAAGGCGCCACAGAGACGCCTTTTCAGGAAATCCGTTCTTCCTGACGAACAGGTTTTCGAGAGGATGCTTTATTTTTCCCAGATATCGTCGTCATTCGGGGAATTTTCACCGGCTGCCGTCTTCTTTTCCGGAGGAATATCGAACTCCTCCTTTTCATAGTCGGTGTAGGTCTTGCAGCCGTAATCTTCGTGAATCCTGATTCCGCGCCTTCTGGCCATGTTGAGCTCCTTCACCTTGCCATCGAATACTTCCGAAAGGGAATCCAGGGTTCTCATGTTGTCGGAAGTGTTGTCGCAGGCGGTGTAGGCAAAGAAGTAGGCATAGCCAAGTTCCCGGTTTTTGAAATTCTCGTTGTTGAGGTAGATTTCGGCCAGCTTTTTGTACGCAAATGGTATTCCCCGGTGAGCGGCATCCTCCAGAAATTTTACGGCACGATGGTGATTTACGGGAGTCCCGAAGCCGGTTACATAATTATGGCTGGCCAGAATCATTGCCTCGGGAACTCCGAGTTTTGCCAGAGCCAGCATTTCCTCATGGGATTTTTCAGGGTCGTAGATGCCAAGATCCTTGTAAGACTCGGTTCCCATGAGCCGTGCCAGGGTGGTTCTGGCCTTCAGCGAGCCCCGGTTTTTGGCGTCGTTAAGGTAGAAGAGGGCCTGCTTTCCGGTGTTTCCCACGCGGTTTCCGGTATAGATCATGATGCCGATGACTCCGAGTTCCACCTCGGCCTGGAGATTTCCACCGGTCTGAGCCTTGTGGAGCCAGGATACCTGCTTGTTAAAATCCTCTCTCACTCCGATGGCGTTTCCGTAAATGGTTGCCAAAAGATACTGCGCCTCGGGATCTCCTTTTTCGGCAATCGGGAAACAGACCTTGAGGGCACTGTCCGGAGTTTTCAGCATGGCAGTCCGGCAGGCGGCAATTTCCTCCGGGGAAGCCCGGTAGTTTTCTGAAGCCGGGGCTTTCTGAACGGCCTTGGCGGTGTTGTCCGGGGAGGTGGCGACTGCATTCTTATCGGGCCCGGAAGCCTCGCCGCATCCTGACAGGGCAAGCAGGGCGGACAGACAAAATATTCCCGTGATTCCTGGTTTCATGGTTTACTCCTTTTCAGAACTGTTTGAGGATCCGGTTCCCAGATATCTGCCGGCATGCCGGAACAGCCAGACATCTCTCCAGATAAAGGCGGCCGTCATGAGATAGTAGCATGACACAATTACCGCCCAGATGCCGGTAACCCCGCGGACGCTTCCGGTAATGTCTGTAACCCCGACGATCCAGGCCAGCGGCACCGCAAGCCCCCAGAGGATTACGACGTTCAGTACCATGAATATCCGGGTGTCCCTGAAGCCCCGCAGTATTCCCATGGCTGTTCCGAAAAAGGGATCCTGTGTCTGGTATCCCAGAACAAAGAGGAACAGCGGGGCCGCTATGGCAATGACCTCGGGATCGTCCGTAAACCATCCGATAATATCATACCGGTTCATGTAGATGATAAACATGAATGGAATAACCATGATAGAGGACACGATAAATCCGCTCAGGGCACAGAGCTTGGTCCGAAAAACCGATCCCTCCCCCAGATGCTGTCCGGTGCGGATTGACACTGCGACGGACATGGAAATCGGAATCATGAAGGCCATGGTGTATACCGTGGAGGCGATCTGGCTGGCGGCTACCGTGGCGCTGCCGAAACGCGTCAGCATGTATCCGGTCACCGTGAATATGGAGCTTTCCAGAACCGCGGCCACCGATATGGGGAGTCCCACTTTGCAGATGTGCCTGATGTCCTCACGATCCGGACGGTAAAGTTTTCCGGCCATATGAAGTCCGGCCCTGCGGAGACGCGGACTTTTAAGGGCATAAAGATAAATCAGCGCAACGGACAGCCAGGAGACCAGAGCTGACGAAATGCCGCAGCCGGGGGAGCCCAGGGCCGGAAATCCGAGATGGCCGTACATGAATACCATGTTGGCCGGGACGTTGAGGATGCAGCTCAGTATTCCGACCATCATTGCCGGAACCGCCACCGAAACTCCTTCAAGGGAATTTTTGAAGGTAATGAATATCTGCTGGGCGGGCAGTGCCAGGCTCATCCACATGAGGTAGTCTGCCGTTTTTCCGGCCAGATCCGGTTCCACGTTTTCCAGAAAAAGCTTCGGCAGCAGAACCAGTCCGGTTACGCAGGGGATGATTATTGCCAGAGAGGGATAAAAGGCATTGAAGACGGTCTTCGGGATGTCCGAAAGTTTTCCGGAACCGTACAGGTGAGCAATAATCGGCCCCAGGCCTAAGGGGATTCCGAAACAGAAAAGACTGACCGGAAGATAAAGAAGAGCCCCCAGGGATATTGCCGCAAGATCCACGGTGCTTATCGCTCCGGACATCAGACTGTCGGTCACGCCCAGAATACTGGCGGACAGCTGTCCGATAAAGATTGGACCGGCAAGCATCAGGAGCTTTCTGATTTCATGCCGGAGATCGCAGACTTTGAATTTTACAAAAAGATGTTCTGACATGGCTGTATGCACTGCTGTTCATAGTTCGCCTTCAGGCCGGACGTGCCGCCGGAGGTCGTTTGACTGACTCCGGCATTCTGATTTGCCGGGTCTTCACTGCTCCCGGTATCGATATTCCAGGAATCCCGGTTTCCTGCCACGATGGCCGGCGGGTAACTGCCAAATGGTATGATTGCCTCCTTTGACAGCGGCGTGATGACGCGGGGTGATTCTACAGTATTCGATAATGCTTTTCAAAAACATGTCAGGTCAAAGGGCCGGACAGGTATCTGGCAGCTGTTTGCGGGGATGCCAAAGCCGGAGTTCAATGCCGGAGATAGCTGCCCTGAAACCCCGTCCGTCAAAAATCTGTCCTTCGCGGGCCGGGGGACTCCGATATCCTGAAACTGTATCAGGAACCGCAATTAGTTCCCTGTTTCGCAGGCGTTCAAAAAATTATCACTTTCTTTTCAGGTACCTGGCACGAATTTTTCATAAGCATAACTGTCATGGAAAAGCCGCAGCAAAATGTCGGTTTTTTCCCGGTGCCGGCACCTGTTCCGGATGTTTTCCGGACTTATAACTATAAAACGGCCACAGGTTTAAGCGGGTAGATTTAAGCTTAGGAGATTTAAAAATGGCTCTTTATGTAAATACCAACGTTTCGTCCCTGAATGCGAACCGTAATCTTTCCAATTCCACCAATTCTCTTGATACCTCATACAAGCGTCTGGCTTCGGGCATGCGCATCAACAGCGCCAAGGACGATGCGGCAGGGCTTCAGATTTCTGACCGCCTGACTTCCCAGATTAACGGTCTTGCCATGGATGAAATCACTTCCATGTATCAGAGAATCCGCACTCTGGCGCTGCAGTCTGCCAACGGTTCCAATTCGGCTGCCGATCGCACGGCCATCCAGCAGGAGGTGGATTCCCTCTGCTCCGAAATAGACAGAATTGCACGGGATACCACCTTTTCCGGTACCGCTCAGAGACTTCTTACCGGTGAAAAGTCCGCAGTTATTACCAGCGGAGCCCTGACGGTTTCAGCTACTGCCTCGGCCTACAACAGAACCAGCTCCCGGGTGGATTTTCAGGTAGGTGCCGATGCCAACCAGACTATCGGAATCGAGCTCAGCTTCAGTTCCGACAAGCTGGGGTTCAGCGTGGCCGATGTGGCCAAGGCCAACGGACTGGGGACAGCCAATGAGCTCAACAATACTCATGCCGATTATTTCCTGAAGCAGAACGGCTCCACATCCAATGTGGCATTTGATGTCTCCACCCAGGCCTCGGCTCAGAATACCCTGAAGCATGTTGACAAGTTTATTGCCTCCATTGACAGAA
>CACYPY010000112.1 GCA_902776415.1 uncultured Ruminobacter sp.
CGTTCGCCCTTTTTGTTAAGCCTTCCGGGAAGTTTTTCCTGACGGAGAACCACGCCGGCGGCGGCGCGCATTTTTTTCCAGAAAGTGTAGAATGGAAGCTTGATTTTAACCATGTATCCCGCAGCGTCCTCGATTACATATCCTTCCGTGTGTTCGGCCAGGGGATCCATGGTTTCCTGCCGTTCCCTGTTATACCAGTCCCCGAATTCCTCCGGGGAACCGATAACGAAGGAGAGCTTTTTTACCGGAAGACCGATGCGTTCTCCGACAGCCGTGAGTTCCTCGTAGCTCCGGTGAGAGAATTCCAGGGTGTTCTCCACAATGTCCAGAAGCACCACCCGGCTTTCGGGATAGCGGATAATGTGGGGATCCCTGACGATATCGATGCATTCCGTTACCAGGGTTACCGGGTTTTTCGAAAGGTATTCCCGGAGCGCCTCCGGATCCCGGCACTTCTCGAAAAGAAGCTCCCTGAAGAAGCCGGCATATTCCGCCTCCGGGTTGGACTTGGTGGTGATGAAAAGCTCCCCGTTATACAGGGATATCAGTCCCAGGAAGCCGTTTTCCTTCCGGTACGCCCGCAGCGGAAACTTCAGGGATCCCTTCAGGACGTCAAACCCGGTTTCCGGACGTTCCTCGATATTGAAGAACTTGCGGTAGCCCCGGGCCACCACGGCACCGGTGCCGACGTCGACATAAAGTCCCCGGGCGGTAATGGTCTGTTCGTTCCAGATTTTCCGCTCAAAGGCCTGGGATGTGAAATTGAAGGAGGATACGCTGCCGAAGTTCTTTTCGATAATGTAACGGTTTTTGCGGAGCTCCTCTACCAGCTCCGGAACATCCATGCTGCGGGCGGGATCAAAGACTTCGTTTTTAAACTCCCGGGGAATGATGCCGTCTTCGGAGATCTCCAGAAGCCGGAGATTCCCGCCGTATTCCACCTTGCCCTCCAGACAGTATACGTTGTCAGAAAGCCGTACGGGGGCATTCTTGCTGCTCCGGTGTCCGAACACCTGAATAAAGTCTGCCGGCTGCGTGCGGGTCCAGGAGTATGCAATCTTGTCTGAATCATCATAGGAACCTACGCCGTAAACAAGATCCCGGGCCGCAACTCCCGGAAGCCCCAGGGGCGGGAGATTCGGAATGCCGCCGTGGCATACCAGGAAGGTTTTGCCGAAACAGGTGAAGTAGTCGCACTGTCTGAGCCGGCGGCAGAACATGCGGATCTCCTTTCTGTCGATTCCGTCGATCTCTCCCCGGGTACGACTGAGAAATTCAGAGCTGGTAACCTTCGCATCCTCGGCGTAGCTTCGGAGTGTTTCCTCGTGGTTGCCCTCGATGAAGTGGCAGTTTTTGCGGTCCCGGATACCGAGTATGAAATCCAGGACGGCGGCGTTTTCGAGACCGCGATCCAGATAATCGCCGACAAAGATATAGAGCTCGTCATCGCGGATTTCGGGAAGAGCCTCCCGGAGTACGGTGAAACAGCCGTGAATGTCGCCCACGATATGAATTTTTTTCCAGCAGGAATAGTCCGCGGGTCTCAGGGTGATTGCCGGTGCGGCGCTCATGTGAAGTCCTCCTCTCAGATGATAATGTCTTCGTTGTGGCTGAAGATCCGGATACAGTTCGGCACCTCGCATTTCAGAAGACTCCGGTGCATTTTCAGAATATCCCGTTCCGCAACTCTTAAAAGGGCGTCCCGTTCCCGGTTGCGGCGCAGGCATTCCTCCAGGGGCACATCCGAAAAGTCCGTCATGATCACGCGGTACCGCCGCTCCTTTGCGATATGGCGATATTTGGTGTAGTCCATGGTTTTTACATGACAGGCATCAATCACGGTGAAGTCGCCCCGGGAGATACGGTTTTCCAGCATTTCGTCAAGGCATTCGAACACCAGTCTGTTAACCTTCTGGGAGATGCCGGTTTCGCCCCCGGTGCTCATGACCGGAGCGGAGAACATAAGCCGGAGTTTGTCAGTGGAAATGGTGTAGGGCTCAAGACCGTGTTCGCGGATCCAGGTGGATTTGCCGGACCCCGGCAGACCCCGGGTGATAAGAAGAATTCTCATTGGTTGCTCCTTCGGTGTCAGCAGTGCTGTAATAACGTGATTTTCCGAATGTGATATGGATAAAAGGTAATTTGCCTGATTAAGGGAGAACAGACTTAAAGGCAGCCGTTACAGCCGGTCTGTCATAAGATTCGCAGTATGCCGCGGCAGGTCCCCGGCCACGTCGAAAAATACGGCGGGGAGGAACAGTTTCCTTCCGGTCATGCTGTTTAAATACTGTCTGAATCAAACTGGATTTAATTAAAGATTTCTGTGCGTTACCTGAAAATATCCGTAACGCACTTTATCCTACTGCACCGCCCCTGAAAAAATCACTAATCCCGAAAACGGACTGCAAAATCAGTGAACGTTATCACGGTTTTTCTGCAAAGAATGACCGGATACTGTGCATAATTGCCGTAATCCGGCAGGGGCCGTCCGAAGCGGGAGCCGGACTTTGCCGGAAAGGGGCAGGAGGAACGCTGCACGGGGAAGCGGGAACGGAGAAGGGTAATTACGGATCATTTCCGTTCGGTATACCATACCGGAAGATCCTTTCCGGGAGCTCTCGGTTATTATGAATTTTGCGGGATCCCGGGACATGCGGTTTCAGACACGGCACGGGCTTCTCTGCCCCGTGTTTTGAAAAATGCCGGAAGGACGGGAAGGATCTGCAGGACCGGCCGTAAAGGAGCTGAAAGACCGGAAGGTACTTAAATTTCAGGGAGTCGGAAATGATGAAAAAAGCGGCAGCGGGCGGATTTTGTTTTTCAGGGACAGGAGCTTTTGCGGCGGCATGTCTGATGATTGCCGGCACGGAGGCCTTCTGCGCAGTACCGGATGCTGCGGGGAATCCCGGGGGAATGACCATGGAGAATGACCAGATGACAGTAAGATGCCAGACATGCGGCGCTGTGCAGACAGCAGGATCCGAATATTGCAGCGAATGCGGTGCCGTACTAGATCGGCACCCGGGATCAGTAATGCCGGAGATCGGTTCCGGATTTCCCGGTTCCGTTGCCGGTCCTTCATGTTTTCCGAACGGCGTTATCGGAATTGCCGGGGGAACTGACGGTTTTCCGGAAGCGGATTTTCCGCCGGGTCCGGATGACCGCGGACTTAAGCTTCTCGTGGACTGCTGCCGGAAAACCATTGCCACCGGAGCCGGAGACAGCCATGAGGAAACAGTGCTGTATCTTGACGAAAGGACCGGAGAGTACCAGATTCACACCTATGTCTCGATTCCGGGATCTTCGAAGGAACGGCACCGGGGCTTTAAAACGGACAAAAAAGCCCTGGATGCGGTCATGAGCCATATTTCGGAGAAGGATCTGGAACGCTTTTCCGGGCATGAGGGTTTTCCGATGGCCGGCGGGGAGTATGTCTGCAAGTATCTTTCAGTCGAAGGCCGGGTGATTCGGCTTTCCACCTCGAACGTTCCGCACGGGATGCACGGAGATCTTTACGGCACGGGAATTCTGCTGAACAGCTTTATCGATGAGAAGATGGAGATTCTGCCTGAAAGGAATGAGGCGGAAACGAGGGAGAATGAGGGGGAATGAGGAAGAATGAGGAAGACGGATCCCGGAAACGTGTTTCGGAGAACCTGTGCTATCATAGGCGGATGTTCAGATCATTTTTCCGAAGGAGTAAACAATGAAATCGGTAAAATTTGCGGTCTCCGCCGTGGCCATGCTGGCTTTCTCATCCGCATCGGCGGGGTTTTCAGACGGATTTGCCGCCGGAAACACCGAAAAGTCCGGAAGCTTTGAGGGATTTTACAGTAACGGCTACCACTACTCGGTGGAAATATCCGGAAATGAGGATGATACCTTCAGCATGAGCTACGGAGATTCCCAGGGGGCTTTTAATATCACGAGATGCACGGCTTCGGCCCGGATGGAGGGGGAGCGGCTTGTTCTTGTTACCCCGAAGGCCTGTCTCGATATCGAAATCGATTCCGAAACCGGAACTGAGAACGTGACCAAAAAGTACGAGGATGCCTCACCTCTCGTGTATGAAATAATTCCTCAGGGGCTGAACGAGATCCGAAAGGATGATCCAAAGGCCGTTACCAGACTGAAACGTACCGGAAAGGCAGAAAACTGAGGAGCCGAACCGTCCGGAATTATAATTTTCCGGGATGACTCCGGTTATGAAAAACGTATGTTCCCGGGGTTGTTTCCGGCTTCGGGATTTTTTCTGAATTCAGCAGTTTTTGTGTAATGTGGCTTTGGTGACAGAGGCGAGGTGAACTGTGAATCATGACGACACGGGAAAATTTCTGGCACTGATCCTCAGACACCGGCCGGAGACGATAGGCATAACGCTGGATGAACACGGATGGGCCGATACGGAGAAGCTGGTGGCGGGGATAGCCAGAGTTCGGCCCTTTGATATGAGCATGCTGGAGGAAATAGTCAGAACCGATAACAAGCAGCGCTATTCCTTCAATGAAGACCGGACGCGGATCCGGGCAAACCAGGGACATTCGATACCGGTGGATGCGGATCTCAGGAGGGCAGTTCCCCCGGATATTCTGTATCACGGCACGGGCCTTAAGTATGCGGCGGCGATCGACGAAGAGGGACTTCTCCCGAAATCAAGGCTGTATGTGCATCTTTCCGGGGACGCGGATACTGCCAGAGCGGTGGGAGCGCGTCACGGGAATCCGGTTATCTACCGGGTTGACAGCAGGAGAATGCATGAGGACGGTTATGATTTCCGCTGTTCGGTAAACGGGGTATGGCTGATCAGGAGTGTGCCGCCATGTTATCTCGTCAGAATTTCGGATCCCGGGGATTCTGTCTGAACGGAGAGTGAACCCGGATCGGTTTTGCGGGACAGACGGAAGCCGGAACCGGGGCAGTTCCGGTACCCGCTCCGGGACATTCGAAAAGGGCGGCAGGGATCCCGGGATTTCCGGCATTTCGGGGGATGCCACAAAAGCTTCAGTTATTCCGGATGAAAATCAGGAAGCTGCAATAGAATAACAGGGGCAGTTTCTCTGTCGCATGATTTTTCGGGACTGCTGAAAAACGGCATTTGAAGCAACGTAACATTCTCAAAAAATGCAAGTTTATGATCAAAATCCAGGTCGGCTTTTATAAAGTAAGATCCCGGGGCGTATAATGAACTCAAAAAGAACAGTTTAACAATCATTTTGGGGAAGAGACATGAAACTTGCAACAGCCCTGTCTGAAAGAGCATCCATTCAGAAAAAGATAACAGAACTGAGTACCCGGCTGAATAACAATGCCAAGGTCCAGGAGGGTGAAAAGCCGGCAGAGGATCCTCAGGAACTCATGACGGAGCTGGACAACTGTCTGGTCAGGCTTGAGGAACTGATCTCCAGAATCAACAGAACCAACAATGCGACGAAATCCGGAGAAAACACGATTACCGATTTGATTGCAAAGAGAGACTGTCTCCGGGAGCGCATCAGAGTTCTCAGGGATTTCCTTAACGTTTCCAGTGACAGAGTGTCCCGGTATTCCAAGACGGAGATCAAAGTTCACAGTACGGTGTCCGTGGCGGAACTCCAGAAGAAGGTTGATTCCTTTTCGGGAGAGTTACGGGCATTGGATGAGAAGATTCAGGAGCTTAACTGGCTGACGGAGCTTCTTTAAAAATGACGGTAGTCCGAACGGGCGGGTAAAATCTCTGCGATTGAGAGTGAATCGCACCATGGCGTACTTTGGGCAGGTACAGGAGGTTCGAATCCTCTTTATTTACAGCGTACGCCCAGTACTGATACATGCGTAATCTGTATTTTTTACCGTTACTACCATTTACCGGCGTTCGGACGAGGGCGGGTTCGGGGATTATCTGAGAGCGGAGGATACTGTAAGATCCGCTCCGCGCTTTGCTTTCGGCAGTTTTTTCCGGCACTATATAATGAAGCAGCCGGTTTTGTATCTTAGCTCGTTCAGGGTTCCCAGGAGCTCATATGACGTGGCTTCCGATTCCAATAGATCAATTTCGGCGGAAAGTTTTTGGTATTCATGTATTTTCGGGTGTTTGTTCAGGCGGTCAATAATTTTTCGGAGTTTTAACGATTCCCGCAGCAGCACGGCCTGGCGGAAGGAGTCCCAGGCAATATTTCTCTCAAGGGGATAGATTTCGCAAAAGTAGTACATCTCCAGATGGCCATGGCTTTTTTCGAGGAGGTCCTGATTTTTTCGGATCTCTTTCAGATTTCGGGATGTTTCCGCGGTGATAAGATCGCAGACCCTGTCAATTTCGTTTTTGAGAACCGTTAATTCCTGGACATTGCCTTCCGTTCTGTATTTCTTCACGGCTGTCCTGTATTCGTCTTCATTTGAAAAAAAACTTTAACACATCGCTTTCCGAATAGTGTTTCATGGCCTCAGTCAGTTTACATCCCGAAGCGTATTCAGCTCTCAGATTCAGCAGCATTTGAAATTCCTTGCAGTCATTGGGATTATGATGAAATTGTTTGCGGGAGCAGGGGGGCCCTCGGCTTTTCCAAAACAGGGATAATTGTACGGGGATCCGGAAAACCCGATGGAATAATTAAGTGCGGGAATTTTGCTGACAGACGGAGAAGGCCAGGAGGAGGTCAGGAAACAGGAGGTCAGGAACAGGAGAGAGGGGAGGAGCGGGCAGGGTTCACTGCGGAGGCGGCTCCTTCTGAAATTATGATTACCGGCAGTGAAGTTTAAAGCTCTGGCGTACTTTCTGACCTGTGGCTTATTTGGTGAACTTCCCGTCGGAATTTCCCTGATAATTTATCCGATGATTATCAGGGACCCGGCATGGGGACGGATATCCGGGAAACTTACTGGTTATCGGTTTCTGCTCCGTTTACGGCATTCTCCTTCTCATTAACGATTGCATCGGAACTCACAAATTGCTTCTTCCAGAAATTATTACCTCTCATTTCCACTGCCGCACGCCTGTACCTGCGTCTCAGAGAAGGAAGAAGAAAAGCAAGTCTGGTTGCATGATATAAAAAAATCGAGAGGTTGCGAAAATAAGCCACCCTGGAACGTCTCAGCACCTGTACTGAAGCCCCCGAATCAGCGACGACCGTGATCTGACTTCGAAGGAATGCTTTCACCTCGCCGGGAGCTTGGCTCTTAAAAATCATGGCCTCCGGGGTTTTTCTGATCAGAAAATCAGGCAGCAGATGACCGTTAAAGGACAGCCTGCGGATAATGAATGACAGAATGACGCTTTTTATCAGATTCTCCGCCGGTTTGAGTGCCATGCTCTGAAGTTGTTCTTTGGTACAGGAAACTGATTTTTCACAGGAACTCAGTTCGGCAATTTTCTTCAGTATTGCAACAGGATGTATATTTTCCTCAAAAAAATCCGGTCCTTTCATAAAATGACAAAAAGCCAGATTAATACAGGCAGCCGTGCCGTAATAACAGGAATCGTTGTATTTTCTGAATCTTCGCCATAGAATTTTCAGAAGAGTGAGGTATGCAGACTTCAGAAACGGCAGCGTCAGATGATGAACCAAATGGCTTCTCACAAACATGTAGAAGGTCATGGCACTTTCCTTTGTTTTAAAGTCTTCCTGCCATGAGGATACACCGTTCAGAGTGATGATTTTGAAGTCATTGGAATATGAAAAATCGATGTCATCTCCCCTGATGAAAAACGGAAGAGAATAGTTTATCGCATACTTCACCGGAAAAAAGAAGAACCACCATGCACCGTATATTCTGCAATCTGTTTCAGTTTCATTTTCAAAAATTTTTTCCGGGTCCCTCAAATCAGAATTTCTGTTCAGAGAATGACATCCTCCGTCAAACCAGGCACCGTTTTCCCACTGCAGATATTTCCTGTTTTCGTACAGCATGGCTCCGCTGATTGCCAGAGCAGGATCACGGGCATATCCGGTATAGTGGCGATACTGGCAATTGCTGCCGCTCTGTTTTTCGTATTGAATCTTACCGACAGAATAAGAATTCTTGTCGACTCAATGCGTACAGTTGCAGGAGTCGACTACGCACACAGACTGAAGATGCGGGGGAAAGAATACAATTACAGTATTCAGGATGCCGGGATACAGCACGGATCATCCTTGCCACTGTGGCGGTAACAGCCTTCTCACGTCTGAAGGTGGTAATGACTATACCGAGATTAATATCTCTGACAGCAGGTTCGGAGGAAAGCCATCCTCCACCGAATATGGTTACGGTATTTTTATCATTGCCGGTACTTTCTGATTCATCTCCCCTGTCATTGCCGTTTTCGTCACCATTATCGTCGTGGCAGCCGGAACAGGAAGCAGCAGAATTGCCATACTGATGACAGACGGGATCTGCTTCTGACGAAGCTTCCGCGGAGATATTTCTCACAGTTACGCCCGTTACCGCAAAATTACAGTTTTCAGGAACGGGAATTACGCAGATGCTTCGTTCCTCGGCTGATACCAGGTATCTTCCGGCAGTAAACCTTTCAGCCATATACTGACAGATCAGGCAAATTTCGCAGCTACCGGCAAGATCAAGGTAAACAGCCGGAGTTTTGACATTGGTATACTTGCTCCACTTCATGGTACTGAAGGAATTAAAATAAGTCATAAAATCAGCTTCGGCACCGATACCGAGACGCACATATCGCTGTTCGGACAGAAAAACTCCGGATTTTCCATGCAGTCTGAAGTACAACTGCTCCTCGGAGCAGAGAGACGGATCAGGAAAAATAAAGTCATAAAGAACAGAACTTCTGTCAGGAATTTTTTCCCGGATTCCGAGCCGGGGGACCTTCAGAAAAATTTCAGCTTCAGAAAGAGCTGTGAATTCAGTTTTGATCCTGCCATCCCGAATACCGGACAGGTCAAGATTAATACTGACATCATAAATTCCTGCTCCGGGATGCTCCGGACGGCATGATCTTTGTACCAGAGGCTGAAGAGATCCGTCAGCGGAGATGATGCTGATCCTGATATCAGCACTGCCGAGAAAGGAGAAATCAAGGGTGGTGCCGGAAGGATATATTTTCCTGAAAAGGGAAACGGAGGAGACAAAAAGTTCATTGTCCGGAAGGATCCGGACTTCCCCCCGTTTCAGATGCGCCAGAGAAATCCGAAAACAGCTCATATCATGAACAACCTCCGTATCCCGTGATCAAAACGTCCCGTGCACAAAGGAAAAAACAGCACTTCAGAAAAAACTCTGTTGCCTGACAATACCGGCACAAAACGATGCATTCCTGAAAAAAACACCCTTTAAAAAAAGAAAATCCGTCTCATTATCGGACGGCTTACGGGTACATTGAAATATCAGGCAGAATTCATTTGGAACGATTTTTTCTCGGAGCTTTTCGAAAGCGCCGGGCCTTTAATGAGAAATAATACCATAAAACACGTTCCCTCAAAGTTGCAACAGGAGGAAATTTTCTGATGCAGCGGTTTCTCAGAAGACGCCTCACCGAACGCATAACCGTATCCCGATCTATATCGGGGTTTCCTTTGAGAATTCCCCGATACTGCCTGACCATGCGATAGTTGAAAAAGGAAAAATCAGCAATACCCCTTTCGGAAAGCCATTTTTTCTCCTCCAGCCAGTTCTTAAAAACATACTGGAGCCTGTCTGATGCGCATTTTACCGACTGGCCATCATGGCAGACATACGTATACTTTATGTCATCTATTATCAGGATTCTGGGGTTCATATAATACAGTGATACCATAAAGGTTACATCCTGATAGGAAGCCAGCGGGGTTTCGCAGAATTTAATACCGTTATCCATTATGAACTTTCTGCTGTACATTCCGTTAAAAACAGAGGTATGAGATTTCCATATACGAGGGGCGGACAGAACATCAAGCAGTCTGTTGGTTATTTTACTTTTCCAGGCATACAGAGTTTTTTTGGTATTACCGGAGATTTGCAAAAGCCCGCGGTAGCGCAGAACGTCAGCATCAGGAAACTTTTTTGCGTAATCCATAAGAGTGGAGTAGAAATCGTTATCAATCTGATCATCAGGTTCAAAAACCGATACGTAGTCTCCGGAGGAAAGTTCAAAGCCCAGGTTACAGGCATGGCCGTAGCCCTGGTTTTCGATGTTAACTATTTTGAACCTGCTGTCCGATTCAAGACCGAGACTGAGGATTATTTCCAATGTGCGATCGGTCGAACCGTCATTAATCAGTATAAATTCAAGGTGCTGCCCATCTCTGCAAATCTGGTTCTTCAGACATGCAACAGCCACGGAAATAAATTTTTCCCTGTTGTAGACAGGTACTACAACTGACACCAGCATTCAGCGGAACTCCGGAAATATCTCAGAAAAAACGGCTTTACCGGAAGAATGACACCAGGATTGCAATACAGCAATATGGTCAAAAAAGGCATTTAACATAAACAGACGCTTTATCTAAACGAATCGCTCTGATGCAGGATATGGCTGATCCTTCATCAGTCTGAGGTTCCAACGTCCAAAAAGGCTTTAAACGTTGTCTTTACGGGGGGCGATAACCCTCTGTGCCCAAAACCGCTGTTTCCCGGCAGAAGTCAGGGGGTATGATATATTAACAGTTTGAAATAGTCAAAACTGACAAACCGATTCCCGGTACTGTTCACACCTTATCGCGTACCCCGACAGCCCTAACCCTCACCCCTGAAATTCGGGGTGAAGGTTTTCTGTAATGTTCCGGGCATGTCGGTCCGGAAACCGATGTCAGACTAACGCCTGCTTGTCTCCCTGTGCGGTAGCGGGATGTTCGGGAATCCGTTTTTTCATACGGTATCCCCCTGTTCTGGTTATTCCCGATCGTGATCATCGAGTTGCCTCCTTTCCGGAGTCGGACCGGGGCAGTTCCCGTCCGCATGCTTCACAAAGTCCGGTTCTGATGTCGTGTAAGGGCGTTGCCCGAACATTCTCATGATGGCGTTCTTCTTTCAGGTATTGACGTATGAAGGCCAGAGGTGGCTCCGGCCTGTAGAATATTTGCTTCGGAACGGGTTTGCTCATAGTCAGAACCCGTTTTTTTCGGGGTGGTAATTTTCTACCGTGTTTTGGGACATGCCAAAAAATAGAATATTTTGGATGGGAAATATGAGAAATGTGCTAAAATCTAAAAATTCATCTTTTTAAAAGATTTGCTTCTTTTGCCTTATTACATCGAATCGATAATTGTACAAAACTTATTAATCAAAATAGTCTGCATCAGATTTTGGTGGACTAGTCCGAAAATATGATTCATCTCCGCTGTTCTGCCATTGAAGGTTGTTGACAACTCTATTATAGGCGGCAGTAAATCCTAACAACGAATATTTTATCACGGGAAGATCATCTCCTTGTCCCATATCGATCTTTATTCTAAAATTATAACCTTTGATAGCTTCTTCTATGAATCTTGCTCCAAATGCATTACCCAAATATATAAAACGAGTTCCATTAGAATCGTCAATCATTCCTTCACTGTAGAAAATTGGATTTGAGTCAACTCTTGCTTGAACTCTAATTTTATAATTTTTAGTATCGCTATCGTTTTTATGTTTGGAATTTTTTGTTAATATTAGCAGTGGTAAATACTGCTCTCCAATGTAATCAATACAAAATGTTATATCTAACCCGTAGTAATTAGAATTCGTGCACATACGAGGAGTAGTGTTGCCATTGTTGGTAAGCAAGAATGAAACCCATTGTTTATGCCATTTTGTGTGGGTCATGCCCGCATATGCTACGTCAAATGAAAACAAAAAAAGCAATAAAGCCAGAGGTAATGTGGACATTAAAAATTTTTGGATAAAATTTTTTGCTTTCATGACGCCTCCTAGTTATATAAACTATATTAAAATTCCGTGATTTTTTAGGCTATGTATGAGGGAAGATACACGATTATATGTTTTGGCAAATCCTTTAAGAGAAAATTTGATTATTGCTGCTCGTCTCTTGTCATCACCAAGCATGATTCGTAAATATCTGCCGCTATGACAATCATTGATGAAGTCATCATACATAGAAATTGTCACATAATAATTATCATAATCAGATTGCAATACGCCAAGTGTTTTATGAATAAAACGCTCGTCAATCCTTACTTGGATTGGTATATAATCATTGTTTTTGAATTCACGGTATGATTGAAGATCTGATTTCTTTAATGTAACTATAGAAGTATACTGGGAATTTTTGTCAAAAATAATATTAAAACTAATATTTTTATCGCTTGTATTGGCTGTTCCCATTTTGATTTTTGGAGCAGTATCTTCCCGCAACATCTCAGAATACCAATCTGTATTCCACTCCCGCAAACCGGATTCTCCTAACGTTGTGGATGAGATGAAGCAAAAAAACGCTATACAAAGGAATTTTGTGAAATTAGTTGCACATTTCATGTTGTGAACACAATTATTAACAAGATGTCTTAATTTTATCTGTTTTACGTTTATATTTCTGTGATCCTCTATCCATTTATGAGTGGAGTGCAAAAAGTCCAAAAACACAACTTTTGTCAATACTGGATGGCTATTTTAAAGGCCTAGCCGTATCGAACTAAGGCAGAAATCGATTTTTGCACCGGACTCATCCATATCTCCCCATCATCTCTTTGTAAAAATCCTCTGTTTATGGGCGTAGGAAGGTGGAAGAAACTTTTTTTGTAAAAAGTACCTACTTCTGGGCATTAGTAGGTAGGAGCAATAGTTTTACAGGAGAATCCGCTATGCAAGTTACCGAAGTTACATCCGCCACTACTTCGCCAACCGTACTCAGCCAAATCACTCATGAGCAGCTGCAGCAGGAGTTCAATTTTCTACGGGTTGAGCACATCACGAAAACCATGCTCAATCAAGGCCTTATAACGCCTGATAAGTACCGTCTGATCATGATAGATAACATGGTCACTTTCCCGACATTTATCTCGCAAATCCTTTGATCTTACATTTCGCACTTGAAGATAGGTAATTACCACTTTTTGTAGAAGTAAGAAAGTAGTTGTTTGTTTTTTCGAGACTATCATGTTGTGG
>CACYPY010000113.1 GCA_902776415.1 uncultured Ruminobacter sp.
GGAGTCCTATACCTCCAAGTGCGATTCGCTGGCATTTGAACCTGTTGAAAAGCACAAGGAATATAAAGGCAAAAGGATTTTCAGGGGCTTATTTAAGTCGTCTACAGGCAAAGTTTTAAATGCCGATATGAACGGTGCTTTAAATATAGTCCGGAAATATTTAGCCAAGTTAAAAGTAGCCGATGAGTCTTTTGTAAAAAGGATAGTCGGTAGAGGTCTGTTCGCCAGACCGCATATAATAACTTTCTAACTGTTTTATGGAGAGTTATTCCCTATGGAATGTTTTCAGATCAACTATAGATTGGAACAGAGCGATAGAATAAATTTTTCAGAAGGAAGTCATTCTGGCCAATATGACTGAGGAGATAGTTAAGTCCGCTGCCATTGAAGGAGAACGGCTGGATTTTGAAGAAGTACGTTCCTCTGTAGCCCGCAGGTTTGGCATACCCGAAAAGAAAGCATCAGGTGATCATATCGAAAGCCTTGCGGACATGATGATGGATGCCCGGTGCAATTTCGAGGTCGCACTGACACCGGAAAGACTGTGCGGCTGACATGCCTGTCTTTTCCCTTCCGGTTCCAGCGGAATGTACCGCATAAAAACCGGAGCGCTTCGTGATTACAAAGATGGGCCGATGCAGGTAATTTCCTCCCGATACGGCAGTGACGAGGTATATTTCGAGGCCCCTCCGGCCACGATTTTGCCACGAGAACTCGATGTTTTTCTGAGATGGGCGAAAAAGGATGACGAAAACCCATTAATAAGAGCAGCCATTGCTCATTTGTGGTTTATTACCCTGCATCCTTTTGAGGACGGGAACGGCAGAATTTCCAGAGCCATAACTGAACTCATGCTGGCCCGGGCTGACAAATCAAAGTTCCGTTACTACAGCATGTCTGGCCAGATCTTTAAATCCAAAAAGGAGTATTACCGGATACTGGAACGCACGCAGAAGGGAGATCCGGAGATCAACCCATGGATTCTCTGGTTTCCTGAAACTCTCCGTAAAGCGCTTCAGGAAGCACAAAAGCTTATTGACAGAACTGTCCTCAAGGCTCTCTCATGGCAGGAATACCGCAGAATTCCCCTTAATGCCAGTCAGCAAAAAATCATCACCATGCTGCTCGACGGCTTTGAGGGTAATTTAACCTCCGGGAAATTGGCAAAAATCTGCAAATGTTCTCAGGACACGGCATCCCGCGAAATCAAACACCTGGAGGAAAATCGCATTCTTATGCGGAAGGGAGCAGGAAGAAGCACGCACTGCATTCTGAACTGCGGAGATAAACACCTTTAATCTCCGCAGATTTTGCGGACCCATATTTATGCCGCATCCCCCATTCTGAAAAGCCGGAAAATCACCTGCCCGGCCCGCCCTTCCCGGTAAGCCGTAAGAAACGACGGTATCCGGATATCTGATTCAGATTCCTGCTCCACATACACAAAACCGTCCTTCCTGACTTTTCCGGGAAGCAGCGCAAACACTTCCTCCAGAATCCCCTTCCGGAACGGAGGGTCCAGAAACACGATGTCAAAGGGTTCCCCGCGATAGGATTTGAGCCAGGCCAGTGCATCTACCCCGATAACCTCAGGGGAAGATCCGGCCTCACCGTTACCGGAGACCAGAAGCGCGGCATTCTTTTTAAGACTGAGACAGACATCCCGGTTCATTTCCAGCATCACCACTCTCCCGGCCCCCCGGGACCAGGCTTCAAAACCTAAACTTCCGCTTCCGGAAAAGACATCCAGACAGGAGGTGCCGGCAATCTGAAACATGAGCCAGTTGAACAGGGTCTCCTTCACCCTGTCAGTGGTAGGCCGGAGCCCTTCGCTGTCCAGCACCGGAAGCCGGCGCCCCCGGAAGCGGCCCCCGATAATCCGGACCATGCCGGTTCCCCGGCCGGATTTGCCGCTGTTTCCCGGTTTTCCTGCTTTCACGGTCCTGTCCCCGGATTTTCGTCTCAAAGCCGCACTGTGACTCTTTATCATATCTGCTGATCCCTATGTTTTCATGCGATGCCGCAGGAATCTCCGCCCCCGGTAATCCCGGGTTTACCCGCCAGATTACTGTTCCCGAAACTCCAGAAAGAACCTTTCAGGGACAGCTGCGGTATATGCGGGAGAAAACTACGAAGCAAAAAACTTGTCATAATACCCCAGAGTAAACACCACAATGATTATCAGGGGAATGCCATACCTGAAATACGGCCTCAGGAAGGCAGGGAGTCTGAGCCCCTCGCCGGTGTTCATTTCCTTCAGAAACCGGTCATAACCCCAGCCGAAGGCCACAAACAGAGCAAAACCGAGAGAGCCCAGGGGGAGTATATTGTAGGATTCGATAAAATCCTCAAAATCCAGAATTCCCCACCCCATGACGGTAACATCCGACCAGAGATTAAACCCGAGTCCGCAGGGAACAGCCGCCAGGAGAAGCAGGAACGTGTTTATCACCACCGACTTCATCCGGGAGCTTCCAAAGAAATCCCTGAAATTGGCCTGAGAATTTT
This sequence comes from uncultured Ruminobacter sp., assembly GCA_902776415.1. Lineage (GTDB taxonomy): Bacteria > Pseudomonadota > Gammaproteobacteria > Enterobacterales > Succinivibrionaceae > Succinimonas. The sequence goes on from CACYPY010000113.1 coordinate 2,509, forward strand.
CGAAAACCGTTATCACCGTGGTAAATGCCGCAAAGAACATGAACACAAAGAATACCGTTCCCAGGACTACCCCGAACTCCATGCGGCTGAATACCGACAGCATGGTGTTAAACAGCAGGGACGGTCCGGCATCCGGCCTGAGCCCCATGCTGATACAGGCCGGAAAAATGATAAGACCGGCCATCAGTGCCACAAATGTATCGGTGCCCGCAATCCACAGAGATTCCCCCAGTATGGAACGCTTTTTGTCAATGTAGCTCCCGAATACCAGAAGACTGCCCTGTCCGACGCTGAGAGTAAAGAAGGCCTGATTCAGAGCATCCCAGACCACATTGATAATCCCGGCTTCCATCATTTTGCCGAAATCGGGATAGAGATAATAGCTGACGCCCTCCATGGCTCCGGGAAGCGAGAGACTGTAGACCGCCATGCCGGCCAGAAGAAACAGGAGAGCCAGCAGCATGGGCTTTATCACCCGCTCCACCCCGTTTTTGATGCCGAAGAAGCATACAAGACCGCTCAGCGCAATAACGGCAAAGGCAAATCCCAAAGACAGTCCCGGAGAACCGATAAGCGCAGTAAAGGATTCCCCCGGAGCAATGCTGCTTTGGGACTCCGCGGCCGGAACTGCTCCTGTCAGCGCAGCCAGAAAGCTCCAGAGGTAATAGAGAAGCCAGCCTGTGATCACCGCATAATATGACAGAAGAACATACGGGCCCAGCGCCATCAGGTACTTCATAAGATGCCACCTGCTGCCGGATGGTTCCAGCTCCTCAAAAGCTCTGGTCACACTCCTCCGGGAGGCTCTGCCGATAGCCAGCTCCATGGAGAGACAGGGAATTCCCAGAAGCACCAGGCAGAGGAGATAAATAAGAACAAAAGCCGCCCCGCCGTTATGCCCGGCGATGTACGGAAAGCGCCAGACATTCCCGAGACCGATGGCGCATCCAGCCGATATCAGAATGAATCCCAGCCGGGAGGAGATGGCTCCCAGGGACGGAGTCGGATGATCCGATAATTCAGTTGTCATTTATGAGCTCCACTTGGAAATAATGCCCGCATAACCGGTAATGAGTATCAGCGCAATAACCAGGGGCAGAAGCACCCGGAAATACCAGGAGGTCCATGCCGGAAGCTTAAGTCCGGATCCGGTATTGACCTCATTCCGGAAATTCCGAAAACCCCAGCCCAGGGCCGCAAACAGCGTCAGGAACAAAGCTCCGAAAGGCAGAATGTTGGTGCTGACAATAAAATCCCCGAGATCCAGAAAGTTGCTGTCGCCCCCCAGAGGATGAATGTCGCCGAGAATATTGAATCCGAAAACCACCGGCAGCGCCAGAACCGCAATGAAAAGGGTATTCAGCAATGCTCCCGGAATTCGCCGGATCCCGAACAGATCCCGAAGCGCCGCCATGTTTCCTTCAAACACCGTGGCCACCGTGGTAAAGGCAGCGATGAACATGAAAAAGAAAAACAGCACTCCGGCTGTCTGCCCGTGCTCCATTCCCGAAAACACGTTGATCATGGTAATAAAGAGCAGGTTCGGCCCGCTGTCGGGACTGATACCATAGCTGAAGCAGGCCGGAAAAATAATAAGTCCGGCCAGAAACGCCACCATGAAATCCAGCCCGACAATATAAAGGGATTCGTTAACCAGGGAATGCTCCCGGGAGGAATAGCTCCCGAAAACCAGAAGCGATCCCTGCCCCACGCTCAGAGTAAAGAATGCCTGGGTCAGCGCCTCGGTAACGACCCGGGATAACCCGGCATTTCTGAATCTCGTCAGATCCGGATAAAGGTAATAACGCACCCCCTCCATGGCACCGGGAAGCGTCAGACAGTAGGCAACCAGAGCCACCAGCATAAAAAGAAGGAGCAGCATCAGCGGTTTCGTGACCGCCTCAAGGCCCTTTTCCACCCGGCGGAGCGCAATCATTCCCGCCGCCGCAATGACAATCATGGTTGCCGTCAGCATGGCCCCCGGATTGCCAAGAAAATCCCTGAACCGTTGCAGGCTGGCGACACCGGCCTCCGCAGCATCGGAATAATGCAGGCTCCCGAAATCTCCGGTCAGAAAGTAACAGAGATAGTACAAAAGCCATCCGGTAAGCACGGTATAGAATCCGAGAAGAATGTAGGGACCGGCAATCAGCACATAGCGCGAGAGATGCCACCGGCTCCCGGGCGGCTCGGCAGCCTCGTAGGCCCTGGTAATGGATTTTCCGGTGGCCCGGCCCAGGGACATTTCCAGCATGACCGCCGGAACTCCCACCAGAATCAGGCAGATAATATAGATTGCCACAAAAATGCCGCCGCCGTTCTCCCCTGCAACATAGGGAAAGCGCCAGACATTTCCGAGCCCGATGGCACAGCCTGCGGAGAGGAGAATAAAACCCAGCCGGGATTTCAGTTTCTCAGGACCCGAGTGCTGACCTGCTTCAGTGCTCATCAATGATATTCCTTATTTCAATTACACGGGGCACGGGAAACGGGAAAGGAACTTCCCCGGGATTTTCAGAACCCCCGCTATTTTACCTGAAATCGGGCCCGGGCGCCGATTCCAAAATCGGGTGAGAACAGACGGAAAAAGCGAAACTGAAGGAACACGGAAAAGGAGGTGCGGATGAGAAAGGTATCAGGAGCGCCGGAAATCAGCCCCGAAAAACGCCTGAATCAGCGGCAAAAATCCCGCGTTACTAAAACGGGCGGGATTCCTGTTTTGTGCGTATCAGCGGGAAAGTGCGGCGGCCAGCACCCTGGCATGCTCCCTGGTTTCTCTTTCGATACGGGCTCTGTCCTCATCGGTGCTCATCCCCGGAATAAACAGCATCCCGTAGGAAGCAACATAATCGGTTACCTTCATGCCGCAGTTACGGGCCGTGAGCCTTAGCGGAAGCAGAATCTCCCGAAGCGTGGCAGTCTGAGATCCGTCATGCCGGTAGGCGGTCTCGGGGCCTCCGGTGGTCACGGAAAGCACCACTCTCTTTCCCCGGAGCTTGTCTCCCTTGGATCCGTAGGCAAAGCCGTGCAGCCAGACCCTGTCGATCCAGTTCTTCATAAGTCCGGGAACGGAATACCAGTGGAGCGGAAAGGCGAGAACAATGATGTCGGCAGAAGCCAGGGCCTCCTGCTCCGCGGTCACATCAAAATTTCCGTCAGGGTAAAGGGCTCCCAGTTCCCGCACGGCGGCATCGGAAAGAAGCTCCCTGACGTTGTTAAGAATCAGTTTGTTGGCCAGCGAACCGGCGGGATCCGGATGCCCGGAAACAATAAGGATTTTTGGCATGGAAGTCTCCTTTGGACAAAATGCGGCCGGCTCGAAAAATCGCCGGTTTTCGGGTTAAGATTAGCACAGGAAAGCCCTAATCCTCCGGAATGCCGGAAAATTCCGTCGCTGTTGCCGCAGGAGATCACAAACTTTCCGGATAATTCCCTGTTTTCCACCCCTGTTTTCCACCCCTGTTTCTCTCTTCCTGCTTTCCCCGTCCCGGCGTCCCATCTCACAAACAGGCTCCGAAACCCGTTTCGGGGGAAAAATCGCCGGAAAGCAGGATTTTCCTTTTAGAAATCCCGCATTTTTTGAAACAAAATTTCTCTCAGGATAAGTTTTCAAATTAAAATAGTGAAAACGAAGCAGTTCCGACAGAAATGTCCCCGAGATTACTGATTACGGCATTCCCCCTGCCGCAGCCGAACAGCAACTATAACAATTATGGTGTTCCCGGGTCGGGTGAATAAGGAGAATTTATGTCTGAAGATCCTGCGCTGGACCGAAACAACTGGCCTGACGAAATGAAAAGCCTCTTCGCGCCTCTGGAAGAGAAGCTTAAAGCCTATCTCCCCCCTGAACAGATTCAGGAGGTTGCGGGAGCCTATGCCTACGCCTACAGAGCCCATAACGGACAGACCCGTTCCAGCGGGGAGCCGTACATCACTCATCCTCTGGCCGTAACCGCAATTCTCGCCGACATGCATCTGGACGAGGAGGCTCTCATGGCCTCACTCCTTCATGACGTGATTGAGGATACCCGCGTCACCCAGAACGATATCAGAAGGATTTTCAACGAAACGGTGGCCGACCTGGTAAACGGCGTCACCAAAATGGAAAAGATCCGCTTCAGCGACTACAAGGAGGCCCAGGTCGCGAACATTCAGAAGATGCTTCTGGCCATGACCAACGATACCCGGGTCATTCTCATCAAGCTGGCTGACCGCACTCACAACATGCAGACCATCGGAGCCCTGAGACCGGACAAGAGAATGCGCATCGCCCGGGAAACCCTGGATATCTACGCTCCCATAGCCTACCGGCTGGGCATCAGCAAAATGAAAAACGAGCTCCAGGATCTCTGCTTCCGGGCCATTTACCCCTACAGATACCGGGTGCTGGCGGCCACGGTGGCTCAGGGACAGCAAAACCGGATGGACACCTACAACGAGCTCATGGAATCAATGCGTTCCTGTTTCCGCAAAATCGGCATCCGTTTTCAGGTAAAGGTACGCGATAAATGCCTGGCCACCATCTACCACAAAATGAAAACCGATCACCTGAGACTGCACACTCTGCTCAGCGTTTTCAGCTTCCTGGTGATTGTGGATTCCGTGGACAGCTGCTACCGGGCCCTGGGGCAGGTTCACGCTCTGTTCAAACCCAAGCAGGGATATTTCAAGGACTACATCGCCCTCCCGAAAATGAACGGCTACCAGGGGCTTCATACTACTGTCATGGGCAGTGACGGTCAGGAAATTGAAATTCATATCAGAACCGAATACATGGACATGATGGCCAGGCAGGGGGTAGCCGCCCACTGGGTCTACAAGCTCCGGAACGGCGGCATGAACAACGGCTCGGAAACCCAGATGTACGCCAACCGCTGGATGCAGAGTCTCAAGGATCTCATGAACAACACCTCATCGTCCTTTGATTTTCTGGAGAACGTCAAGGCCAATCTTTTTCCGGAGGAGATCTACGTTTTTGACGGCAGCAGCAAGGTTCTGGAACTGCCCAAAGGTGCCACCCCGGTGGATTTCGCCTATGCCATAAGCTCCGACCTCGGCAACCGCTGCCGGGCCGCGGAGGTGGATCACAAACCGTTTCCGCTGGATCATCCCCTGGCATCGGGACAGCAGGTGCATATCATAGCCAGCGAAACCCCCTTTGCTCAGCCCCGGTGGCTGGACTCGGTGGTTACCCTGAAGGCCAGGCAGGCCATCAAGGACTTCCTGCAGGGCATTAACGCCGCCAGCTCCGAGGAACACGGCAGAAAGCTTCTGCAGCTGGCCATGGGAGACGTTCCCCTGGACAGCATCGATTCCGAAAACATCGCCCGGGTGCTCCGGACTATCCATATTGACAGTCTGAACGCCCTTTTCCGCAGAATCACCATGGGCGAGTCCAACGCCGTGCTGGTAGCCCGGGCACTTCTGGGAGAACGCGGCGGCTCCGTGGACGAAGGAGATACCGGAAACGGCAT
>CACYPY010000114.1 GCA_902776415.1 uncultured Ruminobacter sp.
CATTCCGGATTCCGGAGCCGTTATTCTGAATGAAATGCTGGCTTCGGGGATGTAGTTCCGCGGGGAAATTCGGATCCCCGGGGCACCGGAGATCCCTGATTCCTGATCAGGAAACCGCCTTTCTTCGGAAATTCCGGCGGAGGTCCGGTTCTTCCGTTTTCCGAAAGCCGGACTACTCATCCCCTTAACCGTCATTTATCCTTCCGGTCAGAGGTCCGAAGTCAGAGCTTTTTCCAAAGCGTGATCTTCCGTTCCGCGGCAGAGACCACCATGGCCATTTTCACGGTGTTTTCGGCGGTGGTTCCGTCTTCCGGAGCGGCATTACGGAGGCCGGCTTCTGTTTCGGCAAGAAGTGCTCCGGCATCCTCTCCGGCCCCTGCAAGCCGGGTTCTGATAACGGTACGGCAGATTTTCCAGTTCTTAAGGTATTCCGCGGTGATGTCCGCGGCTCCGGAACTTCCGGTATCCGGTCTTTCCGCGGCCAGTCCGGACAGGAGAAGAATGGTAAAGATGATGTCCCGGAGGTTCCGTCCGTTCTCAAAGGAATCCCGTCTGTCGAAGGACAGGAGGGCGAGCCCCCGGTTCAGGGCGGCCACCAGAGCCTCGGGGTATCCGCCGGTGAGTCCTTCCCGCACCCCGGAGGCGATGTCTCCGATGTCCGATTCGGATACCGGGGTTTCGCTTACCAGCGTGAAGTAGATTGCCAGCAGGGTTACGATGGTGTTCAGATTCGGCGGGGTCAGAATTACTCTCCTTCGTCCCAGCTCGTTCTTGATGGTGCGCACGGACAGGTAGCCGGTGTGATAGAGGGCGCTGCCCGGCGGTGTCCCGATGTAGCCGTAGTTTTCCTTAAGGGAGTAGGGGCCGCTCAGCACTTCCAGGATGCTGCCGAGAACGTCATCCTGAATGCTGCGGAGCCAGTTTACGGCCAGGGAAGCATAGCGTCCGCCGCTTTCCGGCCAGTAGTTCCGGAATCCGGCCTCGGGATGCGTCAGAAAACGTATCAGCGACCTGGGGTTTATCACCTCCGCGGGGGAATCTATGGTCATGCGGTAACCGCCATAGTACCGGCAGAGGCTCCGGAGGAGCTGCTTTTCTTCACAGCCGGTGACCTGTGCGGCCCGGGCAAGCTCCTTCCCCATGAACCCGGAAACATCTTCGGGGGTGAAGCCCAGCAGTGCGGCGTTTTCGGAATCCAGGGTCAGGCTGATATAGCCGTTGAAAACGGCAAACATTTCGGAAAGCGGCACCGGCATCACTCCGGTTACCAGCAGGAATCTGAGATTGCCGATGCAGCTGTTCACCACCGTGAAGAACTCCGTGAGATAGTGACTGAAGGCCTTTATCTGCTCCTCGGAGAGCCCGGGCAGACTTAACGGGGTGTCGTAGTTGTCGATAAGGAGCACGGTTTTATTCTTGCTGTTTTCCAGGAAGGTGCCGATAAGCTCGGGGCCGCGGTGCGTCATGGGTATATGGAGACTGTCTCCTTTTCGGGCATAAAGGTCGGTGTCGCTCTGATGCGCCGCCTTTTCAACCGCCGTGCAGACATGGGAATCCAGGCTTTTTACGGTTTCAAAGCTGCCGCCGAAATCAATGGTAACCACATTGTATTCCCCGGAGTCCTTCCAGTGTCCGGCGATTTTGAGGCCTTCGAAATATCTGGTGCCATGGGAAAACAGTGAGGCCAGTGTTGACAGGAGCAGGGTTTTTCCGAAATTCGCCGGTCTGGTCAGGATGAAGGGGCCGTTAAATACTGCAATTTCAAAGATGTAGTCGGTTTTGTCCACATAAATGCGGCCGGAGCTCCGGAGCTCCTCAAAATTGCTGACGGTGCCGGGGAGAGCCCCCGGAATGGCTGAGTTGTCGGTCATGAATGCCTCGTTATTATAGTTATCGGTTTCGGAACATGTTCTCGGAATATTATCCTTCCGGGGCTTTTCGGAAAAAATGAACCGGATACCGAAACTGTGCGGCATTACTGACAGATTTTTTAAAACATGAATATGGTCACGATCCGCAAGGGGATGCAGTCGGAGACGGAACATTTCCGGAACTCCGGGGTTTTGGCAGTTCCGCAGTATCCTCTCCGAACCGGACGGTAAGGGATTGCTTCGGGAGGATAACAGTTCCCGGGATCGGAGCATGTCCGTGCAAAAAATAAAAAACATACCCCCGAAAGGGAGTATGTTCCTTAATGAATGCTAACCCTGCTGTTCGGGATTCTGGTACCGCCTCTGCGATATCAGCCCGGCATCAGCGATGCGGTCCGTGTCCGCCGCCCGGTCCCGGCTTGTAGGCCGGAGCATGGGATGGTCCGTGATGGCCGGGGCCCAGAGGTTTGGGGCCGGGGCCCGAAGGTCCGTGATGTCCCGGTCCCACAGGCCTGGGGCCCGGTCCGCCATGGTGATGCGGGGGCGGAGGGAGCGGCGCATGGTGATGCCTGGGCGGGGGCGGAGGCGGCAGCGGCCGGTGGTATCTTGGCGGCGGCGGGGGCGGCCGGTGGTATCTTGGCGGCGGCGGGGGCGGCGGTACCACGTCAATCACGGTCACATTCGCCGGGGGGCCGACCACGGTTTCAGTGTAGCCGTAATCATAGCATAGAAAGAGCTATTGCTATTCCGGTAACGGTAACTACTGGTTTAAGCATAAATCCTCCTGTGTTGTTAAAAGTGCCGGCTTTTCAGTCAGTAACCGGACTCAGTATTGCTAAACAAGCCCTGGAAAAACCTGCCTTTGTGTTATCCGCAGGATAGCGTTACGGCAGGCTGTTCGCCGGCTGTACCATCATTTCAGTGATGAGGCTTCTCATGGCGCGGGCCATGGTGAGCCGGGGCACGATGATCAGGGCCGCGGTGATCCGGGCCACGATGCCCGGGGCCGTGATCAGGCCCGCGGTGCGGATCATGATGCGGACCGGGGGGAGGCGGCGGCCTGTGGTCATGGTGGTGCGGACCATCGTCGTAATAACCGTCATCATAATATCCGTCATCAACCAGGATGCAGCCGCTCATGAGAGCTGCCGATGCCATGGCTATGACAGATGTTTTAATAAATTTGATCATTTTAATCCCTCGGATTCTGAAAAACTGCAGCCCTGCTGCCGTACCCTGTGGTACTTCGCGCATCACTGCCGGTTTTATTGTATAACATAATACCATCGCCGACACCCTTCAATTTTGTCAAAACGTTACAGAACCATATAAAGTTTGTCAGAATTCCGGTCTTCAGATATGCCGGGCGATTATGCGGGCAGGGAACCGGCTGTATTTTCAGCATCTGTGCCGTATATTCCCCGTGTTCCGGCAGAAGCTCCCTTCCTGCGCCGTGAAGACATTCATTTCCTGACTTTCACGCGGAAGTCCGGGGCTGGGGCCTGCCGCTGGGGGACAGACCGCTTTTCAGTCTTCCGGATATCCGGAGCCTGCGGTTATGAGGTTCCCGAATCATCGGGATCCGGGGTGTCCGAAGAACTTCTGCCGTTTCCGAAGGAAAAATGAAAGGTCTTCCGGAAGGTCCCGTTCCCGGGAGACGCACTGCCGGTGCGGATATTGCCGTTTATCCGGACATTCATTCCCCCGGGCGAAAAGGGATCCCCGGAGACTGTCGCTCCCTCAAAAGATCCTTCGGTTTCCCCGGGGTTTTCGGAAAAGGGATTATCAGAAAACGGCCAGCTGTCCCCGAAGAACTGTTTTGCGAAGTCGCCGGAAAACACATTTCCGGAAGAAGATGATGATGAATTTGTGGTCTCCGTTCTCGAAAACACCGTTGTGGTGCCGTTTTCGGAGACGAACCTGCGGGTTTGGGTACGGATGTTTCCGTTTCCGTTCAGCCGGATGGTCATCCCCTCGGGAGAAAAGGGATTCCCGGTAACAATGCCGTCATCCGGGGAATTAAGGTTTTCCCCGAAGTTCCGGGGGTTTTCATTCTGCCGTTTTCCCGGAAAGTCCCGGTTTTCGGAATTTTCCGGGTTATCACGTTCCGGGGAGGAGGTTTCCGAAGTCCTGCTGCTTTTTGCTGAGAATGGCGATTCTCCGGAAGCTTCAGAATCGGTGTTTATTGGGGAGGGATCCTCCGGCATCTCCTCTTTTGCCTGAGTGCCGCACAGGGGGCAGACAGCATTTCCGGAACGCAGTCTGGTTCCGCATTTTTTGCAGAAAAAGCCGTTTTGGAAGCGGGAAACGGCAACCCCGCATTTGGGACAGTACCTGGCGCCGTCAGGAATCTGACCGCCGCAGAACGAGCAGATCATATCTTCTTTCTCCTGTTTTACGGCCGATATTCCGGGGCGGAGTTTTCCGGATTTCGGGCAGTCAGTCCGGAACGGAAATTTGTTTCGGGCGATATCTCACCGGCGGAACGGGAACCGATCTCAGAAATTCCGGAAAGCTCCGGAGAATGCGGAACCGGAGAATGCGGAACCGGAGAATGCGGAACCGGAGAAATGTTTTCAGTAACCGTCTGCATTCTACGCTGTTTTGTAACAAAAAATTTTGACTGGGATCATCTGTTTGGCCTCCGCTTCTGAAATATCGCGGATACGTCATGGGTGATGATTTCCGGGCCGGGAGAATCCGGGGCCGTAAGTGCTTCTGAAAACTGAGGAGTCCCGGAAAAGAGTGCCGAAAAGAATACGGACGGAAAACCGTTTTGAGAATGCGGCGGCACCTCGGACAGAAATCCCTTGATTTTGCTTGTATGGTGTAATAGCTCATATAGTAGAATAGCCATTGTTTATTCAATTATTCAGAGGACAGTGAACAGTATGGAATTTTCAAAGGTAATTCATGCGAGACACTCCACCAGAAGCTTTTCCGAAAGACCCGTATCCAGAGAAATTCTGGAGGAAATTCTGCTGGAGGCCGGGGCGGCTCCTTCCTGGATCAACACTCAGGAATGGCGGGCGTACGTGGCTACCGGCGCCGTTCTTGAAAAAATCCGCAAGGAATTTGTGGAAAGAGCTTCCTACGGCATTCAGGGACAGTCCGATTTTCCGGTAACCAGAAGAACCTCCTGGTCGCCTCAGGCCCAGGCAAACATGTCCCGGCTGATGCAGCGTGCCGCGGATCTCAATGTCAGCAAGGAATGGGACGAATCCGAAAACGCTCTTTTCCATGCGCCGGCAGCAGTCTATCTGTCCCTTCCGAAGGATGCCAACAAGTGGGCCATTATGGATCTGGGCGGTTTTGAGCAGACTCTGCTGCTTTCGGCTGCCAACAAGGGAGTTGATTCCATCACCGCCTACAGCATGGTGAAGTATCCCGATGTCATCAGAAAGTACCTGAACATCCCCGATACCTATGCCGTGGCTATCGGTATCGCGCTCGGCTATGCCTCCGACAGCAAGATAAACACCTTCAGGTCCGAAAGAATGACCCTGAATCAGTTTGCGAAGTTTTCGGAATAAATGACGCAAAGGCAGGGCACCTTATTGCCCGTGTCTCTGACATTAAAAGGACAGAAACGGGGTTTTTTCGGGAACTCCGTTTTTTTGTGCGCCGGTGAATGATGTTTTATAAATTCCCCGTTCCCGGGCGGCAGGTTTTTGCAGGAGTCGGCAGTCAATGAAATCTGATGATCTTAAAAATGCCGTTTTCCGGAGTTAGTGTCTTCAGGAGATTTGCCATGACTGATATCAATGATGAGAAGTTTCCCTGGGGATATGATATTGCAGTTTATCTTGAGAAGGCTCTGGAAAGGCTCCGGATCACTCATCCCTGGGCGGAATTCGCCATGTTTTCCGGAGACTTCTCCTACACCATCGAGGAAGAGGACGGGAAAAGGGTGTTTGTTCGCTATGCCCGCGCCGGGAAAACTTCCGTGCGTGCTGTCCGGGATCTGAACGCCGCGGCGTTTATTGATTCCGTTATTGATGACAATGTTCATGATGTGGAGCGCGCCAATCCTGTAAAGGAGGTTTTTGACATTCCGCTGCCCCCGGGGATCAGTATCGGGAGTGACTGGGTTCTCGAAAAGTATCAGTTCCGCACTCATGAGCTCGGCGGCTGTTCCTCCATGATCCAGGCCGGAAACCGGGTTACCGGCGGGAACCGGGAGTTTTTCATTCCGCCGGATTTTTTCAGGGGAACCTATGATGATTTTCTCGACCGTTATAACGGGATGGTTCCCGGGATTTTCGGGCTGGACCGGGATTATCTTGAGAAGGTTCCCGGCTTCCGGGAGTTTCTGGGATTTTCCTCCTGAGAGCAGGATTTCCGTCCGGACATGAAAAACCCCGGCGGAGGCCGGGGTTCCGGGGAGCGGATCCTGTTGTTACTGGTTGTCTTCCAGAAGGAATCTGTAGCCGACACCGCCGAGAATGCCGCCGATAATCGGGAACACGATGAAGAACCATACCTGCTCGAGAGCCCAGCTGTCGGCGAAAATGGCCACGGCAATGCTGCGGGCCGGGTTAACCGAGGTGTTGGTTACCGGAATGGAGATCAGGTGGATCAGGGTAAGTCCGAGACCGATGGCAATGGGGGCAAAGCCGGCCGGAGCTCTCTTGTCGGTGCTGCCGTGAATAATGAACAGAAAAAGAGCGGTGAGGATCACCTCGGTAACGGCACAGGCCAGGAAGCTGTAGCCCTCCGGAGAGTGTTCGCCGTAGCCGTTGGATGCAAAGCCGCCCGGAACCTGTCCGGCCTTTCCGGTGAAAATAATGTAGAGCAGCGCCGCAGCGATGATGCCGCCCACGAGCTGTGACAGAATATAGGGAACCAGATCCTTTCCCGGGAAGCGGCCGCCGGCCCAGAGACCGAGAGATACCGCCGGGTTGAAGTGACCGCCGCTTATATGTCCCACGGCATAGGCCATGGTGAGCACGGTAAGACCGAAGGCCAGTGATACGCCGACATAGCCTACACCGACATTCTGAAGACCGCAGGCAAAAAGAGCGGTGCCGCAGCCGCCGAACACCAGCCAGAAGGTGCCGGCAATTTCAGCAAAACATTTTTTTAGCATTGTTGATTGTCCTGATGAAGTTAATCCTGAGTTGATTAAGCCACTCCCGGGGCCGGATTTTAATGCAAACTCCGGAAGTTTTCCACCGGTAGCGGCCGCCCGGGAAGGATGCCGGCCGGAAGAGATGTCCCGTTATGGGATATGGCTTCGCCCCGGCAGACTTGCAATGATTTCCTGTCATTTCAAAAATTAATTTGAAAAATGTGATCCAGGTTGTATAATTCCCGCACTTTCAAGGCAGGGTTCGTCTGTTTTTTCAGATGTCTTCCGGGAGCTTCCGGTTCCGGGGACGACGGATCCGTTATTTAATTTACAGCCCCCGGCGTATCAAAATATGAGCACCATCAGCACCAGGCGACGGATCGTCACCTTTAAAAATTCCCTGTTTCATTTCGGCAGTGCCGTACGGGATTCCATGATTACCGAAAAGTATTCCGGTTCCCGTTTCCTGAAGGACATTATTGCCGGCATTACGGTGGGCATTATTGCCATCCCGCTTTCCATGGCGCTGGCCATTGCCACCGGCGTCAATCCGGAGTACGGACTTTATACCGCTCTGGTGGCCGGCATTGTGATTGCGCTTACCGGCGGTTCCCGGTACAGCATTTCCGGCCCTACCGCCGCCTTTGTGGTTATCCTCTATCCGGTGACCCAGACCTACGGCATGGCAGGGCTTTGCATGGCCAGCATGCTGGCTGGTTTTTTCCTCCTTATCATGTCCGCCGGAAGGCTGGGCAGGCTGATTCAGTTCATCCCCATCGAGGTAACCCTCGGCTTTACCATGGGCATCGGCATCGTCATTGCGGTGTTGCAGGTCAAGGACTTTCTGGGACTTAACGTGGTTATGCCGGAATCCTTTGTTGACAAGATCCTGGTTCTGGCCACCAATATCGGCAGCGCCAACTGGGGCGATGCCATTGTCGGTGCCGTCACGCTGCTTACCCTGGTGCTGTGGGGCAGGCTGAAAATCAGGTTCCCGGGGCATCTTCCGGCAGTACTTCTGGGTACCCTTGCCGCTTATCTGCTTACCAGATTCGGGGGCTTTGAAATCGCCACCATCGGTACCAGGTTTCATTACCTTAATCCGGACGGAAGTCAGGGGAACGGCATTCCTCCCTTCCTGCCGGAGTTTGTGCTTCCGTGGAATCTTCCCGGCCCTTCGGGGAAGCCTCTTAGCATTGATTTTGCCACCATTCAGGCTCTTATTGTTGCCGCGTTTTCCATGGCGGTGCTTGGCGCCATCGAGTCTCTGCTCTGTGCCGTGGTGCTTGACGGCATGACCGGAACCCGCCATCACTCCAACGGCGAACTGTTCGGGCAGGGGGTGGGCAACGTCATTGCCCCGTTCCTGGGCGGAATAACCTCTACGGCCGCCATTGCCAGATCCGCCGCCAACGTCAAGGCCGGAGGCACTTCTCCTGTGGCATCCGTGGTGCATTCGATCCTGGTTCTGGTTTCGATCCTGTTCCTGGCACCCTTCCTGAGCGAGCTTCCTCTTTCGGCCATGGCGGCACTGCTCCTCCTGGTTGCCTACAATATGAGCGAATGGCGCAAGGTGGTCGGACTTTTCCGCACGGCCCAGCGTTCCGATGTTCTCATCATGGTGTGCTGTATCTTCTGTACTGTGGTTTTTGATATGGTGGTGGCCATCAGCTTCGGTATTATCATGGCCTCCGTGATCTTCATGAGAGACATGGCCCGCATGACAAAGGTGCATGATCTTTCCCTCCACCGGCATGTGTCCGACAGGGTTGGCAGTCAGTATGAGGTGCTGGGAATTTCCGGCCCCCTGTTCTTTGCTTCTGCCGAGAGAACCTTCAGAAAGATTCGCCATGACTGTCTGAACCGTCAGAAACTGATTCTTGACTTTACCGCCATGAACATGCTGGATGCGGGAGGGGATCACTGCCTGGATCAGTTTTGCAACGACATGAAGAAGCGGGGAGTGGATCTCATGATCTGCGGCGTGCAGTATCAGCCTATGCGCTGCATGGTGAAATCCTCTTTTGCCTCCAAGCACCCCGAGGTACGCTTTACCTCCACTCTGGAAGAGGCTTTGGAGCTTGCTTCCGAAACCGCGAAGGCCTTAGCCGGCAACTCCGCGGCACAGCAGAAGTAGGCCCGTCCCCGGGCAGGAGTACCCTGCCGCCGGCTCTGTTACAGACCTTTCGATTCAGTGTATAATGAACTCGCAGATTTTCTGCCGTGCGCCGGCCGGAGTCCGCGAGTCTGTCCCTCCCGCCCGGATTTCGCGGATCCTTGCCGCAGTTCGGGAGCTGCCCGGCCGGAGTCTTTTTTAGCAACCATTTGAACAGTTTTTACCATGCAGAAATTTAAAATTACCGGCGGCAATGCCCTGATCGGCGATGTCACCATTTCCGGCGCCAAGAACGCCGCTCTGCCGATTATCCTGGCCACGACTCTGACCGATGAGAAGGTGGTGCTTCGCAATGTTCCGAACCTCCGGGATACCGCCACGGCCTTTAAGCTCCTGGAGATTCAGGGCAAGCAGGTGAAGAAGCTGGACGATTCCTCATATGAAATCACCGGAAGAGTTTCCAACTATACGGCGCCGTATGAGCTGGTAAAGACCATGAGAGCTTCCATTCTGGCACTGGGCCCTCTGACCGCCAAAATGAATGCGGCGGATGTTTCGCTTCCCGGGGGCTGTGCCATCGGCGACCGGCCGGTAAATCTGCATATTCAGGGGCTCCGGCAGATGGGGGCCTGTATCCAGATTGAGGGCGGTTATATCAAGTCCCGCGTAAACAGCCGTCTTGTGGGGGCGTCCTTCTATTTTGACGTGGTTTCCGTTACCGGTACTGAAAATCTGATTTCCGCCGCCACTCTGGCCTACGGCACCACGGTGCTCAGAAATGCGGCCATGGAACCCGAGGTGGTGGATCTGGCCCGGTTCCTGAGAGTGCTGGGGGCTGACATTTCCGGAGAGGGAACCTCCGAAATCACCATAAACGGTGTGGATGCCCTGCACGGAGGTGAGTATTCCGTGGAGCCGGATCGTATCGAGACCGGAACCTTCCTGGTGGCGGCGGCCGTAACTCACGGGTGCATTACCTGCCACAACACCGATCCCCGGCTTCTGGAAGCCGTGCTGGCAAAGCTGGAGGAGGCCGGAGCCGATATTGCCACGGGGCCCGACTGGATTCGTCTGGACATGAGGGGCCGGGAGCTCAGACCGGTAAACATCACCACCGCCCCGTATCCCGCATTTCCCACGGACATGCAGGCCCAGTTCACTACCCTGAACGCTCTGGCCCGGGGGACCGGCATTGTTACCGAGAATATCTTCGAGAACCGGTTCATGCATGTTCCGGAGCTGAACCGCATGGGGGCCAATATCGAAATTCAGGGCAATAACGCCATCTGCCGGGACTGCGAGGGATTTTCCGGAGCTCAGGTGATGGCCACGGATCTCCGGGCCAGTGCCTCCCTGGTGATTGCCGGACTGGTGGCGAAGGGAGAGACCGTGGTGGATCGTATCTATCACATGGATCGGGGCTATGA
>CACYPY010000115.1 GCA_902776415.1 uncultured Ruminobacter sp.
AGGCCGAAGCCAGAAACAGGGAACTTCTGCAGCTGGTAAAGAAGCTTAATGACGTGACTTCGAAGATGGTAGAAGTACTGGGGAATTCAGAATAGCAGTACCAGCAGACATATGAGACATATGAAGGCCAGAGGGGCTCCGGCCTAAAGAATATTTGCTTCGGAACAGGGTTGCTCATGATCAGCCCCCGTTACCTTCAACGACCGGCCTCCCTGTCTCAGGCATTAAGATCATCAGCTTCAACATCTTCATACGACAAACTGACTGACTTCACCAGATGACGGAAGGAAAGAATCTCATCTCTCCTCATGTCCTTGAAATTCATATTCACAGAATTCCATTCGCCGGAATTAACGTCAGGGATTTCCAGAACTCCCTCACAATAAGCCGTTACACGGTAACAGACCAGCCCGTCAGCACTCTCCGCAATTATAACTGCCGGCATTTCAAATGAGACCGCAAGAATCCCGTCCTTCTCCGTAAAACCGCTGATTATGAATTCGTCAGCAGTCTGTATTTCGGCCGTGCTGATTTTATCTGTGCTGTCAGGATCAAGATAGCATTTCGGTCTTAAAACTTCCTTCAGAGTGCCTGCATCATGCTCAACATAATCCCAGACAACCTCCCAAAGAAAACATTCCCCCCAGGATTTCAACAAGCTTTTTATTATCGGAAATATTCATAAAATCCCTGTCATTTCAAAAAACATCGTCATCAGAACGTCGCCCCAGTCAGCACACCCAGGATGTTCCCGTTTTACCGAGAATCCTGAAAGAAGGATTCCGACCGACCAAAGTGCCCCTGGCACCATCAGCGCTGATCCGCCTTCTTCCCGGCAGCATCCGATCCGCTCTTCTCCTGCTCCTTCCTGTCACTGTCCGAGCCCATGTTGAACTCAAACTTGTAGAGAGCGTCCACCGCCTGCTCCAGAGAACTTACCCCTTCGATATAGAACTTCGGGAACATTTCATATCTGATGCGGAACTCGGAAATGGCATTGTAGATGCCGTAGCCGTAGGCCACCTGCAGTTTCGGCATGATATAGGCAGACAGCTCCACCGAGGTTTCATCGCCGTCGCCCCGGGAATCCAGAGCCATGTCCTGAAGCCCCAGCTTTTCACCCATATCGCTGAGCACCCCCTCGGCCTGCATCAGCCCTGCTCCCAGAAGAAGCTGCGTACTCATGTCATTGGTATTGGCGGAGCTGGCATCCATGCCCTTGCCCCTGAGCAGATAGGAAAGAGTCTCACTCTGGGACAGCTGCGGCTTGGAAAATATCTTGATATTCGGCCGGGATGCAGTTCCGGTAACCGCAATGCCCACGGTGATGTTGTCATTGTCCATGGATCGGGGGTTACGGATGGCACGAATATCAAGATTGGGTTCCGAAGGATCTCCCACAAAGGTAATCCGTCCCTTTTCGATAATCAGATCCTGCCCGAATTTATGAATGGTCCCGTCCTCGGCCCTGATTTCTCCGGTGAGACTCATCTGTCTCCGGGGCGGCTGCTTTATCTGAAGCTTTCCCCGGATATCGCTCTTGAGCCCCATGGCGGTAAGCTTGACGTCATTGCCGATGCTGATATCCAAATCCAGCCCCATGGGCAAAGAACCGCCTCTCTGGAAGCTGTATCCGCCATCCTCGGTTCGTGCCATTTCATGCACATCCTTGGAGAGGGACTGAGAGCTGGCCGGGAGCGAACGCACCTTGATCCTGGCATATGGCATGGCGATTTTTCCGGAAAGCTCGTTCACCTTGTCGGAAAAATGACCTGCAATGTTCACTCTTACAATACCCTTTCCGTACCCGAAAAGATCCAGGGGCAGATCATCGGTATCCAGTGCTACCGTGGCATCCATCTCCGGATCCCAGGTCAGTTTGCCACTGAGACGGCCGTTCTTTTCCAGAATCACAAAGCCGCCCTGCATATCCGCGCTGCAGCCGTTAAAATTCAGGGTGGTATTGATTCCGGAAATGGTTCCCAGATCCATCGCCGGAGTGACATTCATGTCGCGAATCCGAATCTGTCCGTTAAGCCCGGGCCGGGACAGAGTGCCTGCAAAGGTGCCGTTCCCTTCAAGATAGCCGGAGGAGGCGGCCACCTCACCCAGCATTTTTGAAAGCAATCCGAGATTAATGCTGTTAATCCGGTAGTTCCCCGAAAGAGCCGGCTTCTGGCCCGAGGGATCCGTAACCGTAAGATCAGTGCTGAGAGATCCGTTGCTGCCAAGATCCACCAGAAGGCCGGTATTAAGACGGTCGGGACGAATAGCGGCATTGAGTGAAACCCGGTCAAAGGACATTTCCCTTCTGTCATAAACCAGCCTGCCTCCCGGAATATCCAGGGAAACGGTTCCCTCGGGACGGTTTCGAACCAGAGTCAGATCCGCATTGAGAGCAGCTGAAAAAGGCAGACTGATAATCTCGGGAATAAAGGCATTGAAGGAATTAAGCCTGATATCCGGGGCCGTCAGTTTTACCCTGGCTTTGACAGGATTCCATTCCAGATTCTGGAAGGTGAGCCGGTTCCCGTTAACAAGCCAGGAATGTTCGTCTGCCTTAACCTGAAGCTCCGGAGCGAGGCGGGTTTCCACCCTGAGATGATCCTGAAGCCCGGTGCTGAGCTCCCGGGTAACCAGACTGAGTTTGGAAATGTCTGCAAGATAACGGGTTCTCTTTGCATCCAGACCGCCATGAAGGGCCAGATCCAGATGCCCGGCCACGGTTCGGGCCCTGAGAGAAAGGTCATGCGATTCCTCACCCCCTCTGAGACCAAGATTCAGCGTGTCCACAAACTTGCTGTTGCCGCTGAACAGTTCCCCCAGCTTCAGTGTCAGATCCGCCTTTGTCAGACGCTCGTCACGGGAAGATGCCTCCAGTCCGAGATCAAGTCTGCGGAGCTTCAAATCCCCGAACCCCACCTCCTGAGATTTAAGAAGTATTGCGGCATTGGGAGCGGTGAGGCTTCCGGTCATGCTGACCTTTCCGGTAACCCCGCCCTTCAGATCCGGATAAAGAAGCGCCAGATCCTGAAGATCAATCTCGGCAGACAGATCCGACTTCTGTCCGATGATCCCTTCCGCTGACAGGTAGTTTTTGCCGCCGTTCACCAGGGAAAGCCCCCGGATTTCGGCATCAAGACTGCTGGCGGCCCTGATAAGCTTTCCGGTAAGGGAAACAGGATATCCCTTGAGCACCCCCTGAAGGTCCAAATCTTTCACCTCAGTTTTCCAGGAACCGTCATCGGCCTTCATGGCAAATTCCGGTTTCAGCCTGAGATCCAGAGATGCCGGAAAATCCGGAACAAAACGGGTCAGATCGCCGGTTCTGGCACTCACCTCTCCCTTGAAGCCATAGATTTTGTCAAAATCCGCATGGCCGCTGAGCTTAACCTCGTGTACTTTGTCAGAAGACGCCACGGAGAGATTCTTTATGTCCGCGGAAGCCATATCCGTGAAGGCGGAAAGCTTCAGATTAAGCTCGGGATAGCCGAGAGCCCGGATTCCCCCGCAGGCGATCTCGGCGGAAATTCCGGAGAGCGTGCCCCGGGCCGTGGTCTCCAGCGTTCCCGCGGAATATTCGGGAGAAAGGATCGGCCAGCCCAGATTTCTGGCACTGACTTTGGCTTCAAACGGCAGGGATGGTCCCAGGGTGTTCAGGCGGGCATCGGCCGTGAGATTCGTTATGCCGGTAATGTTCGCATGCACCCTGAGATCGGTCAGATCGCCGTGCCCGACGGCTGAAAGACTGTGATGATCCAGGAAATCAAACCATTCGTCATTTTCTGACCAGGCATTAAGAATGACATCCATGGGATAATAGTCCCGGAGCGTCATGGTGCTGTCGGTAAGCATGGCATGTCCGAGATTATGATCCACCCGAAACTCGGCCACGCTGATATCGGCGCCGATATAGCTTCCCTTCAGAAAACCCCTCATAACACCGGTGTCATAAACCGTCTGATGATAGCGGACAAAATCCAAAGTCAGGGAATCCACCCGGATTTTTATGGGCAGAAATACCGTGGGCAGCTTTGAAATGGTGCTTTCGATTTCGGTTCTGGAAAACGGCTCCTGCATCAGAGGAGACGGCGGCGACGGCGGAGAATCCGGCATTCTCTCATCGTGAAGCTGCACATCGATATAACTGGCATCGGCGGTATATACGGTTACGGTATCGTCCTTAAGTCCCGCTCTCAGATAAAGATCTGAAACCGCCACATCCACCGCATCCGAAAGCATGAGAAAATTCTTTACCCGCACCGCATCCGCATGAACATCAACAGGAACGGAAATAAAGCTTTCCTCTGATGTGGCCGGCTCTTCATCATCGGGAGAAGGCGGGGCAGGATTAATTGCCGGAGCGGGAGCAATTTCCGCTGTCGGGTCCGGAACCTCCGGACTTACCCGGATCATCCGGCCCGTTTCATGATCCCGAACCCAGGAGGCGGTCTCCCGCAGTCTGGCTTTCAGAAAATCACCGATGAGGGGCATATTCTGGGGACGGTTTCCGATTACCAGAAGCACATCCTCGGCACTGAGATCGTCAACAGTGAAATGCCCCTGAAGCAGGCCGGCCAGGTTGTACTGGATCTCGAAATCCCCTGCCGAAATGGAAATCACGTCCGGAATGTCCAGACTGAAGTTCCGGATATGAACCCCCCGGCCCAGATGTCCGGACACCAGTTCGCCGCGCAGGCCGTCCACCCTGTCCGTGGCCATGCTCCACGCAAGACCGGTACCCCGGGAGGTAAAAATGAGCATAAGACAGGCAACGATCCCCAGAACTGAAAAGCCGATGAGTGCCCTTACTGTCACCGCAAGGATCTTCCAGATGCCCCGCCACCAGGAAATACGTTTTGATCTGCCGTTTTTCTGTGCCATGATAACTCCTACAGATCCGGACCGATTCCGAAGTGAATGCGGAACGGAATGGAGGTTTCCGACACTCCGATCCCCAGGTCCACCTTGATAAGCCCAACCTTGGACACATAACGCACACCGGTACCTACACCGATATAAATCTCATTCTCCTCGAACTTGTCAGGAGCATTTCCGGCATCAATAAACAACGTCTGACGAAGGTCCTCGATTATCGGAACCTGAATCTCTGCAGATGCCACGCTGAGATAACGGCCACCCTTCAGGGTACCGTTGGAAAACCTTTCAGACAGAGTCTTGTAGCCAAAGCCCCTGATAGTCGTATCACCGCCGGTGAAAAAGCGGTACGACGGGGGAATTTTGCTGGTATCGTGGCTGATATTCACCCCTTCCTCAAACCTGAGCAGGAACCGGGAATTCAGGGTCGGGCTGAAAAGCCACCGGGTCTGTCCCGACAGCTGCAAAAAGGTTACATCGGAACCGACATGCTCCGAAGCACCGAAGGCCCGGATTACATAGCGATGGCCCTCCCGGGGATCCCGCATCGGGAAAAATTTGAGATGGGTCATGGACGCTCCGATTCCGGTAATCTGGGCATAACCGCTTTCCATGCCCTGCTTATAGTCCTCGGTATGAAATGCCACGTAATAGTCGTACTGCCAGTTCCGCCCCAGCCTGGAAAAGTAATGCGCCGAAGCCTCGAAAATGGTGGAATCGGTGTCGTTCAGATCATCATAGGCCTGCTGAGCCTGAAAATAATAGTAATCCTTCAGCGGATCCTTGCGGGGAATGGTATAGCGAATCAGAGCCTCCTGTCTGATGCGGGAAAGCTTCATCTGCATGTTCAGGGAATGACCGTACTCGTTGATAAGGGGCATGAGCCACTTGGCCTGCCCCCGGATCCCTTCGTCAGTGGCATAGCCGACTCCGAGCTCCACGATGTTGAACTTTCTGCGGGCCAGAGTAACGTCCACCGGGATAATATAGTCCAGATTCTCCGGATTGTTACTTTTGCTGATATCAGGCACAACCTCGGCCGATTCGAAATACCCCGTATCATAGAGGGATCCGCTCATGGCCGAGAGACGGTTCATGCTGAAATAATCGTTTTCCTTAATGGTTATCAGGGGAGCGATAACATCCTGATACTGCGTATCCCCCTTAAAGGTAATCTTCCCGTAGCGGTAGCGGTGTCCGGAATCCAGCACCAGAAAAATATCGGCGGTATTTTCATCTGTATTCACGATAACCGAGGAATGGATAAAGTGAGCATCGAAATACCCCATGGTCAGTGCCCGGCTGAACAGCAGTGATTTCACATCCTCGTAATCGGAATGCCGGAAAGGAGTATGAGACTTGAGCTTGATATCGCTGAGACCGAACATGTACATTGGATCGTTCAAAGCTTCCCCCACCACCACAATCTGGCTCCTTCTGATAAACACCGGCTTTCCCTTGCTGATTTTTACGGTGAGAGCCGCCGAGGCGGGTTTTCTGAAGGAGAGTTCGATTTTCGGAGAATAATAGCCGAATACCTTAAGAGAATTCCGTACGGCATCCAGTATCTTTTCCTGACTGGAAGCGAAATTAACCTTTCTGAAGTCCGGGAGAGTGGTGAGATAAGCTTCGACATTTTCCTTAATCTCCCCTTCCACCCCCTTTACCCGGTAGGTGATTTTGGATTCGTCAGCTTTGGCCTCGGGAGATACGGCACCCTGCTGTTCCGGAGGACAGTTCTCCGCGCAGAAATCCTCCGCCCGGGCGGAAAAAGACATACACGCCATAATGCAGGTCAGAAAAAAAACCGGAAACCTGAATCCCATAAAAAAGCCCGAAATATCTGAAAACACAGGTGCATTATACTTGCTTTTACGGCGAGTTCAAAAAAGAGGGACTCCGAACCGCAATAAGTGTGCCGGATCCTGAATTCGGAGATACACCGGACTAAAACAGGTCAGCCCCGGCATTCCTAATTTCCGGCCGGGCAGGTTCCGCAGGAAAACGGGGGAGCGGAACAGTCCCGGAAGTCACTCCGAAAAAGTCCCGAGTGCAGAATTCAGGCATGTCTGCCGGACGCTGTCAGGCTGTCAATATCCTCACAGGAATTTTCAGGCCGTTCATATACTGATTTATAACGTCAACGGTCCTGTCGTCAGCCACAGCCCCGGCTATGACATCAAAAACCCGATCTCCTGTGAACACCCTGAAAAAAAACCGAACTGTAGTTAGCATAACGTTAAACAAATAGAAAGACACATTATCAAAATCACTCAGACAGCCATTTTGAAACTGATCTTTCCGCCATAGAACCACTCCCTGTCTTCACCATTACTGAACAATGCTGTAATTGATGACAGATAGCCGCTGCCTTCCGGACGCCAGCTGGCTCTTCCGTTTTTCTGCCGTTCGGCAACCAGAACATTGTTCTGGCACTCAACCCCGTTGGATGAATTTTTCAAACCGGCCTTCTTCCGCAAGGCGTAGCAGGTAATCCATTCGCGCTTGTTCTCAAGGTACTTCGACAGCCTTTCCGCCTCGCCTTTGTTTTTCACAATTTTCGGATCCAGATTAGCGATGTAGCTGATTGCTTCATCAACATTTCCTGTCCATAAAATCCTGATCATCGCGCGGGCGTAAAGTCTGCTCAGAGCAATGAAATCCTGATTCTTAACCTGTCCCTTTTTAGGCCCTTTGGAGTAGTATTCCACGTTTCCCCGGGGATCGGCCACGCGTTTCCCGGTAATAGCCATGCTGAGGCGCTCATAGCACTTATGCTCAAGGTGCATCCAGTCAAGGTAGACCTTGTGCTCCCACCTGGAGAAGTAGGTTTTGATATGTTCGGCAAGAGACAGTTCGCCGTCAATAAAGAACACCATAAAACGACGGTACAGTTCGTTATTCAGTATAACCGCCACAAGTTCCCGGAACGCTTCTTCGGTATCGGTGGAAGTGATGAAATACGCTGAATCATCCGCATCAAGCCGGATAT
>CACYPY010000116.1 GCA_902776415.1 uncultured Ruminobacter sp.
TAAAGACATAGTCTTCATTGATAATATCCGGCAGTATTGTCTGGGATGTGGGAAGTGCCTTTAGCATTGATTGCTCCTGTTTTCTTCAGAGTACAGGACTGATTTTCTCACAAAGTCCGTCAAAAATCAGGTTTCCCAGTAACAATTACGCAACTTTGCTCCGGGGATTCCTGCTCCCGGAGAGCACCATTCCAATCCGTTCTTCTTTCGGACGTTACAGAAAAGGGATCAGCCCCGGGAAGCTTTTCAGCGTTCTGATACTTTGATTTAAAAATACAGCCAGGATCGTTTCCGTTGTTTATGGACGCAGGATCGGCCTGACCTTTTCAAGAAATCCGTGTCAGCGGCCTTGGAGATGAGTGCTGATGAAGATATGTGATTCAAAGGAATAAAAAAACCGGAATCCATATCTGAACTCCGGCATTTCTCAGTTTCAGCTTATCAGGCTGCCAAAAGACAGCACATCACATCTGAATTACTCACCCTTGGCAAGCTTGAAAGCTTCCTGCATTGCATTGGTGTTGTTCTTGGAAGCTTCCTTGTTAGAAGCCTTGATATCGTCAAAGGTCTTCTTCTCTTCGGCACGGGCCTTGGCACGTACGGAAAGAGAAAGCTTGTGCTCGCGACGATCGATGCCCAGGAACACAGCCTCAACGCTGTCGCCAACGTTGAATACGGTGGTGGCGTCTTCAACATTGTCGGTAGAAGCGTCAGCTGCACGGATGTAGCCTTCAACGTCATCAGCAAGAGCAACAACAGCGCCTTCAGGAGTTACGGACTTGATAGTACCGGTAACTACGGAGGAACCCTTCTTCAGGTTTTCAGCATAGGCGGAGAACGGCTCTTCCTCAAGCTGACGAATACCCAGGGATACACGCTCGCGATCAGCTTCAATGCTGGTGATTACGGCGGTAACTTCCTTGCCCTTCATTTCCTTGTAGCTCATAAGGGTCTTTTCGCCTTCGGAGCTGCTGATATCCTTGAGGTGTACCAGACCGTCGATGCCGCCTTCAAGACCAACGAACATACCGAACTCGGTAACGCTCTTGATAATACCGGTGATCTTCTCGCCAACCTTATGCTGCTCGCTGAAGATCTTCCAGGGATTCGGCTTGCACTGCTTGAGACCGAGAGAAATACGGCGCTTGTCCGGATCGATGTCGAGAACCTTTACTCTTACCTTCTCGCCGATAGAAACGAACTTGGAAGGATGAACGTTCTTGTTGGTCCAGTCCATCTCGGAAACGTGAACGAGACCTTCAACGCCCTCTTCAATCTCAACAAAGCAACCGTAATCAGCGAGATTGGTAACAGTACCCTCGATTTCGGTGTTTGCAGGATAGCGCTCGGCAATGTTGGCCCAGGGATCAGGTCCGAGCTGCTTCAGGCCGAGAGATACACGGCTTCTTTCCTTGTCGAACTTGAGTACCTTAACTTCGATTTCCTGACCGACGGAAACAACCTCGCCAGGATGCTTGACACGCTTCCAGGCCATATCGGTAATGTGGAGGAGACCGTCAATGCCGCCGAGATCAACGAATGCACCGTAATCGGTAAGATTCTTGACAGTGCCGGTAATAACCTGACCTTCCTCAAGCTGACCAAGAATGGTCTGACGATCGGCATTGTGCTCGGTTTCGATAACGGCACGGCGGGAAACAACCACGTTGTTCCGCTTCTGATCAAGCTTGATAACCTTGAATTCCAGAGGCTTCTTCTCAATATCGCTGGTATCGCGAACAGGACGAACGTCAACAAGAGAACCAGGCAGGAAGGCACGGATACCCTCAACGGATACGGTAAAGCCGCCCTTGACCTTGTCTTCAATAACGCCCACAACGACCTCGTTGTTCTTAAGGGCTTCTTCCAGCTTGCTCCAGGATTCAACACGCTTAGCTTCGTCACGTGAAACAACAGTAGAGCCGTCATCGTCAGCAATACTCTTGAGGACTACATCAACTTCGTCACCCACTTTAACGGTAACGTTGCCCTCGGCATCCTTGAAGGAGTCAACAGGAACAATGGATTCGGACTTGGAATGAGTATCGATGATTACAGACTTGTCATCAACGGAAACAACAACACCCTTAACAACAGTGTTAAGTTTGGTGCTCTCACTTTTTTCAAAAAGCTCAGCAAAAGATTCGGACATAATAAGTACTTAAAAAAACAATTAAAAAAGCCGCCAGGCATCATGCCGGGAGGAGTTACACAAAAAATGCCGCCATCCGTGGCTGCATCGATCTTCAACAGATGACACTCCTGTCATCGTTCAAAGTTTGAGCATTATATCAGTTTTTTGAAAAAACAAAAGTATCATCACAAAAATATCGCCTGATTTCAGAAACCTGCATTCAAATCCGGTATTTCCGGGAATCCGGTCATTTGCAAATCAACATCCGTGCCGTCAGATTGTTTTTGTCAGATTCGAAAACACCAGTACCAGAATCAGGGTCAGGTTTATCAGGGAAGAGCTTACGGAAGTTTTCTTAAGATACGGATCCAGCGACTTTCCGCTGTTCTTTGCGGAACCGGCAAAAGCAGCCGCCCTGAAGAACAGAATCATCGCCGGGATCAGCAAAAGCGCCCACCAGGAATTGACAATCACCCCGATGACAAACAGAAGAAGCGCCGCAACATTGCAGAGACACCAATGATAAACCCGACCTCCGGTGAGTCCCATTCTGACCACCAGGGAATTCTTGCCGCCGGCAATATCGCTCTCGTAATCCCTGAGATTGTTCACATTGAGAACCATCACCGCCATAATCCCGGCGTTACACCCGGCAAGAGCGCCTATGAGACTGACCTGATGAGCGATCATGTACTCTGATCCCATGACGGACACCAGCCCGAAAAAAATGAATACTGACAGGTCCCCAAGTCCCAGATAGCTGTAGGCAATGCCGATGGTATAGGTTACCGCAGCCGCCATGGCCAGGGCCCCCAGAAGACAGAATCCCAAAAGTGCCGCCGGACTGTCCATAAATGCCAGAAGCAGGGACACGCTGCCGCACCCCAGAGCCAGAACTCCGGCAGTCATTATTCCCCGGAGCAGTTCCTTTCTGGTCATCCCCCCCTGCTGAAGAACGCTGATACGCCCTTCCCGCACGGCATTGTCCACACCTGAAACACTGTCGCCGTAGTCATTGGCAAAATTGGAAAGGATCTGAAGAAGCACCGCCGTAGCCAAAATAAATAAGGTCAGAACGCCAAGTCTGGCAGGAGAATCACCCGGTCCGGACTCCAGACATCCTGCTGCCACCCCCAGAAGCACTGCCGAAAGAGAAAGCGGCAGTGTTCTCAGCCTCATGGCCTCCAGCCATTTTTTTACCGTCCCCCGGGTTTTCTCCCCGGCATTGGTACCGGCGGCACTGTTCTGTGCTTCAGTCCGATCATTTACTGCATTCATTCTTTCCCCATGCTCCCTTAAAAACATCCTTGTTCCGCGCTCGGCAGTTTCGGCCGTTCCGATCTTCCCGCTAGCTCCGGTACAGAGCCGCCAGCCGATCAATTTCCGCATTTACTCTCTTTTCAGATACGGGATACAGGGTTCCCAGACTCTGTGCAAACAACGAAACCCGGAGCTCTTCCAGCATATACCTGACCAGATGCACCTCTCGCGGGATCAGTTTCCCGGCAAACATTCCCAAAAGCGATTCATAGCGTTCCTCCACGCCCTGGCATTTCAGCATGAGCAGCCGATCCCGGGAAGGATCCCGGGGCAGTCTTTCGATGCGCTTCAGCATGGCATCCAGATAACGCGGGAGCTCTGCAAAATATTTCATGGTCGCGGAGGTGGCGAACCCCTTGCAGACAATGCGGTTCAGTTCTCCGCCAATATCGCTGAAAGCATAGGCGGTCTGAAGATCCATTCTGCCGCGAAGATGCTTTCTGACATCATTGGCCCGGAGCAGGATCTGTTCGGCTTTTTCCGCCAGAACCAGCACCCGGTCGTAAATGGTGGCTTTGGCCTCTTCAACTATCCTGTCAAAAGCCGCCTGTTCCCGGCAGGTTCCGCCCAGGGACTCCATAATGTCGTCCAGGCCCAGGGATTCCAAATCGGCAATCAGGGTCTGCACACTGCCCACGGCGTTAAAGTACATGGCCAGCTTGGCCCGGTTGGGGAGCTTGCTTTCCAGATACCGGAGCGGACTCGGGATGGACAGCATGATAAGACGCTTCTCTCCCTGCCACATTTCCCGATCCGCCTCATCCTTGGAACCGTACAGCTCCAGAGTGACTCCGTCTCCGGAATCATGCAGCGCGGGATAGGCTATAACCTCCAGACTTCCGGTTCGTCTGGTTTCGGTCTCCGGAATGGTACCGAATGTCCAGGAATCTGACTTGGTATTGCGGGGAGCATCCCTGAGAACCTCGGCCAGGGTGTTCTTGACGTCTTCCCTGAGCTGATGCCTGAGAAGACCAAGATCCCTTCCTTCGGCAATAAGCCGTCCCTTTGTGTTCACAATACGGAAATAAAAGCCGAGATGCTTCGGAAGATTTTCCAGCGCAAAATCTTCCTTCTTAATCACGGTTCCGGCCATCTTTGTCATTCTGGCGGTAAGCGCATCCCAGAAATAGCCGTCTTTGGGACTCAGGCTCTCAAACAGGGTGCGGGCATGATCCGGGGCCGGCACAAAGCTGCGGCGGAGAACCTTGGGAAGCGCCCGGATAAGCTCGGTGAAGAGCTCCAGTCTCAGCCCGGGAATAAGCCACAGAAAGATGTCCTCGGGAATCTGATTAAGAACGGTTATCGGAATAACGGCGGTAACTCCGTCGTTTTCCCTGGTGGGATCAAAGTTATAGGTCAGAGGGATTCTGAAGTTTCCGGCCTCGAGATGATCCGGATACAGATCCGGGCTTATCATGGAAGTGTCCCGGCGCTTCAGCATCTCCAGGTCGTAGTTCAGGAATCCGGAATCCTCCTTTTCCTTGGCCTGCCACCATTTTTCAAAAGAGCGGGCATCGGCAATTTCTTCCGGAATTCTTTCGTCGTAGAAAGCGAACAGTGTCTCCTCGCTCACCAGAATATCGCGGTGGCGGGATTTTTCCTCAAGGTCTTCCACCTTTTCCACCAAATCCAGGTTGTGCCTGAAAAACGCAGCCCTTGTGAAAAATTCCCCGTTCACGAGACCTTCCCGGATCATAAGTTCGCGGCAGAGAACGGGATCATGTCTGGTGTAGTTCACCGTGCGTCCTGCAAACAGGGTGAGTCCCAGGAACATGCCCTTTTCATGAGCCATGACCGCCCCGTTCTTTTTGCTCCAGTACTCGTCACTCCAGGAATAGCGGATAAGGTGAGGTGCCAGCTTTTCCAGCCACAGGGGATCAATGGCGGCCACGGTTCTGGCATAAACCTTCGAGGTTTCGGCAATCTCCGCGGCCATAATCCATGCCGGAGCCTTTTTTGACACGCCGGATCCAGGGAATATGTAGAATCTGGTACTGCGGGTGCCCTGATACTCATACCCCTCGGAGGATTTCATGCCGATCTGCCCCAGAACACCGGACAGGAGAGACATGTGAAGCTCTTCATAAGTGGCGGGTTCGGCGTTTTCCTTAAATCCGATCTCCCCGGCGCACTCCCGGATCTGCGAAAGAATGTCAAACCACTCCCTCATTCTCAGGAACGACAGAAATTCCTTCTTCATGGTCCTCTTCATCTGGGAGGCAGTCTGCTCGTCCCTGAGCTTAATAAGGTAGTCATAAAGGCTGAGAATGGCTACAAAGTCCGATTTCTCGTCATTGAAACGGGCATGGCTCGTATCGGAGCTTTGCCGCATATTCAAAGGACGTTCCCGGACATCCCGGGACGAAAGCGCGGACGTAATAATCAGAGTCTCCCTGAGGGCTCCTCTTTTTGAGGCTTCAACCAGCATGCGGGAAAACCTGGGGTCGCAGGGGAATCTGGCCATGAGTTTTCCCGTGGGAGTCAGACGCACGGTACCGGACTGTTCCTTTTCAATGGCGCCCAGCTGCTCCAGAAGGTTAATGCCGTCATTAATCATCCGGTTTTCCGGAGGATCAATGAACGGGAATCCCGCAATATCCGAGATTCTGAGAGAAAGCATCTTAAGAATAACCTGGGCCAGATTGGTTCTCTGAATCTCCGGCGGAGTGAATTCGGGACGGGACAGAAAATCCTGCTCGCTGTAGAGACGGATGCAGATACCGGCGGAAAGGCGTCCGGAACGGCCCTTTCTCTGATTGGCACTGGCCTGGGATATCCGGGTAATCGGAAGCCTCTGCACCTTGGTTCTGGGACTGTAGAAGCTGATACGGGCGGTACCGGGATCGATAACATAACGGATTCCGGGCACGGTGACCGATGTTTCCGCCACGTTGGTGGCCAGAACTATTCTCCGAAGGGCATGTTCCTGAAAAACCCTGTTCTGCTCGGTGTTGCTGAGTCTGGCATACAGCGGAAGAATCTCGGTTCCCCTGAGATTGCATTTCCCGAGAAAAGCCGCCATGTCGGCAATATCCTTTTCTCCGTTAAGAAACACCAGAATGTCGCCAAGAGGATCCTCCTGGGAGAGTTCGTCCACGGCCCTGAGCACGGCATGCTCCAGATCGTCATCATCGATTTCGGGTTCGTCGTTTTCGTCAAACTCCTCGTTTATGGGCTCGTATCTTACCTCCACCGGATAGGTACGGCCGGAAACGATTTTCACGGGAGCATTTCCGAAATGCCGGGAGAATTTCTCCACATCAATGGTGGCCGAGGTAATGATAAGCTTAAGATCCTTTCTCCTTTTCAGAAGATCATGCAGAAACCCCAGGATAAAGTCGATATTAAGACTGCGTTCATGGGCTTCGTCAACAATGATCACCTCATAGTCGTTAAGCCAGCGGTCATTTTCCAGCTCCGACAAAAGAATACCGTCCGTCATGAGCTTGATAACGGTATTGTCGGCAGTGCGGTCTCCAAAGCGCACCTTGTACCCCACCAGGGTTCCCAGCGGTACTGAAAGCTCCCGGGAAATTCTGTCGGCCACGGTTCTGGCTGCCAGCCGGCGGGGCTGGGTGTGGCCAATCATGCCGCGACGGCCGAGTCCGGCCTCCAGGCAGATTTTGGGAAGCTGAGTGGTTTTGCCGGAACCGGTGTCACCGGCAATCACCACCACCTGATGCTTTTCGATAAGCTCGGCAATCTCCTGATGATGCTGACTTACCGGGAGCTCTTCCGGATAAGAAACGGCAGGAATCTGCGCCGCGCGGAGGGATGCCTTTTCAATGGCCGCAGCAGCTTCCAGGGCCAGCGCCTCAATCCTGGTTTCATCCGGGTTCCGAACCGGCTTTTCTCTGGTACCGAATACTTCTCTGGCCTTGCGGAGGATGCGGGTGCTGTCCGAAATCAAAGCCTTCCTGAGAGCGTCACGAAGAGAGTTGTAGGTAATCTTAACGTCCATATTCACCATCTTTCCGGGGGATCAGAGCCCGGAAACTTATCAATTAATGTTGCGATTCAAATAATGTCAGCGATGTTAGCCGCGTGATTATACCAAAAGGAAGAGGCTCATGAAGGAAGTATCAAAACTGTGTATTGCATGCGGGGTAGATAAAAACTTCTACACCAAGCAACCGGCATACATCAATTCCCTGACAGCAATCTGCAGAAATTTCCATGTCAACGGATAGTGCCACACCTTTTTGATCGGGATGTTGATCTTGTATTGATGGAGATGTCTGTTTAGGCGTCTCAGGAAAAAAGAATTAGGAGGTTATCACAGTCAAGCATAGCACACAGTTCCTCAGCCAGAGAATCAATGCTGCTGCAGATGCTTAAATAAAGATGCCTGAACTTCACGGAAAAA
>CACYPY010000117.1 GCA_902776415.1 uncultured Ruminobacter sp.
CCGGAGTTGGATGCTTCTTACTCAGACAGTTCTTCTGATACTGATATCCCTGCTGGGTTTTTTTGATCCGGTGAAATCCTATACCACGGTGCTGGCGATCTCATTCCTCATTGCGGTGGCCTCTGCTACCCAGGATGTCGCACTGGATGCCTATCGCCGTGAGATCCTGCCGGACAACGAACTCGGTCTCGGAAACTCCATGTTTATCAATGCCTACCGGATTGCAGGCATGATCCCCGGCGGACTGTCACTTATATTGAGTGACTCCCTTCCCTGGGTTCTGGTGTTTCCTCTTACAGCTCTCTTTATGCTTCCCGGAATTATCGCCTCCCTGACTATCCGGGAACCCCGAACCGAGCATCTTCCACGTACTTTGCGGGAATCGGTGGTACAGCCCTTTGCGGAATTTGTGGGAAGAAAAGGCTGGCTGGGTGCTCTGGGAGTTATTGCCTTTATTTTTCTTTATAAATTCGGCGACAGCATGGCCACGGCTCAGGCTACGCCGTTTTATATCGATATGGGCTACACCAAAACCCAGATCCCACGGCTCAGGCTACGCCGTTTTATATCGATATGGGCTACACCAAAACCCAGATCGGTATGGTGAACAAGGTGGTGGGCCTCTGGAGCATGGTTCTCGGAGGGATTGTCGGCGGCATTCTGATGCTTAAAATCGGAATAAACAAGGCTCTGTGGCTGTTCGGAGTCGGACAGATTGTCACTATTCTGGGATATGTCCTTATCGCCCACGTCTGGCTTCACCCGGATTTTATTCCGAATATTGTCAGCTGGTGGGGCGGTCTTTGGGGATCGGGGGCTTTCGAAAACTTCGAATTCGAGTTTCCCAGTGTTACCCTGCTGTCCCTGGTGGTAGGAGGAGAGGCATTGGGAGCCGGTCTTGGAACAGCATGTTTTGTGGCTTACATGTGCCGGGAAACCAACAGATCCTACGTGGCCACACAGCTGGCTCTGTTCACCGCTCTTTCGGCCATTCCGCGGACAGTCTGTGTTGCTGTAACGGGATACATCATCAACTGGGCCGGCTGGGAGAATTTTTTTATCATCTGCTTTGCCCTGGCCATTCCCGGCATGGTGATGCTGATTCGTATTGCTCCGTATAACGGAGAGAAGTGACCCGGATCCTGTTTTGTTGCCGTCAGGAGTTCTGCTTTATCCGGCGGACAATTTTCATAAAGAGTCCCGGAGGACGCTATCTTTCAGGATTGTTACTCAGGTTACATATCCCTTCCTGACAAAAACTCTTACTTTATGCTAAACTTTGCCCTAATACCGCGGGCTTGCACGTGGATTTTGTCGTGCCTGTTTTGCGGGATCTTCAGTAACGCCTTGAATTAAAGGTGTTTTTACTTTCTCATGCATTTTTAATCTCTGGAAAAACCATGATAAATATCAAGAAAGGCTTAGATATTCCTGTCAGCGGTAAACCGGAAATGACTATCAATGTAGGGCAGCCTGTAAAGCATGTGGCTCTTGTTGGCAGTGATTTTCCGGGACTGAGACCATCGATGCTGGTGGAGGAAGGTGATGTAGTTGAAAAGGGTCAGGTTCTTTTTACCGATAAAAAAAATCCTGGCGTCAAGTACACATCTCCGGTATCCGGCAGGGTGTCAGCCATCAACCGCGGTGATAAAAGGGTATTTCAGTCCCTCGTTATCGAACTGGATCAGTCTGTTACAGGCAGCAAGAAATTTGAAGCATATCCTAATCAGGATTTGACGGCCCTGTCCCGGGTAGTTGTTCAGAACGAGCTCATCGAATCAGGACTCTGGACTGCTTTCCGTACCCGTCCGTACAACAAGACTCCTGCCATTGCCACTGTTCCCGAGCATATTTTTGTTACCGCCATTGACACCAACCCGCTGGCCTGTGATCCCACCATTGTGATCTCCTCGCATGAAAAGGATTTTAAGGACGGTCTGGAGGTTCTTACCACTCTTACTGACGGCAACGTCTATGTCTGCAAGGGCGAGGCTTCCCTTCCGGTTTGCACCGCGGCCCGGGTAAAGGAAGAGGTTTTTGTCGGTAAGCATCCGGCAGGGCTTCCCGGAACCCATATTCATTTCATTCATCCGGCCTCCGAGCATCACGTGATGTGGCATCTGGGGTATCAGGACGTAATTGCCATTGGCCGGCTGTTCCGTACCGGTGACATTTACAATGAAAGAATTGTCAGTATCGGCGGTCCGTGCGTTCGCTATCCCCGTCTGGTAAGAACCATTATCGGGGCATCAGTTTCCGAGCTGTGTGCCAACGAGTTTATCGGAGACAATTTCCGGGTTATCGCCGGTTCGGTTCTGAACGGCAATGAAGCCAAAGGACCTTTTGATTATCTGGGACGTTTCCACCTTCAGGTAAGCGCCATTCCGGAAGGCAACAAGAGAGAATTTCTGGGATGGGTGATGCCGGGTGTCCGGAAGCATTCCGTAACCCGAGCCTACCTGAGCAGTTTCTTCCCCCCGAGACAGTATGACATCAATACTGCGGTAAACGGCGGATCCCGTGCCATGGTTCCCATCGGCAATTATGAGAGGGTAATGCCTCTGGATATTATTGCCACGCAGCTTCTGCGTTCCATTGAAATCGGCGATACCGATGCTGCCGTGCTTCTGGGTTGTCTGGAGCTGGCGGAGGAGGATCTGGCGCTCTGCACCTATGTGGATCCAGGCAAGACTGAATATGGCCGTTTGCTCCGTAAGTGTCTTGATAAGATTGAGAAGGAGGGGTAAAGGTGATTTTAAATCTTTTGAACAAGGTTGCTCCGCTGTTTGAAAAGGGCGGAAAGCTGGAGAAGCTTTATCCTCTGTACGAGGGCACCTCCACTTTCTTCTATACGCCCGGGGTGGTAACCCACAACACCACCACTCATGTGCGCGATAATGTTGATCTGAAGCGTATCATGATTATGGTGTTCCTGGCGGTTTTCCCGTGCATGTTCTGGGGCTGGTACAACGTTGGCGCCCAGACAATTGCCGCATTCGGTCAGATCGCTGACGGCGTTACCATGTCTCACCAGACCTACAGTCTTTTCAGTGCCAACTGGCATTATGCACTGGTGCAGCTTCTGGGCGGAACTCTGACCAGTGAAGCCGGTATTTACAGCAAGATGCTGATCGGTGCGGTGTACTTCCTTCCGATCTATGCCGTGGTTTTTGCGGTGGGTGCCTTCTGGGAAGTGCTGTTCTGTATTATCAGACGTCATGAGGTCAATGAAGGATTTTTCGCCACCTCGATTCTGTTCGCTCTCATTGTTCCTCCTACCATTCCGCTGTGGCAGGCCGCTCTCGGCATTTCCTTCGGCGTGCTTATCGGCAAGGAGGTATTCGGCGGCACCGGCAGAAACTTCATGAACCCGGCTCTTGTCGGCCGTGCCTTCCTGTTCTTTGCCTATCCCGGCGAAATCACCGGCGATAAGGTCTGGGTACCGGTAGACGGCTTCTCGGGAGCAACTCCGCTGTATGCATTTGCCAATGGAACCACCCCGGGACATCTCGGGAATCCGGGCGTAACCTGGCTTGATGCCTTCCTCGGAAACATTCCGGGCTGTATCGGTGAGGGATCCACTCTGGCAATCCTTATCGGTGGCATGGCTCTGATTTTTATGGGAATCGCTTCCTGGAGAGTGGTGTTCAGCGGCATTCTCGGTGTGGTTGTTGTGGCATCCATATTCAATGCCATCGGTTCTGAAACCAATGCCATGTTCGCGCTGAATCCTGTCTGGCATCTGGTTCTGGGCGGCTTTGCATTCGGTATTTTCTTTATGGCAACCGATCCGGTATCATCGGCATTCACCAAAACCGGGAAGTGGCTTTATGGCTTCCTTATCGGCGCCATGGTAGTGCTGGTGCGGGTGGTGAATCCGGCTTATCCGGAGGGCGTGATGCTGGCAATTCTGTTTGCCAACTGCTGGGCTCCGCTGTTTGACTACCTGGTTACACAGCGCAATATCAACAGGCGTCTCAAGCTCGCCAGAGTTAAGGGAGTGTAACAAATGGCTGCTAGTAAAGATTCTACATCAAGGACCTTTATCGTTATAGGCCTTCTCTGTCTTGTATGTTCCCTGATGGTCTGCGTTGCCGTGGTGCTTTTGAAGCCTCTTCAGGCAAAGCAGATTCAGAATGATCGCGAACTGAGCATCCTGGAGGCTGCCGGCATAACCGTCAGCGGCGACATCTCAAAGATATACGCCGAGAACATTGAAGCCCGTCTTGTCAATCTGGAAAGCGGCAAATATGTTCCGAACGACAAGGCTGCAAAAATTGTCGGCCAGGACAAGAACGGCAAGGCTCTTATTGACGGCTATAACTTCGTGTCGGAGTCCAAGCTTCCTGATTCTTCTGTTACTATTGATTCCAAAATGGATGTGGCAAAGATCAGAACCCGGGCCAGGTACATGCCGGTATATCTGGTGAAGAATACCGTTTCGGGCGGCTACAAGAGCGTTATTCTCCCGTTCTACGGCCAGGGACTTTGGTCCACCATGTACGGCTATCTTGCTGTTGCCGGCGACGGCAATACCATTATGGGCGTCAAGTACTACAGTCATGGCGAGACTCCGGGTCTCGGCGGTGAAATCGAGAATCCGAAGTTTACCCGGCAGTGGATCGGCAAGAAGCTTTTTGATGAAGCCGGCGCCCCCGCATTTGCGGTGGTGAAGAACGCCAGCGGCGAACATCAGGTTGATGCCCTCTCCGGCGCGACTCTGACCTCCAACGGTGTAACCACTTCTGTAAAATTCTGGACTGATTCCATGGGATACGGTCCGTATCTTCAGCGAATCAAGAAAGGAGGGATCAAATAATGGCTAATGAAATGCCTTCTGCCAAAGAGGCGTTTACCCGGCCGCTGCTTCATGAAAATCCGATCATGATTCAGGTTCTGGGTATCTGCTCCTCGCTGGCAGTTACTTCCAATATGAAGACTGCTCTGGTAATGGGTCTGGCGGTAATGGCTGTTACTGCATTCTCAAACCTTATCATTTCTTCAATCCGCAGATGGATTCCCAACAGCGTGCGTATTATTGCCCAGATGACGGTAATCGCTTCTCTGGTAATCATAGTGGATCAGCTTCTCAAGGCTTTCTCCTATGATCTGTCAAAGCAGCTTTCCGTGTATGTCGGCCTTATCATAACCAACTGTATAGTTATGGGACGTGCCGAAGCATTTGCCATGAAGTTCCCGCCGGTTCTTTCCTTTATGGACGGACTTGGCAACGGTGTCGGCTATGCTCTGGTGCTTTGTGCCGTCGGTGCTGTGCGTGAAATCTTCGGATCCGGAACCTTCTTCGGACTTACCGTTCTTCCTCTTGTTCAGAATGACGGATGGTATGAATCTAACGGTCTGATGCTGATGCCGCCTTGTGCATTTTTCCTCATCGGACTCTTTATCTGGCTTTCCAACCAGGCTCTTAAGACTCATTCGAAGCATGAGTATGACACCAGCCGTAAGGATGCGTCATGATAGAACATTACTTAAGTTTGTTTATAAAATCGGTTTTTATTGAAAACCTTGCATTGAGTTTCTTCCTCGGCATGTGTACCTTTCTGGCCGTTTCCAAGAAGGTAAAGACTGCCATGGGACTTGGTGTGGCCGTGATAGTGGTGCAGACTCTGGCTGTTCCGCTGAACAACATTGTCTATACCTATGTTCTGAAGCCCAATGCCATACAGCAGGGACTGGACCTCTCATTCCTGGGCTATATCACCTACATCGGCGTTATCGCGGCTCTGGTGCAGATCCTCGAAATGTTCCTGGACAAGTACGTGCCGACGCTGTACTCGGCCCTGGGTATTTTTCTGCCCCTGATCACGGTTAACTGCGCCATTTTCGGCGGTGTGTCCTTTATGGTGCAGCGTGAATACAACTTCACGGAATCCGTGGTATACGGTGTCGGTTCCGGTCTGTCATGGGCCATTGCCGTGGTTCTTCTGGCCGCTATCCGCGAAAAGCTGAAATATGCTCATGCGCCGGAGGGGCTGAACGGACTCGGTCTGGTATTTATCACTGCCGGACTGATGGCACTTGGCTTCATGTCCTTTTCTGGCATTCAGCTGTAAGGAGCATCGATGGAAACTATACTTTTAGGCGTAGCGTTTTTTATCGGAATTATCATGATCCTGGTGGTTGTCATTCTGATCGCCAAGCGTATTATGGTTAATTCCGGGGACGTTACCATTGGAATCAATAACGATGCTGACAAAGCCATTCAGGTTCCTGCCGGCGATAAGCTTCTGACTTCGCTTGCCAGTCAGGGCATATTCGTTCCCTCGGCCTGCGGCGGCGGCGGTGCCTGCGGTCAGTGCAAGGTCAAAGTCTCCAGGGGCGGCGGCGATGTGCTTCCTATTGAGTACAGCCATCTTTCCAAGAGAGAGATTCGTGACGGCTGGCGTCTTGCCTGTCAGGTCGGCGTGCGTCAGGACATGGAAATTGAAGTGCCGGCAGCTGTGCTGGGAGTGCGCAAGTGGCAGTGCACCGTGCTGTCAAATGACAACGTGGCTACCTTTATCAAGGAGCTTCGTCTGGCAATCCCCGAGGGCGAGGAAGTTCCGTTCCGTGCCGGCGGGTACATCCAGATCGAGGCCGAGCCACACACTGTGTACTACAAGGATTTTGACATTCCCGCAGAGTATCGAGCTGACTGGGAGAAGTTCCATCTCCTGGATCTGGTATCAAAGGTGGATCACCACATTACCAGGGCCTATTCCATGGCTTCCTATCCCGGTGAAAAGGGCCTCATTATGCTGAACGTCCGTATCGCCACTCCGCCTTTGAAGGATCTTACCCTGCCTCCGGGGCAGATGTCCTCCTACATCTGGTCTCTGAAGCCCGGCGACAAGGTGACCATTTCCGGTCCGTTCGGCGAGTTCTTTGCCAGAGAAACCGAAAACGAGATGGTATTCATCGGCGGCGGCGCCGGTATGGCTCCCATGCGTTCTCATATCTTTGATCAGCTTAAGAGACTTGATTCCAAGCGCAAGATCAGCTTCTGGTACGGTGCCCGTTCGCTGCGTGAAGCCTTCTATGTGGAAGAGTTTGATCAGCTGGCCAAGGAGCATCCGAACTTCACCTGGCATCTGGCTCTGAGTGATCCGCTTCCGGAGGATAACTGGACCGGACTCACCGGCTTTATTGCCAACGTGCTTTACGAACAGTATCTTAAGGATCACAAGGCTCCTGAGGACTGTGAGTTCTACATGTGCGGACCTCCGATGATGACCAAGTCCGCTGTGGATATGCTCCACAGGTGCAATGATGGCGGAAGTGTATTGCCCGGGGATTGGGCCTGGTGATTGGAGATGGGCGCGGGAATTCCGAAGGAACACTGATAATAGAAATCAGTGCGGAGGGAGGCTGGTTTTGAGTGGAAAAGGATGTTCCGGAAGAATCTTTCCGGAGCGCTGAACAGCAGATCAGCCGTGAGCCAGAATGTCGGTGATATCCCTTTCGATATCCGATTTTTGCTGTTCGGTGAGCATGCTGCCGTCGGTATTGGTCAGAGAAAAGAAATCATCGGCCCTTTCACCGGTGGTGGTGATTTTGGCGGCGTGAAGCGACAGCCGGTGTTTCTGGAACACGCTGCTTATGCGGGCCAGGATTCCCGGAAGGTCCAGGGTGGAAATTTCCAGTTCCGAAGTCCGGTGCTCCCGGTTCTTCAGGAAGGTTACCAGCGTCGGTATCCGGAAAAGATCCAGGCGTTCGGAATGCACGGGAATATCAGGGGCCCGGTAATCATCCGACATCAGGGCTCCCGTAAGGGATTTCCGGAGCGAGCTCATCCGATCCGCCGGTAACGGGGTACCGTCATGCTGGGTAAACGAAAAGGTATCCAGAGCGTAGTTTTCATTAGTGCCGGAGACCGTGGCTGCCATGATGTTGATTTTCTTGCTGCCCAAAACAGCACAGACCCTGGCAAAGATTCCGTCAGTGTCTTTGGTGTATATAAAAAGCTCCGTGCACCTGGTATTATGATTCTGGGCAAACAGAATAAGAGGCTGATCCGCCTCGTTCCTGTGGGCGATAATGTTGCTGGTATGCCAGGAGATCTGTTCCGGCTGGTATCTTATGAAATATTCCGGCTTGAAGTTGCTCCAGATTTTAAATACTGATGACGGAGACAGTCCCAGCTTGATCAGAGGCGGCAGGGCACGCTTCTGGTTTTCCCGTATATGCAGATTAAGGTCGGGAGGTGTTTCCAGCCCCTTTCTCATGGCATCCCGGGCTGAAAAGTACAGGGTTCTGAACAGAGAGTCCTTGTAGCTGTTCCATTCGTTGTCATTGGTGGCGTTGATATCGGCCACTGTCATGCAGTACAGGTAGTTAAGAAAGGTCTCGTCTCCGATCTCCCGGGCGAATTCGGCCACCACTTCGGGGTCGGAGATATCCCGACGCTGTGCCACGATGGACATGTAGAGGTGCATTCTGACAATCCATGACACCAGCTTGCTTTCAAAGCGGTTGTACCCCAAAAGCTTTGCGAAATACAGGGCGTCCGGGGCTCCCATGGCGGCATGATGTCCGCCGCGGCCCTTCCCGATGTCATGAAACAGGGCTGCCAGGAACAGTAGTTCGGGCTTGTCTATCTCGTTGTATATCTGCCGGAACAGGGTGAACCTGGGATCATTACCGAAGGCAAAACGGTAGATATTTTCCAGCACTCTGATGGTATGGCCGTCCACGGTGTACTGATGGAACATGTCAAACTGCATGAGTCCCCGAATATCATTCCAGCGGGGGATGAACATACCCAGAATATGATGCTCGTGCATCAGCGGAAAGGCAACCTTGAGAGAACGGGGATTGGCAATCAGCTTTTTGAAAAGCTCCCGGCATTCCCTTCTTTCCGAGAGCCGGTATCCCAGATGCCGTCTGGCTTCCCTCAGGCTTCTGATGCATTCCACATAAATACCGGTAAGCTCCTCGTGCTCAGTCAGTGTCAGGAACAGCTCCAGGATGATTTCCGGCTTTTTTATGAAGATGTTGTGATCCAGAACGTCTATGAGACTGCCCCGAAAAATAAAGGGCTGGCAGTGCACGGTTTTTTTGGGAATTTCCTCGCTGAACAGCTTCATTCTGATGAGCTGGGTGACGATTTTATTGAGTTCGTGCACGGTATGGGTGGTCTGATAAAAGCGCTTCATCAGCCGTTCCACGGGATCGTTTCCTTCACCCGTATAGCCAAGGTTTTCCGCAATGGCCCGCTGTCTGTCGAATGTCAGTCTGTTGTCAGGCTTTGAAATGGTAAGGTGGAGCGCAAAGCGGAGCCTCCAGAGGAAATCCTGACAGCCGGTAAGCTCGTAGCATTCGATTCTGCTGAGGATTCTTTTGCTCTGCATGTCTCTGATGCTTTTGATACCGAGAGCCTTTTCCGATATCCAGAGCATGGTCTGAATGTCTCTGAGGCATCCGGGATTGTTTTTAAGATCGGGCTCCAGCATGTAGACGGTATCCTTGTAATAGTGATACCGGCTGTTCTGTTCTTCGATTTTTGCCAGAAAAAATTCCCGCGGCGGCCAGAAATCAGGCTCCCTGGTGGCACTGGCAAGTTTGTCGTAGGTGTCCCGGTTTCCGGTTATCAGCCGGGTTTCCATGAGATTGGTGGCGATGGTGACGTCCTTGCGCCCTTCGCTCAGGCATTCTGCAATGGTGCGTACCGACTGTCCCAGATCCAGCTTTAAATCCCACAGGAGACCTGTCATGGACGAGATGCGGGAATTTACCTCGTCAGGGATGCTGTCGGGAGCCACGATAAGAATGTCAATGTCGGAATGAGGCTGGAGATCTCCCCGGCCGTAGCCGCCCACCGCCACCAGTGCCAGATCAGGAAATTCATGAAGCCGGAACTGTGTCCAGATCTTTTTAAGAAGAAGGTCCGTAAATGCAGTGCGAAACTGCACCAGCTCGCTTACGGGAGTCCCGCCGGAAAAGAGCTCCGCCATGCATGCAAGCTGCTTTTTTATGGCAGCGCGGCCGTTTTCCATGGTTATGTCAAAAGGGGGGAGAAAATCGGCTGCGTTTTGCATGGGGAGCCTCCTGTCAGGAATTATGGATAATGCGTTCGAGCTTTCCGGCCTCCTCCTCGCGCCAGGTAAGCACCTCCACACCGTCATCGGTGATGAGAAGAGTGTGTTCATACTGGGCAGAAGGCTGCTTGTCCTGAGTGGTGGCGGTCCAGCCGTTTTTGGAACTGACACGGCATTTCCAGGTGCCGGCGTTGATCATGGGTTCGATGGTGAAAACCATGCCGGGGGAAAGCAGTACATGAAAATCATTTTCGTAGTGCAGTACCTGCGGAGCCTCATGGAACCCTTCGCCGATACCGTGTCCGCAGAAATCCCGCACGATGGAGAAGGGGGTTTTGTCGATGATTTTCTGAATGGTTTTGCCGACAATGGTCAGGTCCTTTCCGGGACCGACGGCTCTGATAGCGGCGTAAAGAGCCTCCTGGGTTACTCTTACCAGATCCTGATTCCGGGGAGTGGTGTGTCCTCCGACAATGAACATTTTGCTGGTATCGCCGTG
Organism: uncultured Ruminobacter sp.; assembly: GCA_902776415.1. Lineage (GTDB taxonomy): Bacteria > Pseudomonadota > Gammaproteobacteria > Enterobacterales > Succinivibrionaceae > Succinimonas. The sequence goes on from CACYPY010000117.1 coordinate 10,537, forward strand.
AGCCTTGTCCTTGATGACTGTAACATCGATATTCACAATATCGCCGTTACGGAGTTTTCTGGCTCCGGGAATGCCGTGGCAGATTTCCTCATTGACGGAAATGCAGGTGCATTTGGGATATCCCTCATATCCGAGGCAGGCCGAGATGGCATGCTGGGTGTTTTCGATATAGTCCAGCATGATGTTGTCAAGTTCCAGAGTCGTAATGCCGTGTTTTACATGGGGTTCGATCATTGTCAGAACATCCCCGGCCAGTTTCCCGGCGATACGCATTCTTTCTATAAGTTCCGGAGTCTTGATGGAGATATCGGGTACTTTTCTCATGATTTCCTCTAAATTGCCGTGATGCCGCCAATTATATCATTTTAGCTCTTGCGGAGAGCAAAGGAGTGGCGGTATGTTATAGCTATGATGCCGGGAGGCTGTCGGGAGAGCCGAACCTGGCAGGTGTTCTTATTCAGAGCTATTAGTATTTGGTGGTCAAGTCTTTAATTTGGCTTGCGGTCATGATTTTTGCTCGTCCGCTATCACCTTTTTTATGAGGACTGAATTAGCTATGCAAATAAAGTCAAAGTATTCCTGGCTTAAGCACGCGGATTTTATGATGGTAGACTTGATAGCTCTTTTTCTGTCATATTTGCTGTCATATTATCTGAAGTTTAATACTCTAGATTTTGCGAATAATGATGAATGGACGAGGTATTTGTTCCTAGTTCTGATTCTCTCAGTTGTTATTAACTTTTTTACAAATCCATATAGCGGGATCCTTAGGAGATCTTACTACATGGAAATAATCAGAGTTCTGCAACTTGCCATATATAACCTCCTGATAGTCAGCGCTATCTTTTATGCATTTAAAATAGGTGCAACATACTCTCGCGAGATGTCATTCGTGATGTATGGCTTTTACTTCATAATATCGCTGATTATGAAGTTTCTATGGAAAAAACTGATAATAAGCGGAAAGGTTGTTATAAGAACATCGAAGCAGATTCCGCTGTTTGTGATTGGTAGCAAGAAGAATATTCAAAAAGTCATCAGTAACGTGATGGCAGGAGATTTTAAACTTTATGATATTAAAGGTGTACATTTGATTGATGACACCTCAATTACTCACCTGGATGTAAAAGAAGTCAGTAGCGTTTCTGTATATACCGGAGATTATGAAAAGTTCATATTGGATAACAACATCGGCGAAGTTCTGGTGGCAGTTACCCCTGGGCTGGTTGAGGAGAATGTTCTGGAGCGACTTAACGCAAATGCAGTGGGCATCAACATTGTGGTTGAGTCGGCAGTTGGTTTCCAGCCGGAAGACCAGTATATTCAGAGTATTGGTGTTTACAAGAGCCTGAGTATTGGTGCCTTCTCCTTCTCTCCGGGACAAATGTTCTATCTCTGGATAAAGCGTTTTGTGGATCTCATCTGCGGAGTTGTCGGGCTTGTGGTCCTCCTGCCTATAATTTTCTTTGTTAAGGTCAGTTATTTACTTGCTGGAGACACGGCCAGGGTCTTCTACAGTCAGAATCGAGTAGGACAGGATGGAAAGATCATAAAGATCTGGAAGTTCAGAACCATGGTTCCTAATGCTGATGAGATCCTAAAGGCCATGCTCAAGGAAGAAAAGTGGCGGAAGCAATGGGAAGATAATCAGAAGTTTGATGACGATCCAAGGATTACGAAGGTGGGGCGGATATTGCGTAAGACAAGCATTGATGAGCTGCCTCAGTTGTTCAACGTGCTTAAGGGAGACATGAGTTTGGTCGGGCCAAGACCGCTTGTGGTTGGTGAACTCGAGCAACATGGCGGTCTGAAACTTTATCAAAAAGTGAAACCGGGAATCACCGGTTGGTGGGGATGCAATGGAAGGTCAAACATCGAATATCGGGAGCGTCTCGAACTAGAATACTATTATGTCCGCAATTGTAGTTTGTACCTCGATTTGCTCTGCATCTTCCGTACAGTACTGGCTGTAGTGAAAAACGATGGGGCGCAGTAGGCAATCATCTGTCAATCAGTTGTATTTATGGTTCAGAACTACCGGTACGGAAATTGCCCTGCTAATTAAGCAATATCTCCCGAATTTTTGGTGCACTCTGGCGAAGTGGACATGTCTTCAGGGATGTTCAGAATCAGCTGGGAGCACTTTTTCGCGATTTAAAATATCTCTAAAGTCAAGGACAGGGATGAGACACTATGAAGTTACTGCCTAAAGGAATTTCCAGGTTTACCGAGATAATTGACCAGTCGAAATACTTTGTTGACAGAACTCCGTACATCGGCAAACTTGACGGGAGCGGGGAGAATTTTCTGTTTTTTGTCCGTCCGCGCCGTTTCGGAAAAAGTGTCTTCATTGATATGCTGGAAGCCTATTACGATATTGCACAGAAGGAAAGATTCGGGCACTATTTCCGGGATACCTGGATTTATGATCATGTGACACCGGAGCAGGGAAAGTATCAGGTTATTCATCTGGATTTCTCAAAAATAACGGCCAATCTTGAAAATATTGAAGATGAGTTTAACGTTATTGTGGGCTACGATATTGAAGATCATGCCCGCAAATACAGAGTCATGTATGACGATGATTTCATTCCTAAAATGGAAAGTTTTGTCACGGCCAAGGCCAAACTGAACCATTTTTGCACACAGGCGCGTCGCAGGGGGTATTCTCTTTATCTCCTGGTGGACGAATATGACAACTTCACCAATGCGGTACTGTCCTCAGCAGGAAAGGCCGGCTATCTGGAGATAACTCACGGTACCGGTTTTTATCGGGAATTTTTTAAAGTGGTCAAGACCGGTTTTCAGAAAATTTTCATGACCGGGATTGCTCCGGTGACCATGGATGATCTTACCTCGGGCTTCAATATCGCCACCAACATCACTCTGAATCCGAAGTACAACGGCATGATGGGTTTTTCAGTTGCGGAGATTCGGGAAATTATCGAGTACTACAGGGGGGAGGGGAAACTTGCCGGACTTGATACAGAGGAGATAATTGCGGAAATGGCTCCCTGGTATGACAACTACTGTTTTTCGGAAGATGCCTTCAGCAGTCATGACCAGGTCTTTAACAGCTACATGGTTACAACATTCCTTTCGGAGCTTGCAGACTCCGGCAGGATGCCAAAAAACATGCTGGTATCCAATACCCTGGTTGATTATGAAAAGCTGAAACGGATAGCGTCATTATCCGGAACCCTTGGTGTTAAGGACAGCGAATACGAGGAATTTATCGAAAAAATAATCCTTGGCAAGATCTCCCCATCCCGGATTGTCGAAAGTTTTCCGGCCGAGGAGCTTCTGTATCCTGCCAATTTTCAGAGCTACCTTTTCTATCTGGGCATGCTGACTGTTACCGGGGTGGTTGGAGTAATGCCCGTTCTGGGAATACCGAACGAAAATGTCAGGATTCAGTACTATTCATATCTGCAGAAATGTGTGAGGGATACCGACTGGGAGATAGTTTCCGGAATGGGAGCACTGGCACTGAATGCGGGTATGGATGGCAATATCAGACCGTTAACCGAATCCATTCTGGAAGCATGTGCCAAATATTCCGGAAACCGGCAGCTTAAACTGCGGGAAGGGCTTTTTCAGACATTTTTCCTGTCCTTTATGTACTGGAACGACGTGTTTGAGCCGGCTCCGGAAATAGAGATGAATCACGGGTATAACGATATTTTCCTGTTTCCGAAGAAGGGAAGCATCGGAGTTACACACAGCTTTCTTATTGAACTCAAGTATTTGGATGCCGAGTCCACGGAGTACAGAAAGGAGCAGGCTCTGATCGCTGCCCGGGAGCAGCTTGAACAGTATGTCCAGGATGCCAGGGTGGCAAAGCTTTCTCAGGATACTGTGCTTCACAAGGTGGTAATTGTTATCAAAGGCTTTAAATTGGACTGTTTCGAAGAGGAAGCTGTCTGAATGCAGAAGAAATTGAGCTGAATGCACGGCTTTGCGAAGGTTCGGAAGGATTGTTCCCGGGGGTGTGAACAATGACAATGGTGCGATATTTACAGTTCGTAACAATCAACAGCTCCGGTAAAGCGGGGAACATGGAAATTCGGAATTGCAGCACCGGTTGTCACGAGTCCGGAAGAGGTTCTGTCCCATCACGAATACTTCCCGGGGATGTTATTTGGCTCAAAACCGTGTTTTTCGAGTTTTTCCAATGTGTTTTGAAACTTACGGCCTTTTGTTATAAAACTGAACACAAGGATACCGTAAACTTCTCTGAAAACCGCAGTAATTATAAACCTAGACTTTCTCCATTCTACACAACCAATAGCCCTAAAACTCTGTCTTCAATTCAACTTTTAGC
>CACYPY010000118.1 GCA_902776415.1 uncultured Ruminobacter sp.
CGTTGGCGCGCTTGATGATTTCTTTGAACTCGGCGGCGATTCTTTAAAGGTCATGAAGGTGGTCTTTGAGGCGGGCTTTGACGACCTTACCGCGGCAGATGTGTTTAGATTCAAGACCCCCAGATCCATTTCAAGGCATCTGTATAATACCGACAAGAGATCAAGAGAGGCAAAAGAGGATGAGGCAAGATGGCTTCCGCACAGGATAAGTCCCATGCAGGAAAAAATGATCGACAACCAGCTCTATAAGCCGAATTCCACCATGTGGAGCATTACCCATTTCCTCGCGCGCTTTGGAAGCGAATTCGAAGCCGAAAAGAACCCTGCCTGCAGCTGCCTCTCACTGTCATGGAACAAGAACTATCAGGGCCATGCGTTCTTCAAGACCGCCCTGCATATCCAGTACATAACCAGACCGGCAATTCTCGGTGAAATCGTAAGTCTGGTCAGCATGACCGGAGCGGAAATCCTGTCCATAACCCAGACGGATTACCGGGAGGAAAGCGATCACAGTCTCGATATCCTGATTGAAATTAAAAACCAGAGCCATCTGGAGACAGTAATCTCCACTCTGATTAAAATTAACGGCATCAAGGATGTCAGCCGCAGAAAAAGGGTCGAAAGCCAAAAATAGCAAACAGAATCACGAATGACGCCGGACAGTTGCCGCAAATGAATTTATGACGGCACCGGCCTTCATCAGCATACCCGGAAACACTTAAATAACAGGACAATCTCATGACGGATTCAGCAAAAACACCTCAGGATATCAATTCGGGAATCGGCAGACTCAGAGCCGACAGCTTCAGAGTGGCTTCCTTCGGCGAGGGCTTCATGTGGTGCTGGAATGCCATGCTGAGCCTGAAAACCCGCAAGTTCTGGGCGGTGTTTCTGATAATTCTGATCTCGGTGGTCGTTTCCTCCGCCCTGCCGGTTCCCGGACTGACCACCTTTATTGCCATTGCATTTTCCGGCATTGCGGCCTCCTATGCCCTGCAGTACGAATTGAGAAAAGGCGTCACCCCGGCTTTGCCGGATACTCTCAGGGCTTTTAAAACCAACATCTGGAAGCTTCTTTTTCTGACATTGTGGGATATCGTCATCTGGCTGGCGCTGGTGGCCGGCAGCATGGTACTTATTCTGCTGTTCTTCGGATCCGGTATTTTCGAGATCCTGAACCAGCTCTGGACCTTGCTGGGAGCCTCCGCCGGAGAAGCGGGTTTTTCCATAGCCGATATTGCCACGGTCAGCGAGACCCAGATTGCCCGTGCCGTTGCCATCTTCCTCGAAAAGCTGGTATCGGATACCGCCCTCATTAAAACCCTGCTGTTTTACGGCATGATTTATTTCCTGGCCGGCTCCCTGGTGGCGCTTATTGTGTACTCCCTGGAGTTTTTCAGCGTTCCCCTGGTGATGTGCTCCGGAATGCCGGCACTCAGGGCGGTATGGGAAAGCTTCAAGGCCTTCAGCCTCAATATCATGAGCATTACGGGAATGTGCATCGGATATCTCCTGGTGTGGCTGATCTTTAACTGCATCTGGATGATTCTCGGTTTCGTTGCACCGCCGCTTCTGACGTTTTCAATATTCGGAATGGCTCTCACCAGTCTCTTTGTCGGCATATTCCACATTCTTATTCGGGTAAATGCCACAAAGGACGTGTTCTGGTACCGTTCCTTTGAAGAAACCCAGCCGCTTTACGAAAAGGAAAACAGCAAAAACCGCCAGGGACCGAACATCGCCACTGCCGATTTTCCGGAAGAAAAGGCACTCCCCGGGAATCAGGAGGAGTAAATCGGAGTCCCTGATCGACTGTTCGTTCTTTTTGGCCGCAACGGCTTTAAATTCCGTGTTTCCGATGAGCGCCCGGCATCGGAAACCTTTGTCAGGGTCCCATCCGTAAACACTGCCGGCTGTGTTACCCGAAGCGGGTAATAATCCGGCAAATCTCCCGGACACAACAATGCAACAATGCAACAATGCAGCAATGGTAAAAAAATGAAAGAATTCAACACCTCTGCGGTTTGCATTCCGTCAATATACTACATGGTCAGCACCGCCGGAAAGGTGGAACAGATAAGAAAACTGGTTGACAGCGGCAAATACTTTGCCATTAACAGAGCCCGCCAGTACGGAAAAACCACCGGTACTCCCCGGACTTCACCGGCCTTTCCGAAAATCTGTCCTCTCAGGCTTAAAACTCAAGCCAGTTCACTAAAATCGGGTATCAAAGCAAACAACACTGGTCTTTTGATATACAATGAACCGAATATCTGATAGCAGAGCAACATCTCAGGAAAGCAGTACCGGATTCGCAAATGAAGACTTTTTCTCTTTCAGTACTTTCGTCAGTAATTGCCATGATACTGGCCTCGGCGGTCATGGCTGACGAAATTGAAGCGCAGCAGAAAATTATCAATGAATGCGTAAAAGACGGCATCCAGGAAAGTGTCTGCACGGAATCCCTGAAGGACCCCAAGCTTCAGATCTTTATCGGCGGCCAGTACTTCAACGGCACCAAAAAGATAAAACCCGACTACACCAGGGCTCTGTCATGGTTTCGCATGGCGGGAAACAACCCGGTGGCGGAATACAACATCGGTCTCATTTACGAACGTGGCGGCTACGGAGTGATGGCCGATACCCAGTCCGCCATTTCCCATTACACCAACGCCGCGGCAGGAATGCACGCCGGCGCCATGTATAAGCTGGGCCGCATCTACAGTACCGGCAACAGGATGGAAATGGATCTTGCCAAGGCCGGAGAATATTTCCGGGAATCTCACGATATGGGGTACCCCTACGGCAGCTACGGTCTGGCACTCTGGTACGTGAACACCATGCCGGAAACCCACTGGACCCGTCCCGACATGTGCCAAAAGGTGAAGGAGCTTATTCAGAAGGCCGAAGACGGCAATGTTCCCGAGTCCTTCACTCTGGACGGAGTGCTCCACGAAAGAGGAATTCTCTGTACTGAAAAGAATGAAACGCGAGCCATCGAGCTTTACAACAAGGCTGCCTACGAAGGGGATTTCGAGGCTCAGGGCATGAGCGCCCGTCTTCTTATCAGACATGGTAATTTCGATGAAGCCTTCCGAATGCTGAACGCCTCGGTAAACGACGAAAACAACAACTATGCCAAATGCGTGCTGGCGGATCTCTATGCCAACAGGGAAGCCGGGAACCGGTACAGCCCGGAGAAGGCTCATGAATATTTACAGAGTGCCGCCGACAACAATGCTCCCTGCGGACTTTTCCGCATCGGACTGGAGTTTTTCCAGGCATCTCCTCCCGACTATGACAAGGCTCTGGAATATTTTGCCAGAGCGCAGGAGTCCGGCAGTGCCGATGCGGAATACTACCTGGGCGTAATGTACAGCCGGGGACTCGGGGTGCCTGAAAACACTTCAAAGGCGATCCGCTATCTTCAGAATGCCAATCTGGCCGGAAACATAAGTGCTCAGAACGCTCTCGGAGAAATGCTCCTGAACGGCGACGGTCTCAAGCAGAACTACAAAAGAGCCTTCAACTTTATCAGCAAGAGTGCCGCGGCCGGACTTCCGGAGGCCATGGTAAGCCTGGGAAGGATCTATGCCAACGGACTGGGACAGCCTCAGGATCTGACCAAAGCCCGGGAATGGTATCTCAAAGGGCACGAGATCGGCGGTCTTGATGTGCTGCCATACCTCGGAGAACTGGATGTCCTGGAGGGGAATTACGAACAGGCCCTCGCAAACTTCAACGAATCGGAGAAGACTCCCAACGCCGAAGCGGAATACTGGCTGGGGTATATGTATGAAAACGGTCTGGGCCTGACCAGAAATTACAAGGAGGCTCAGAAGTATTACGAGCTTTCGGTACAGAACGGCGGTGTCAGGGCTCTGTCAGCGCTGGGAAAAATGTATCAGGACGGCAGGACCGGAAATGCCGAACCGGAAAAAGCCTTCGAACTTTTCAGGAAAGCCGCGGATCTTAAGAATACTGAAGCCATCTTCAATGTGGCACTGGCCTACGAAAACGGCAAAGGCGTCGCCGCTGACAGCCAGAAGGCCTATAAAAACTTTTCCGAAGCAGCCCGGCGCGGTCATCCCGAAGCCATGTATTACGTCGGCCGGTATCTTGAAGAAGGCGTGGTCACCAGTGTCAACATTCAGGAAGCCGCAAAGAACTACAAGAAAGCGGCCGAACGCGGAGTTACGGAAGCCGAAATGGCCATGGGCCGGTGCTACGAAAACGGTCTGGGCGTCGCCAGATCTCTTCCCAAATCATATGAAAGCTACCTGGCCGCCGCCAATCACGGCAATCGCGATGCCATGAGAATTACCGGGGACAACCTGATAAACGGCAGCGGCACCGAAAAGGATCCCTTCGTTGCCTATGAATGGTATCGTAAGGCTGCGGATCTCGGCGATCCGTATTCCGCCACGGTATCAGCCAGAATCTACGTTGACGGCTACACCGATCCCCGAAACCCGGAACGCGCCATTGCCGCCAATCCCGATAAAGCCCGGGAATATCTCAGAATGGGCATAGATCAGCAATTTCCCGATGCTCAGGCCTTTCTGGCAAAGTGCTATCTTGAAGGCAAACTGACGGTGAAGGATCCCAAAAAAGCCTATGACCTGTTCCTTAAAGCCGCAGCCGGCAATCCCCCTTTCCCCGGAAATCAGGAATCTCTCTATTATCTCGGGTATATGACTGAACACGGCATCGGAGTAACCCAAAATTTCATCAGTGCCGTAACCTGGTATGAACAGGCAGTGCAGCTTCATAATCACAATGCCGAGCTGGCTTTGGGACTCCTTTACCTTAATGCCACTCCCAAAACCGGCGTCACCCAGGACAAAAGTCTGGGGATGAGGCTGATCAGAGATGCGGCCAACGGCGGCAATGAGGAAGCTGTCAAAGTACTGGAAAAGCTGGACAATTAAAAAAGGAGCCGGGAAACCGGAGTTTTTTCCGGGCTTTTCGGGAACGGTTCCGGCAGGCGGGAGTATTTCCCGGCATTCTGGCGGGAAATATCATGTCTTTTTTCATCAGATATATCAGAAACGACCTTGAGGGAGTTTATACCGCTGAACTGCTCCGCGGATGTCTCAGCATGCTTGCGGCAGTGATTTTTAACGAGCTTGCGGCTCCGGATCCCTCCAATGCCTACATTCTTATCGTGGGGCTGTACGGTTTAAGATCCCTTTACGGCAGCACTCTCTTCCGAAGACTCGGGAATATCCTGCTGAGTCTGCTGCTTCTCACAGGAACACTGGCAGTTTCTCTTTATTTCGGTCAGGAAAAGCTGTATCTCCCCCAGCTGGTTTTCTGCATCACCCTCTGTTCGGGAACCGTCTGGGCGCTCCGGAGGGCCCCGGGTTTTTCCGGAACCATTATGTTCATGAGCGTGTTCTCCGTGGTTAATTTCGGCATGGGACTTATTGACCACGGCCACGAGATCCTGCTTACTGAGCTTTTCAAATCAGCTTTTCTCGGAAGCGCGGCCGTATTCCTCGCTGTGCTTCTGGTTCCGGCGGTAAAGATTCACTGGTGCGCGGTTATCAATCTCTGCTTTTATCATGACCTCCGGGAATACGCCAGAACGATGACGGAACTCGGAGAACTCAATACGTTTTCGGAAATTGACGGAAAAGCCAAAAACCGGCTTCTGATGCTCCAGAGCTCGCTGTTTAACATTACATCCTACGTTAATGATCCCCTGAGAAAGAACCGCTATCTCCGGCTCCTGAACTCCCTGGTGCTCATTACCTACTGGCCTCACGGAACCGGCTCCTCGGAGGATCACAAAAAACGTATTATCGGCATCAGAAAAGGACTTTTTGAAAAGCTTTTTGGAGTTCTTTCCGCCAGGAATCCTGACACCGTCAGGGTTCTTCTTCAGGAACTTGATAATTTCAAAAACGAAATCTCCTGTCTGCCCCGGGATCCCTTCTGCGGAGGGGAAATGACCTCGGAAACCGCCGCAGCCGTCCGGGAAATTGCAGCTCTTTTAAAGGAGAAACTCGGCCATGACTGAAAAGACCGCACTGTCCGCCGGGAAGTTCAGCGGGAAATCCCGGGACACCCTTCTTATAAGACAGATGCTCTCCATGGGTCTTTCCATGCTGACAGCCGAAATCGTGTCCATGCTTTATCCCGTGGATCAGAGCTTCTGGATTGCCCTGACCACCTTCTGTGTCTGTCTCTACATCAGCACGCCCCTTACCGCTCTGAGACGCACGGCGCACCGGATACTGGGCAGTATCTACGGGGTGATTCTCGCCGGCATCGCCTGTCTCGTTTTTCCGGAAACCGCCGGACTTCTGACCTTTCTGGTGCTGTTTGCCGGGCTTACCCTCTGGAGCCGGGCCTTTATGAGTCTTTACTGGCTTTTTGTGGCCTTTATGACTGCCTCGGTAATCATGCTGCTGGCGCTTCTGATGCGGCACACCTCCCTCACCCCGGATTATCTCATCACGGAAAGAGTGGCCTTCACATTCCTGGGAGCTGCCATCTCCCTCATCATAAGCTCGCTGGTCATGCCGGCCACGGAAAGGCTTGATATGCTCCGGACCTACCGGCACTACCTCACCATGTTCTATCTGGAATACCGTATCTGCATTTTCCGGCTCACTGACCCCGGCCGGAACGATCCCGGAATAAATCCCCGGGACATTTTCAGAAGCACCCGCACCTATCAGGAAAAGCTTCCGGTATGGAGATACGCTCTGTTTTTCAATATCTTTATCTACCGGAGCTTTGTTCGGTTCCTGCACCGGATCCATAAAATGAGACTTATGAACCGGGTGCTTCTGACCAGCATTTCATCCCTCACCCCGGAAGATCTCCCGGATCCGGAAACAAGACAGCTTCTCTCGCAGAACAGAACCGAAACCAAGAAGGCGCTCCTCAGTCTCATCAGACTTAACCGCGATGCCGCATCCGGACATCTCGCAAAGCTTTCGGAAATCAACACTCTACTGGAAAAAAGGCTTCTCGGGCAGAAAGGAGTCAGTGCCACCATCATGCTTACCCTGCGGGAACTGGAAAACGATCTCTCCCACCTGGCCGGCGGGGCTGTTCAGATGTACCTGACCTACAAAAACGGCAACCGGGACTGAATTTCAGACCGGGCGGCAACTTCAGTTTTTTTCAGGCTGGAGCCCGCTCCTCTTTCCGCATCTTCCGCATCTTCCGCATCTTCCGCATCACGTCTTTTCCCCGCTAGATTCCCCGAGCCCCGGCCAGTAAAGAAGTTTTACTGCCCCGTATTCTGCATGTAACTTCTGCCGGCCTGCTACCCTACTTCCTGCATGAAAAACTCTCCGTAGGTGTACATGAGAACATACCGGTGCAGATCGGGAGTTACCCTGAGATCGTCATCGGTAACATAGAAATCAAGCTGCTTCCGGGCCTGTTCCCGGAGATCCGCCCGCATCTTTTCCTTCGTTTCATCTGAGAGCAAGTGCGGTATAAACCGCGAGGCCAATCTGAGCCTCGCACTGGGACGTGTTATCGGTATTCACAAAGGCCCGGGCTATTTCCCTGAGAAACTTCTTTAAAACCGTAAGGTCGTTCCTGACCGCAATACTCCGGAAATCGTAGCCACCTTCAAATACCGACCACGGGATCTTTCTGTTCTGAAAGTAGTATCTCGAAAACAGGAGCCGGAAATACTCGTTGGGAACCTTGAGATGATTCCGGGCAGAATTTTGGTTCTCTTCGCGGATTTCGGCATCGGAGGCCAGGGTAAAAAAACCCAGATGATAAAGGATGGCAGCTCCCTGATTGCGATCCAGGACATCATGCCTTGAACTAATCTTTACCGCTCCCGGAAACACTACCGGAAGAAGCCGCCTGTGAATAATCGCATTGATGATGGTTTTACGGTCCTTTTCATTTATCAGATTCAAATACCCCGTCAGCTTCTGATAATCAATATCGTTTGCAGAGGAAATATCAAGTTCAGGTATATCCTGATAATCTCTGTATATGACTGAATTTACAAAACTGATGCACAGGGTGGGATTATATACCGTATCACTGCCAACACTGCTGAACCGGTAACCGTCATACCGGGCTTTCATGACATCCCGGAGCTGTTCCGGAGAAAAGGGACACCTTTCCAAATCAACAGATTCCCTGACAAGCTCCAGAACCTCGTCATCCGTAAATCCGGCCAGACTGTTAAGAACAGGAATTTGTGAAAGCTTG
>CACYPY010000119.1 GCA_902776415.1 uncultured Ruminobacter sp.
GCCGGCTTCTGTCCTCGGGATTTTTGTAATTGAGCTCCAGGAAATTCTCAAGCATGCTCATGGACAGGGTTTTTCCGAAACGCCGGGGACGCAAAAGAAAGCTTACCTTGGACGTATTAAGGAGATTGTGGAGATGCGAGGTTTTGTCAATATAGATCTTTTTCTCATTCCTGAGCTCGTCAAATTTCTCGTAGCCTATCGGAAAATCTGTGCTGGTAACAGTCATGATTAAACTCCTTTTTGTTAAACAGCTCCGGTCCGGGCCACAGTTCATCATCCGTAAGCTTCAATGTAGCACACGAAGGCTTTCCCCGGGTATTCGGGAGGGGAATTTATGACAGGGACGGGGGATTTTTAGGAAAGGACTTAACAGGTGCGGCAGAATTCGTATGAGCTGAATATTCTCCGCTTCGGAACTCCGGCCGGATCCGCACCGCTGAGACGCAGGCAGCTAAAAGAGTCCGAAGTGCCGGAAAAACGCCGCAGAAAAATTTCCGGTACTGATACTCATATTCAAAGATCCCTGCCCCGGCAAGTTTTCCATCATGCTGCAAGCTCAATCATAATTCCTTCCGGAGCCGCCACGGCACTCTCATAATAGCCATCTCCCGTGACACGGGGGCCGCTCAGCACCTCAAAACCTGCCTTGCGAAGTCTCTCTGTGAGTTCGTCCACTGCCTCCCGGCTTCCCAGGGAGAATGCCACATGGCTGTAGCCGGTGCAGTATGGCGTATTCGGAAGATCCGTCATGCCGGGACGGTTCATGATTTCCAGCCGGGCCCCGTCATCAAAGCTGACAAAATAAGAGCGGAATCCGGTTTTCAGGTTACGGTAGCAGGATCCGGAATGACCGTGAAGCCAGGTTTCAAAGAAGTCCCTTACCGCTTCGGGATTTTTGGCATAAAGCGCCACGTGTTCTATTTTCATGGAATGGTTCTCTCACTCGATTACGGAATACCGGGAATAAACGGCACATCCCTTTCAGATTATACTGTCCCGGCCGGAAACGCAGAAGGGGTTTCCCAAAAACCAGATCTGCAGATATAGCCCTTATCCCGAAGACCTGGCACCTTAACGTGGCTGCTTTGCATCTGGAAAAAATACTCCCTGATGTGACATCCTTTCGAACTTCACGTAAGGCCTTACCTCTCACGGATTTCTAATACCTGATCCAGGAGCATTTGAACTGATAAAACAGGGGTTTAAGTTGTGTTGCTGTCTTCTCATCCATTTCCCGATGCCCCTCAGCGGATATTACCCCGGTACCAAACCGACAAAAGTACCGTACAGCTCTTAAAACGGAATCGGCATCAGATCACTTTAAAGATGGAAAAATTGCACCATATGGTGTGTATGACATCAATAATAACGAAGGATATGTTAATGCAGGTATCAGTTCTGACAGGGCTGTGTTCGCCGTAAATTCCATTCGAAACTGATGGTTTGACGGTTTGACACAGGAAAGGAACGTTATCCGAAAGCATCAGAACTGTATAATGGAGGTGGAAGTAACGGATATCGCTGCAGAGGCGGCAGATACCCTGGAAACAGGAAACAGAGGATAACAAAAACATGAAGAAAGTAAGAATTACGGTAAAAAGGATCACCGTATACGATGACCTTATCGCCGAATACGAAAACCCCCTGGAGCACGCCTGTGACATGAAGCCGGGACAGGTGTTCGTATGCAACGGCTGGGAAAAGCCGGAGGGCTTCTGCGACAGTGCCTGGGATTCGGTATCTCCGTTTGTCATGACTTTGGCTCATGGCGGAGAAAACTTCTACAACGGCTGGATGAAAAACCCCAAATCGGCCATGATCTCCTGCAATGACGGCTTCAGACCGGTGAGTTTTCTTCTGGAGGCTCTGGAGGAGGATGCCGTGCAGGAATGACCGGGATTTCCGGAAATTCGGCTGCGCTGTCTCCGCCCTTCTTTCCTTTCACTCGGCACCGCCCCTTTCCTCTTCTCCAGAACAAACAGCCTCCGGAGCAGCATCGCTGCCTCCGGAGGCCTTGCGGGAATTATCCTGTCAGAGAAATAATCCCGATATCAGTCGGTAATTACCAGATCCTCTTTGGTACTGACATCCCCCTCGATATGGAAGGAATTAAGCACCGGCTCCGCATCCATGAGCGAAAGAATCATGTAGGATGCTTTCGGATCATAGGCCAGCCTCCTGTCCTCCTCGGAGGGACGGGACGGAGACTCGGGATGGGAATGCCAGTTTCCCAGAGGAACCAGTCCTGCGGCTCTCATGTCCTTGATGGCGCTGAGGTGCTCTTTGGGATCAATCGTAAAATGCTCATTGGAATGATCGGTGTTGGTCAGGAGATAAACCTTCCTGACAATCTTGCTGCCGTCTTCAATGGTGCCGGCAATAAGCCCGCAGGCTTCGGCAGGAAGCCCTGCCCTGGCATGTGCCAGCATCCTTTCATAGTCAGACTTCTTAAGAGTAATCATGGCATCCTTCCTGTATTACAGCCTGAGCTCGCAGGCGGGCTGTTCGTAATCCCGAAGTTCGGTGATGGTGGGATGTTCGCCGCAGATGGCACACTTTCCGTCGCAGGGCGGCAGCTTTATTTTCCTGAATGACTGGTTAATACCGTCATAGGTAAGAAGCTGGCCCACCAAAAGCGTTCCGGTTCCGGTAATGAACTTCACGGTCTCCATTGCCTGGAGGCTTCCGATTACTCCGGCCATGGCTCCGATAACACCGGCCTGGCGGCAGGTGGGAATGGCATCCTTCGGCGGCATATCCTTGAACACGCAGCGGTAGCACGGCCCCTGCCCGGGAATATAGGTCATAAGCTGTCCCTGGAATCTTAAAATGCCGGCATGGCTGAAGGGCTTCTTCTCCATAACGCAGGCATCGTTAATGAGGAACTTTGCCGCAAAATTGTCCGTGCCGTCCACGATGAAGTCATACTCCCGGATAAGCTCCCGGATATTGGAGGAATCGATGAACTTCTGATAAGCATGCACGGTTACATCGGGATTAATGGCCTCCATGGACTCCTTCAGAGACTGCACCTTGGGCTTTCCGATATCGGCAGTGGTGTGGGCAATCTGTCTCTGAAGGTTGGAGAGATCCACGGTATCCGCATCCGCAACACCGATAGTCCCCACACCGGCTGCTGCCAGGTAAAGGCCCACCGGGCAGCCAAGACCGCCGGCGCCGATAACAAGCACCTTTGCTTCCAGAAGCTTCTTCTGTCCTTTGGCACCGATTTCCTTCAGAAGGATATGCCGGGAATACCTCTCAATCTGCTCGTCGCTTAATGCCATGCTCCGCCTCCCATGAAATACAGGAATTCTACTGTATCGCCATCCTTGAGAACAACCTGATCGCGATCTGCGGTCTCAATAAATTCATCATTGAGAGAAACGGTGACATACTGGGGAGTCTGCACCTTTTCCTGCTCAATAAGCTCCTTGAGAAGGAGGCCGTCCTTAACTTCCTTCTTTTCTCCGGCAACGGTAATAAACATCTTCTTTTTTCCTTATCAACTATCCGATCCGGAGTGTCTCCGGAACGGAGCATATCCCGGAACCGTTCCGAACGAAACCGGAAACGTTTCCGATACAATTATTGTCCGACCTGATGTGCCGGTCAGTCCCCCGAACTTTCTGCACTCAGTCCCCGACCTTTTCTGCACTCAGTCCCCGACCTTCTTCACATAAAGGGTGAAGGTACCGTCATCATTGGGGTCCAGGCGCAGCACCTCGTGCCCCTCCTCCTTGAGAGAACGCGGCACATTCTGTACCGGCTCTCCGTCATTAAGACGCACGGCCAGAATCTGTCCCTCGTCCAGTCCGTCCAGCACCACCTTGGTTTTCACAAAGGTATTCGGGCATACCAGATGAGTAACGTCCACGGTTTCATCAGCTCTGATTTCTTCTGCTGCCACAGCAATCCTCCTTTTTCAGATTCAATTCGATATTGAAAATTGTCAAATGCGCCGGATTTTTCTGTCAGAGTCCGGCCTTAAAATTCCTCATTCTGCCTCAATGGCCTGCCGGAGATCCCCGATAAGATCCTCCGCATCCTCGATCCCGAGACTGATTCGCAAAAGATCATCGTAAACTCCGGAGCTTTCCCGTTCCTCGGGGGTGTTTTCCAGAGCCAGGGTGGATCCCGGATGAATAATCAGCGTGCGGGAATCACCGATATTGGAGATCCGATACACCAGCCGAAGCCGGTTCATAATGGCAAAGGCCCGTTCCCGGCTCCCGGCTCTCAGAGTCAGAATGGCACCGAAGCCGTTCCTGAGAATCCTTGCGGCGGTCTCATGGGTTCTTGTGCCCGGGAGTCCCGGATAGTTGACCTGAAGCTCGGGATGATTGCTCCGAAGCCACTCCGCCATGGCCAGGGCGTTACCGCAGGCCTGCTTCATTCTGAGTCCCAGAGTTTCCAGACCAATGATATTGAGGAAGGCGTTCATGGGAGCCAGACAGCCGCCCAGATCCCGGGCAAAGCCGTTCCGGAGCTTCGCGGTAAAGGCAAATTTTCCGTACTTTGCATAGTCCGCGAATTCCGGGAATTTCGGAGATCTCCAGTTAAAGGAGCCGCCGTCGGTCAGCACCCCGCTGATGGCGCTGCCGGAACCGTTTACATATTTGGAGGTGGAATTCACCACAATGTCCGCCCCCTGCTCCAGCGGCCGGATAAGGTAGGCAGTGGCTGCGGTGTTGTCGATGACCAGCGGAATGCCATGGGCCTTCGCCACCTCGGCAAGCATGGGGATATCAGTGACCTCCAGACTGGGATTCCCGATAGTCTCCGCAAAAATCATCCGGGTTTTGTCCGTGATGGCCGCTTCCACCGCCGCTCTGTCAATGATGTCGACAAATCTGGTGGCAATCCCCAGGGAGCGAAGATCCTTAAACAGATACCAGGTGCCGCCGTAAAGACCGCGACTGGCCACAATCTCGTCCCCCGCGGCAGCAATGTTCAGCACGGCTCCGGAAATGGCGGCCATGCCCGAGGAAAAGGCGATGGAGGACACGCCGTGTTCCAGTCTCGTGATGCGATTTTCAAAAGCGGCAAGACTGGGGTTCCCCACTCTGGTGTAGTTGTAGCCCGGTGCCCGGTGTCCGAAAATGGCCGCCATCTCCTCGGCGCTGCCATGATGAAAAGCGCTGGTCTGATATACCGGCGGCAGTGTTGCGCCGTGGGTTTCGTTTAAATCCGCGCCATCATGCAGCAGCGCTGTGTTGAATCTCATGCCGGACACCTCTTAAATTCCGATTCAGGTCTGGGCAGAAATACCGCAGTCCTGCCTGAAAATCCGTTAAAACTGCAATTCTGATATTACCTATCTGCCTACTAGGTATAAGGTATTTTATCAGCAATTGAAAAAAATGTGAACAATGTTCTGAAAAATGAATAAATTTCCCGTCAGAAAACCTGAAATCAGCGTGTCCTGGGGGAATTACCGGTAATTTTCCCCGGAACCGCCATCAAAAAAGGAGCCGGTTTCTCTGACTCCTCTTCAGTTCGGACATCCTTCAGGAAGAACCGGCAAAAGTTCCCTGAGAGACCATTCCGCCTCAGACCAGGTTTCTCAGAGCCCTGGCCAGATATTCAATATCCTCAAAAGTGTTGTAAACGGCCAGGGTCGGTCTTACCACGCCTTCGAGTCCGTAATGTCTCAGTATCGGCTGGGCACAGTGATGGCCGGTTCTTACGGCAATGCCGTAACTGTCAAGATACTGCCCGATCTCATGGATATCCCTGCCGTCCATCACGAAGGAAAGGGCACTGGATTTGTTCTTTGCAGTGCCGATAAGGTGGAGTCCCTTAATCTTTCCCAGCTCTTTCATGCCGTAAGCCACGAGCTCGTGCTCATATCTTCCCACCTCGTGAATGCCGATGCCTGCGAGATAGTCCAGAGCCGCTCCGAGTCCCACCGCATCACCGATACTGCCGGTTCCGGCCTCGAACTTGTTGGGAGCGGGATTGTAGATGGTTCTCTCGAAGGTCACATCCGCAATCATATTGCCGCCGCCGTGATACGGTCTGGCCTGCTCCAGCACGTCCTTCTTGCCGTAAAGGGCTCCGATGCCGGTAGGGGCGTACACCTTGTGGCCGGAGAATACAAAGAAGTCGGTATCCAGGGCGGTGACGTTCACCGGAATGTGCGCAATGGACTGAGCACCGTCAATCAGAATCCGGACCCCGTGCGCATGAGCAATGGCCACGAGTTCCTCCACCGGAGTAATGGTTCCCAGCACGTTGGATACGTGGGTTACGGAAACGAATCTGGTTCTCGGAGTAAACATCTTCTCGTAGGCACCCATATTAAGCTGCCCGTCGGCGTCCACCGGAATAACCTTGATCACCGCACCGGTTTCCTCGGCCACCAGCTGCCAGGGAACGATATTGGCATGGTGCTCCAGCAGGGACACGATGATCTCGTCGCCCGGCTTCAGCATTGGCTTCACGAAGGAATGAGCCACCAGGTTAATGGCCTCGGTGGTGCCTCTCACAAAAACAATATTGTCTTTGGAGGACGCTCCGATAAAATTGGCCACAGTCTGCCTGGCGTTTTCATAGGCATCGGTGGAACGGGCTGCCATGGTATGAGCTCCGCGGTGCACATTGGAGTTCTCGTGAGCATAGTAATAGCTGAGACGATCAATGACGCTCTGCGGTCTCTGGGTGGTGGCGCCGTTATCAAGCCAGATCAGAGGATGATTGTTGACTGTTTCTCCGAGAATCGGGAAATCCTGACGAATCTGCTCCACGGTCTTCGAACCCACCACAATGCTGCGGTTTCCGGTCTGACCGCCCACGGTGGCTTCGGAATCCCGGGCGGCCGCCTGAACGGGCGCAGCGGATCCCGGAACCTGATTCTGACTCTGAGCCTGAGACACCACTGCCGGGGAGAAGGCCCTGATTTCACCGGAGTCCGCCGGAGCGGGAGCGGCATAGGAAGTACCCTGCTCCGCGAAAGACACGGCCTCGGACAGAGCCTCTTCTGAGGAACCGGGAACAGGAGATGTCTCCGGCGCTGTTCCGGCATAGGCGGCGTAATCATCTCTTACAACTTCGTCCGCGATTTTCTGAAAATCCTCAAAGCCGGAAAGAGCGGCTGCTTTGGAAGCGGCAGTGCCAAACACTGCGGTATCGCCGCGGGTTACCAGAGCCTCGGTTTCCTGCGCACAAACCTCCGGCTCGAGAATGCTGCCGTCCAGATCCTTCAGATACTGTCCCGCCAGAGACTCCAGCTCCTGAACGGAGGGCAGCCCCAGAGCTTCGGGAGCCACGGAATTAGTTATAGTCATAGTACTCTCCAACCTCTACATCTTCCAGTACGGCAATGGCATCATCGGCAAGAATGGCCGCCGAGCAGTAAAGGGAGAGCAGATAGGAAGCCAGCCCCTTGTCGTCGATACCGCGGAAGCGCACGGAAAGA